>JACZYA010000196.1 GCA_022571295.1 Acidobacteriota bacterium | reverse complement strand
TGGTTGATAGGCTCGTGAAGAGTGGTATAGTCAAAATCCTTGGCGTGACAGACAAAGATGGAGAAGAGGTCTTGGAGAAGCGGCCAGGCACGCTGAACGAACTTCACGGCATGCTGGGATTTATCGACAGCATCGACGTTTACAACAAGAATCACACGCTAGATGCCCTGTCCGACAAGAAGTCATCGAACGAAAAGGTCTACCGGGAGTTCTTGATCTACAGCACGTTCTATGTAGCTCAGGCTCCCGTGGTCATCTGCGAGGGGGAGACTGACAACGTCTATCTCACGCATGCGATCCGAAACCTCGTGGCGGAATTCCCTGTTCTGGCCGAAGTGATGCCGGACCAAAAGATTCGTCTAAAGGTCAGACTTTACAAGTATCCTCGCTCAAGCACAGCTCGACTTCTCGACCTCAAGGACGGCGGCAGCGGCGTGCTGAGCAAATTCATCGCAGCCTATGCGAAGGAAACCAAGCGCTTCACCGGGCCCGGGCCAACAGAGCCGGTGGTCATCTTGTATGACAACGACACCGGTGCTAGGAGCATTCGGAACACCATACACAATGTCTCCAAGGTGAAGCCCACCGGAGCCGAGCCCTTTGTCCACATCATCAAGAACCTGTATGCCGTGCCGACGCCACTTGGAGCCGCCGAGAGTCCGTCGAGGATCGAGGATTTTTTCGATGCTTCCATCAAGGCGACAGTGATTGGCGGCAAGACGTTCAACCCCGACAATGGCTTCGATAAGGACAAGCACTACAGTAAGAAGGTTTTCGCCCATAAGGTCGTCAGACCGAAGGCCGATACGATCGACTTTACTGGTTTTCGTCCGCTCCTGACAAACCTGACCGCTGCCATCAACAAGCACAAAGCGTCAGTTGTTCCTTAGCCGCCGGGCCCCCGGAACGCTCTCATTTTGAGATCGATAGCGGGAAGTTAGGCCTTTCAGCAAGGGTAGGTCTTTGCTCAGGATGGATCAATCCTGATAAACGCGCTACTCGGAAACTGTCCCAGCACTCAGCCCTCGGTTCGCTTTCGGATTTCCGCCGGCTTGCCTTATACTGAGGAGTCGCAGCCCATCCGGGCCGCGGTGGGCTACCCATGGCACAACGAGACATCCCCAAGGCGTACGAGCCGGGCGCGATCGAGCCGCGCTGGGCGCAGCAGTGGGTGGAGCGCAAACTCTACACGCCCGAAGTGGCCGCCCAGCAGCGCGCGCCCGACAAGCCCAGCTTCTCGCTCGCCATCCCCCCGCCCAACGTCACCGGCTCGCTCCACATGGGCCACATGCTCGAGCACACCCAGATTGACATCCTCATGCGCTGGCGGCGCATGCAGGGTCACCGCGTACTGTGGCTGCCGGGGATGGACCACGCCGGCATCGCCACCCAGGTGGTGGTGGAGCGCGAGCTGGCCAAGCAGGGCCTTGACCGCCAGCAGATCGGGCGGGAAGAGTTTGAGCGGCGCGTCTGGGAGTGGAAAGCCCACAGCGGCGGCACCATCAAGAACCAGATGATCCGCCTGGGCGCTTCCTGCGACTGGACGCGCGAGCGCTTTACGCTGGAGCCGGCGCTCTACCGCGCCGTGCTGGAAGCCTTCCTGCGGCTCTACCACGAGAAACTGATCTACCGCGGGCGCTACATGATCAACTGGTGCCCGCGCTGCCTGACCGCCCTCAGCGATCTCGAAGTCGAGCACCAGGAACGCGACGCCAAGCTCTACACCATTCGCTACCCGATAGTTGGCACGGAGCACAGTCTCAGCGTTGCCACCACGCGCCTGGAGACTCTGCTGGGCGATACCGCCGTCGCCGTCCACCCGGAAGACGAGCGCTACCGGAAATTTGTCGGCCAGAAAGTTTTGCTGCCATTGATGAAGCGGGAAATTCCCGTCCTGGCCGACGAGTACGTGGACCGCGAGTTCGGTACCGGCGTAGTCAAGATTACCCCCGGCCACGACCCCAACGACTTCGAGGTCGGCCGCCGCCACGGCTTGGCCGAAATTGAAGTCATGGACGACGCCGCCCGCATGAACCAGAACGCCGGGCCCTACCAGGGTCTGGACCGCTTCCAGGCCCGCAAGCGGGTTCTGGCCGACCTGGAGTCGCAAGGGTTGCTGGAAAAAGTCGAGCCCTACCGTCACGCCGTCGGCCTCTGCCAGCGCTGCAAGACGCTGGTGGAGCCGCGCGTCTCGCTGCAATGGTTCTGCAAGATGAAGCCGCTGGCCGAGCCCGCCATCCAAGCGGTGCGCGATGGCCTCATCAAGATCGTCCCGGAGAATTGGGAGAAAGTTTATCTCGACTGGATGGAGCGCATCCACGACTGGTGCATCTCGCGCCAGCTCTGGTGGGGCCACCGCATTCCCATCTGGCACTGCGGCGACTGCGGTGCGCTGACCCCGGCGCGGGACTCGCAGGTGGAAGTGGTCAACGACCGCCCGCAGGCCGCCAGCCCGCCGGCGGAGTGCTCGCAGTGCGGAAGCGGAAAGCTGACGCAGGACGCGGACGTGCTCGACACCTGGTTCAGCTCGGCGCTCTGGCCGTTTTCCACCCTGGGCTGGCCCGACCAGACGCCCGACCTGGAGGCCTTTTATCCCACCACGCTGATGATCAACGGCTTCGACATTTTGTTTTTCTGGGACGCGCGCATGATTATGATGGGATTGAAGCTGCTGCCGCAGGACTGGCCGGTAGAGAAGCGCATTCCCTTCCACACCCTTTACATCCACGCGCTGGTGCGGGACGCCGACCGGCAGAAGATGTCCAAGACACGCGGCAACGTAGTGAACCCGCTGGAAATCACCGAGCGCTACGGCACCGACGCGGTGCGCTTCACCCTGGCCATCATGGCGGCGCCCGGCACCGACATTTCGCTCAGCGAAGACCGCCTGAAGAGCTACCGCGCCTTCGCCAACAAGATTTGGAATGCGGCCCGCTTCATCTTCATGAACCTCGACAAGGCTGAAGAGGCTTCGGGCGAATCGGCCGAGCAAATCCTGAGTGGCAAGTTTCCACTCGAACCGAGCAACGGTGAACGAAGCTGGCCCACGGAACCGGACCTGGCCGACCGCTGGATTTGCACCCGCGTGATGGAGGTCGCGCGGGCAGTCGAGGAGGCGCTGGCGGGCTTCCGCTTCCACGAGGCCAGCCACCAGCTCTACCACTTCTTCTGGCACGACTTCTGCGACTGGTACATTGAGTGGGTCAAGCCCCGGCTTTTTTCCGAGGCTGGCCAACCCAACCGGGTCGCCTTCCGCAACCTGCTCTGCGTTTTTGAGGAGTCGCTGCGGCTGTTGCACCCCTTCATGCCCTTCATCACCGAGGAGCTTTGGCAGCAGTTGCCGCACAAGTATGAGTCTATCGCCCTGGCGCCTTTCCCGCAGGCCGGGAAGGTTCCCGACCAATGGGAGAAGGCCGCGCAGGAGATGGCGCTGGTGCAGGAGGCCATCGTCGCCCTGCGCAACATTCGCGCCGAGATGAAGATTGACGCTCGCCGCCGGGTTCCCGGCGAGCTGGCCGCCACCGAGGAAAGCGTCGTCGAGCTTTTCCGCTCGCAGCAGGAGGTCATCGTCCGGCTGGCCAGCCTGACCGAGCTGAAGCTCTCCCCTGATTCGCTTCCGGCCGAGGGCGGCGTGCTGCGCCATGCGGCCCGCTTTGACGCCCGCGTGCCTTTCAGTCCCGACGACCTTGCGGTCGAGGTCAAGCGCCTGCAGCGGGAAAAAGAGAAACTCGGACGTCAGCTCGAGAGCGCGCGCACCAAGCTGGCCAACCAACAGTTCCGGCGCAAGGCGCCGCAGGAGGTCGTGCGCGGCTTGGAGCAGCGGCAGACGGAATACGACACGCAGTACCAAAAGGTTTCCAGCCTGCTCAGCACGCTGGAGCACCGGCTAGGGACCGACTCTGCCCCGTCGGCGGGAGAAAGCCGTTGAAGAAGGGGTGGGGGATGCGCGGAGGTTGAAGCATGGGAGCACCCGACAAGGCAAGCGCGGCTGAGGTGATTCCGACCCTGGACTGGAAGTGCCAGGAAATTGCCCAACTCCTCGACCGGGCCCTGAGCGAAGACGTGGGCGCGGGCGACCTGACCACGCAGGCGGTGTTGCCCGACTTTGTGGGGGGCCGGGGAACGTTGCTGGCCAACGGGGCGATGGTGGTGGCGGGCCTGCCGCTGGTGCAGCGGCTGTTTGAGCGGCTCGACCCGCGCATCCGCGTGCACGCCTGGGTGCAGGAGGGCGCGCAGATCAGCCGGTGCCAGGTAGCGGAGGTGGTGGGCGACGCGCGCGTGCTGCTGCGGGGGGAGCGCGTGGCGCTGAATTTCCTGGGGCGGTTGAGCGGCATCGCCACC
>JACZYA010000057.1 GCA_022571295.1 Acidobacteriota bacterium | reverse complement strand
TTGTGGGCCATCGCGAAGTCGGGCTCGATGGCCAGCGCCTGGCGGTAGTGCAAGACCGCTTCATCGAACTTGTCCTGGGCGCGGTAGACCTCGCCCATGTTGTTGTGATAGACGGCGACTTGGCCGCTCGCCGCGATCGCCTTGCCGATCAGATCGACGGCCTCGGCCGGCCGGCCGGCGTGGTGGGCGGCGACGCCCAGGAGGTGCAGCGCGTCGGCGTGGCGGGGCTGGACCTCGAGCACGCGGCGGTAGATGGCCTCGGCCTCCTTGAGCCGGCCGGCCTGATGAAGCCGGAGGGCGGCGGCCATTTCATGCCCGACGTCGAGTCCTGGACGTTGCGCGGTCCCTGGTGAGGGCGGACGCTGTCTATGCCCCTTCGCGGCCAAGCGCCGTGCTTTTCGGTTCAACCGACGGGCTCCCCTTTGAAGATTGCGCAGGACACGCCAAAAATGCCACGAACCACGCGGATTTCCAACCGCTGAAACCATTTCCTGGGCCGCAGGCGCGCGCCGCGGCCGCCTTGCCGATCAAATCGATGGCCTCGGCCGGCCGGCGTGGTGGGCGGCGACGCTCAGTAGGTGCAGCGCGTCGGCGTGGCTTGGCTGGACCTCGGGCACGCGCCGGTAGGTGGCCTCGGCCTCGCGCAACCCGGCCGCCTGATGAAGCCGGAGGGCGGTGGCCATATGGGTTTCAACGCGGGTTTCAACGCGCGCGAATGAACGCGACATGGGTTGGGTGGTTAGGGACCTAGTGCTTCACGATCCCGCGATGTGCGTCCTTGCCCCAGAGTTCCTTGATCCGCGCGTCGCGACCGCATCCATAGCGGTAGATATTGTAGCTCAGCGGATTCTTCTTGTAATAATTCTGATGGGATTCCTCCGCCGGATAGAACGGCCCGGCGACCTCAATCGAGGTGACGATGGGCTGATTCAGGACGGCAGATAGCTGAAGTTTGCGCTTGGAGTCTTCCGCCAGCCGCTTCTGTTTCGGTGAGTTCGCAAAAATGGCGGTCTTGTAGCTCTCACCCCGATCGCAGAACTGGCCGCCGTCGTCGGTCGGATCGACGCTGCGCCAAAAAATCTCGAGTAGCGTCGCGTAGTCTACCATTTTCGGATCATAGAAGATCTGAACCGCCTCGCGGTGTCCGGTGCCGCCGGCGGAGACCTGTAAGTAAGTTGGCTCTATCAGAACGCCGCCGGTAAAGCCGGAGATAGTGCGTACGACGCCGGGCACATTGTCGAAGTCGGCTTCCACACACCAGAAACAGCCGCCGGCGAAAATTGCAACCTGAAGGTCATTCTCGGCAGCACTGGATATTGATGATGTACCAACAGACAGAGTGGTAGACAGCAACAGGGCCATGGCAAAGACGGCGTGCACAAATTTTTGAGGCATACGATGAAACTCCGAGCGAAAGTTGCTGACCGTGTGATCGACGAGCTTTAAGACTCATTCTGAACCGACACACAGTTTGTTGCTTCGTCGTTCTAATTGGTGGATTGATCGGTAATTTAGAGATGACCTCTCGAAAATTGATGTCTGCTTCTAGCCATAAGGGGATCCTAAGAACGTGCGGGAGAACTCTCAACACGAGCTATGACGTCGTCAGTCAGCTTCGACAAGTCATCCGCTAACGCCTTGAACTTCTCTGGCTCAGGCTTTTCGAGATAGTTTAAGGGCAAAATCAGATAGACCGCAACAAATCCGTTGAAGAACGCACCTTGAGCGAAGAGGATCAGAGCCCGCTCCAGTGAACTGGGCTTTGCGATGTGGACGAAGGTCATCAGGTGCATGCGCTCGTTTTCGGCCTCATCGAGCAGCGTGCGGATCCAGTCATTGTCGTCCGTCATGCTGCGCAAAGACCTCATACCAGAATCGGCGTCCAAGGTCAGTGAAATTACGATCTATCTGGGGAATCCGGGTTTAAAGATTGCGCAGGACATGCCGAAAATGCCACGAACCACACGGATTTCCAACCGCTGAAACCGTTTCCTGGGCTCCGGGCTGCGCGCGCGCCGCGGCCGCCAGGCGCCCCCACCGTGCCTCCCGCAGCCAAGGCCGTCTCTGTCACGAGATGGGTGCGTCTTTGTCCGGTGGATAGGGCCCTCTGTTACGCTATAGCCACAGTCCGCCTCGCGCGACAGCCCGCCTCGGGCGGCGGATGGTCTCTTGCGCGCCTTCCAGAGGCGCGTCCAAGGCGACAAAACGCTTGTTCACGAAAAACCAGGCCTACTGTCCGAAAAACCAGGCCTACTGTCCGAAAGACCAGGCCCACTGTCCGAGAGACCGGCAAACCCGGCTCATGCCGGCTGTCGTCCGGCTGTTGCCGAAAAGTCACAGCTTTTGAGATATTTGCCGGAGTTTCGGAGAAACCGCTTGACCCTTCGCACTGCCTCGGCCCATTAACTCACGATCTAACTCACGATTCTCGGCTTTTCTCTCGGAACCGAGGAACGGGCGACTAAAAAGACCCGACAGCAGTAACTTAACAATCCGAGTGTTTAGAGAGGAGGTTCCATGACTCAGACTCGTTTGCGCTCCGCTTTACTTGGATCGGGCGCCGCTGTTGCTTTGCTGATGCCGTCCACTGCGGCGACGGCCGGTGAAATCGACGGCCTCAAGGACCAGATCCAGGCCCTGCAGGACCGCCTCGATCAGATCGAGCAGGACCAGGCGGCCATCGATGAACGAACCCAGGGCGTCGCACCTGCGATGCTCCTTGTGACCGGCGGTGACATGGAGGGCTCGTTCAAGCTTCCTGGCTCCGACACCTCGATGAAGATTGGCGGCATTTTGAGGGCTAACTTCACATACGACTTTGACGGCAACTCCGATTCGCTGGGTGCCGGGTCGTTCTACTTCAGCACGCTTCCGCTGGACGGCACCGCGGCCGACAGGAGGGACGGCGAGTTCCGGTTCTCCTCCAAGGAAACCTGGCTTGATATCGCGACCAGCACGCCAAGCGAATACGGCGAGATCACGACATACGTCGCCTTCACCTTCAGCACCATCGGAACCGGTACCGAGTTCACCCGGAACGGGTCTACCCCCAGATTGTCGGAAGCCTACGGCACCATCGGCCCCCTTACGGTGGGTCAGACCGTCTCGACGTTCAGTGATTACTCGAGCTATCCGACGACGCTGGACTTCTTCGGCCCGGTGGGGGAGGCCTGGACATATCAGACGTTGATTCGCTACACCCATGATCTCGGCAACGGAATGGTGCTGAAGCTGGCCCTGGAGAACCCGGAGACCACGGCCGTCTACACACCCCTGATCCCGGGAGGGACAGCCACGCTCGGGACGATAAGTACGTTCTTTACGTCTGGGGGCGCCTCGATCGTCGGCGGCTTCACCGCCACGGCCACCACCCCGTTCACCAGCGTAGTCACACAACTTTCGAAGGTTCAGACGGGGCTTCTCTCCATCAACGACCAGGGCGGCCTCGATGGTCCCGACAGCGTTCCGGACGCCGTGATCAAGCTCGAATACGACGATTCATGGGGCCACCTGGGCTTGGCTGCCACGCTCCGCAATCTCGAAGTCGACAGCGGCACGGGTGCCGCCAGCGACTCGGCCCTCGGCTGGGGGACCCTCGTGGGGCTTTGGATGCCCACCTTCGGCGATGACTCCCTGAACGCTCACTTCATCTACGGCGAAGGCATCGGCCGCCATGTCTTTGGGGCCGTTACCGATGCCCTGGTGACCAGCTTTGCGCCCGGCCTGAATCCCGATCTTGACCCGGTCACCGTTTGGGGCTTTCATGTCGGCTATCAGCACTGGTGGACCGACAGCCTTGCCTCGAATGCGGTCTTCGGCTGGGCGCACACCGAGATTGACATCGTCGATGCGTTTGGTCCTTCGGCCAGCTTTAACCAGTTCGACGCTGCCTTCAACACCAATGAGAACGTCCAGTCGGTGCACGCCAACATCTTGTGGTATCCGGCCGACCCGGTCACGATCGGCCTCGAATATATCTGGGGTGCCAGGGATACCATTGATGGCCGGTATTCCACGGCCAACCGAGTACAGATGGCGTTCTGGTACTCCTTCTAGCCTGGCGACAGGATAGTAAGGCTCTTTCGGCCGGTTCCTCCCTCGCGGAGGAACCGGCTTTTTTTTGCCATCATGCCAGGCGGCGGGCCCGCCCGTCCTTCCTCCCTCCGTAGCTTCGCTACTGCGGCTCGTCCTTCCATCCTCCGTAGCACTGCGGAGGGTGGAGCGAATCGCGGACCCGGCGAATCCAGGCGCCGCCGGCGGGCCGAGGATCACACGCGGACTGCCGAGGCACTGCACCCGCTTGTCGTCCGACGCCCAGCACCGTGCCCGGGTCTCGACCAGTCCTCCCTCCGTAGCGAGGCTACTGCGGCCCGTCCTTCCATCCTCCGTAGCACGCGCCGCCGCCAACCTTGCTTCGCCCGCCATAGCGCGCTTCCATCCTCCGGAGCAGGGCTCCTGCGGAGGACGGGTCGCGAAGGCGGGAGCGACTTTGGCGCGTTGGCGACTGTGGAGGACGGGCCGTAGCATTACTGCGGAGGGTGGAAGGACGGGCACGCCGATCAACAGGGCGTGACCGCCGGAAAGCAGCGTGATAAGAGTTTGATCGACGACCGCGTCCTGGCCGAACCCGTCCTCCGCAGTAGCGACCTTCCTTCGCCCGCCGAAGCGGGCTCCGCGAAGGCGGGAGCTACGGAGGGTGGAAATGACACGGTCGATTTGCGTGCGCACCCCGGCCAGGCGCTGACCTAGGGCCTCGATTGCGGCGAGAATCCGGTGGTCCGGTTCGGCGGCGGGAGCGATAGGCCCGGCAACGCTCACTTCACCTTGACTCGCGAGGGCGCGATGGTCACACCCGAGCGATGACCAAAGGATCTCCGAAGCTTCCCGGGCTCGCGAAACGACCGGGCGCCGCCGCCTGCGGCAATGCCCGGGGAGGCCGCGAGGGCGGCACGGCCGCGCCGGAAGCGGAAGTCGATTTCGGCATCCGAATCACCCGCGACGGCACGTGGTTGCATCAGGGCTCGCCGATCAGCCGCAAACCGTTGATGCGCCTGTTTTCCACCGTCCTCAGACGGGACGAGGCCGGCGACTACTGGCTGGTCACGCCGGCCGAGCGGGGCCGGATCGAGGTCGAGGACGCACCCTTTACCGCCGTCGAGCTCGCCGTCTCCGGCGCTGGCCGGGAACAGGCGCTCACATTCCGCACCAATGCCGACGATTTCGTGGCCGCCGACGCCGACCACCCGATCCGCGTCGACCACGATCCGGCGAGCGGTGAGCCTTCACCTTATGTCCTGGTGCGCGACCGTCTGGAGGCATTGATCCTGCGCCCGGTCTATTACCAGCTGGTCGAGCTGGGCGTGGAAGAAAAGGTCGGCGGCGACCATCTGTACGGGGTGTGGAGCAAGGGCAGCTTCTTCCCTCTGGGCAGGATCGAGGCGGCCGCGTGAGGCGGGCGTGGATCATTGAGCGGTTTTCCGATGCGACGGCGCGCTCCCGGCGGCGGGCGCCGCGCGCCGGCCATGGCGCGCGCCCTGGCTCGCTCAAGCGCCGGGCTTTGACGCCGGCGGCGGTGCTGGTGCCGCTCATCGACCGGGCGGACGGCATGACCGTGCTTTTGACCCAGCGCACCGAGCACGTCGGCGACCACGCCGGCCAGATCAGCTTCCCCGGCGGCCGTATCGAGCCCCACGACACAGACCCGGAGGCGGCGGCCCTGCGCGAGACCGAGGAGGAGATCGGCCTGGCGCCCGATCGGATCGAGGTCATCGGCCGGCTCAATGGCTATGAGATGACGACCGGCTTCCGGGTGATCCCGGTGGTTGGCCTCATCCGCCCTCCGTTGTCGCTCAAGCTGGACTCCTTCGAGGTCGCCGAGGTGTTCGAGGTGCCGCTCGCGTTCATACTCGATCCCGCCAATCACGCGCGCCAGCGCCGAATCCACCCCGTCCTTCCACCCTCCGCAGTAATGCTACGGAGGACGGGCCGCAGTAGCGACCTTGCTTTGCCCGCCGGAGCGGGCGTCGCGAAGGCGGGAGCTACGGAGGGTGGAGAGGGGATCGAGAGGCGCGACTACGTGCTGTCCTACGAGGGCCGCTATATCTGGGGCGCGACCGCCGGCATGCTGATCAATCTCTATGAGGTCTTGAGCGGCTGATGCTGCGGACTCTGCCCTGCTACGTGGCTACCGGTCCTGGTGCCGGCGGCGCTTTATGCGGTTTGGATCCTGGTCCGCCGGCGTCGGTTGCGGGCGGCGGGGGCGGGCGGCTGCCCGGCTTGCGGGAAGGCCCGTGGTTCTGGCTTGTCCTCGCCGGGCTGGCTCTCCCGTCCTCCGTGGCAGAGCTACTGCGGAGGACGGGACCGCGCCGCTCGAGGGCCATGAGCCGGGCGGCGTCTACCAGGCGCCCCACTACATCGAGGGCGAGGTCGTCCCCGGCCGGACGGTGAGCTGGGCCTTGGGAGCGAGAGACAAATTGCCCTCTCAGCCCTGGATGGAGGCGTCCGGGATCCGGGCGGTCGTCGCCGCCCTGACGGCGGAAGGAGCCGAGATTCGCTTCGTCGGCGGGTGCGTGCGCGATACGGTCCTGGGACGCCCGATCCAGGACATCGACATCGCGACCCATGACGTCCCGGAGACGGTGATGCGCCTCCTGCGGAAAGCCGGCATCCGGGTCATCCCGACCGGCATCGACTACGGCACGGTGACCGCCGTGATCGGCGCGGCCCATTTCGAGATCACCACGCTCCGCATCGACGTCGAGACCTACGGCCGCCGGGCCAAGGTCGAATACACGGACGACTGGGCGGCCGACGCGGCGCGCCGCGACTTCACCATCAACGCGCTCGCTCTTGCCCCTGACGGCACCCTGTTCGACCCGTTCGGGGGTCTCGACGACCTTGAGTCCGGGCGGGTGCGCTTCATCGGCGACGGCGAGGCGCGCGTCCGCGAGGACGTGCTGAGGCTGTTGCGCTTCTTCCGCTTCCATGCCCATTACGGTCGGCCGCCTCCCGACGCGGCGGCGCTTGCCGCCTGCCGGGCGCTCGCTCCCCTGCTGCCGGGCCTCTCGGGCGAGCGGGTGGCGGGCGAGCTGGGACAACTGCAGCAGGTGGTACAAGGAGAGCGGGAGGAGTTTCGCCGGTTCCTGCGCGCGCTCAAGCCGGTGCGGGTGACCCCGGGCGAGCTGGCTCAGTGGCTGCTGGCCCACTGCGCGCAGCTCCAGCAGGAAACCGGCATTCAGGTGGAGACGCAGATCGAGCCGGTACAGGAAAACCTGCCGGAGGGGGTGTGCCGGGAAGTGGTTCTTATTTTGCGGGAGGCGTTGCATAATGTGCGCAAGCACGCTGGCGCCCGACAGGTGCTGGTGAGGCTGCGCCAGGATGAAAACTGCCTGCGCTTGGTGGTGGACGATGATGGGCGCGGGATGCCCTTTTCCGGAACTTACACGCAGGAGGCGTTGATGGAAAAAGGGTTGGCGCCGGTCTCCATCTGCGAGCGCTTGCGCGGTCTGGGCGGGACGCTGACCATTGAGTCCACGCCCGGCAGCGGCTTGACCTTGCGCATGGAGATTCCATTGGCCTAGGCTGCTGCCCGGGCCGCACGGTTGTTTGGCGGGCAGGCCGGAAGAAGAGGGACGAGAGAGAACAATGTCGAAGGCGAAGAAGGACATCCGAGTGTTGGTGGCCGACGACCACACCATCTTTCGCGAGGGGTTGTGCAAACTTCTGGAGGCAGAAGATGACATTGTGGTGATCGGGGAGGCACGCACGGGGGTGGAGTGCCTGGCGCTGGTGGAGAAGTTGAAGCCCGATGTGGTGGTGCTCGACCTGAAAATGCCCGAGAAGGACGGGCTGAGCGTGCTGAACGATCTGGGCGGCAAGGACGCCAGCACGCGAACCATCGTCCTGACCGCTTCAGAAGACGAGCGGGACTTTGTGGAGGTGGTGCGGCGCGGGGCGCGCGGAGTGGTGTTGAAGCAAGCGGCCAGCGAGCTGCTGCTGGAGGGGATTCGGAAGGTCCACCGGGGAGAGATGTGGATTGACCAGCGGGTGGCGGCTGAAGTGATGAGGGCCATGACCCGGCCGCCGGGGGCGGAGCAGCAGGCGCGTCCACTGCTGACCGAGCGCGAGCAAGACATTGTGCGGTTGGTGACGCAGGGGTTCCGAAACAAGGAGATTGCGGACAAGCTCTCCATCGGCGAGCAGACGGTGAAGAACCACCTGCACAACATCTTCGACAAGCTGGGGGTGTCGGACCGGCTGGAACTGGCCCTCTACGCCCTTCATCATCGGCTGGTTGAAGCTCCTTAGCTGACCGCTGAAAAAATCCACAGGGCATCCCTCAGAAGAGGAACGCTTTAGCCGCCCGGCGCTCTGGCCCCGGCCGGGGCTGGTACTTTTGTACTCCCTGCGACTTTTGTCCTACCCCGAATGAGACTTTCGTTCTATTCCCGCCAGGGGTTTTCTCCTCTAGAGTGCTGTTTGTATGGCACAGAAGACACCAGCGGCGGGAACCCTGACGGCTGAACGGCGCAATTCGCGCCGCTACCCGTTGCAGCTTGAGGTGGACCTTCGGACTCACCAGGAAGGGTCGATCGCGGTCGCCAGCGGGCAAACCCGCGACATCAGCGTGCGGGGGTTTTACTTCAGTGGGTTTCCTGAATCGCTGCAGGAAGGCGCCCGGGTGGAGCTAGCCATTCGACTGCCCGGCCCGCCGGAAGGCCGCGGGGCCGAAGTGCGGGGCGTGGGGCGCGTGGTGCGCGTGGATTTAGGTTCTGACAACAAGATTGGCGTGGCGGTGAAGTTCGACCGGATTGATTTGTCCGCTGAGGAGCTGGAGTCGATCACATAGAAGCCAGCTAAGGTTTTGCCCACAGGTTACATGGGTGGGCGAGAAATGGGCCGGGGTCGGGAACGCCCTCCCCCGGAAAGCCCCGGCCCGTTTCCTTCTTGTCCCCTGCCGATTGTCACCCGACCAGCTTTTGAGTAGCATGGCGCTTGCGGGTAAGGAGTGTCAGGCGGAACCAATGGCGGCGCGAGAGCTTCCCGAGCTGACCAACATCAGCGTCGAATACACCTGCAACGGCGAGACCACCCAGGAGCAGGCGCGCCTGCAGGGAGCGGCGGCGTTGCTGGTGGAAACCCGGCGCACGGATGCGCTCAACGCTTCGGTCGAGGTCCGCTTTCGACCCACTCCTAGTTCTCCCGTCATCCACGCGCGTGGGCTCATCGCGGCCCAACTGCCCGGCCAGGGCCTGCGGGTGGAGTTTACCGAGTTGGCCGAGGCGGACCGCCGGCATTTGCTGGAACTGCTCTACCCTCCTGATCGGGATCGGCGTGCCGCCCGGCGCGTCCTATTGGCTTCCCAGATTCGCACCCGGATGGGCGGCCAGCAGATTGTCGGTTACTCGCGGGATGTGTCCGTGGGCGGGGTGTACGTGGAGACCGAGACTCCGCCGGTCGCGGGCAGTGAGGTTACGCTGCGGTTTAAGCTGAAGTCGGAGGCGGAGATTTTGGAATGCCGCGCGGTGGTCGCTTACAGCGTGCCGGAGGAAGGCATGGGCTTGCGCTTCCTGGAGCTGCCGGGTTCGGTGCGTCAAGCGGTGGAGGAGTTTGTCGGGCGGAGGGAGCCGGAAGATTAGGTTTGGCGTTTGACGCCGGGGCGGTTCCGCCGAGCTATTGCTTCCCTTGGTTGGACGCGGGAGGTGCGGGTGCGTGCTCGGGCCGCACGCCGCGTCCTCGCCGGGGCGGGCGGAAGCGTTCCAGGGCGTTGCGGTGCAGGTGGAGGTGGTCGCCGCGCGCAAACCAGACCATCAGGTGTCCGTTGGCTTCCAGCCGGAAGCGCAGGGCGCGCCGGCCGAGGGCGATCTCCTTGATCTCGCGGATGAAGCTCTGGTCGTCGCCGTGGCTTTCGCCGCAGCTTTCGCAGCAGCACTCCAGCTTTTCCCCCGAGTCGAACACCAGGTAGAGCTGTGTTCCGCGGCGGGTCACTTTGTCCACGCGTTGCGGGGCCACGAAGCGGTTCAGGTATTCAAGCGCACACATCCGCTCGTCCTGGTGCTTCAGCAACGGCAGCCCGTGCTCGCAGGTTTGCGTGGACGGGGCGCGGGCGGACTTCTTAACAGTCGTGGGTCGTCTTTGTCTTTCCGTTTTCATACCAATCGCGAAATAAAAACTTACACTGTGTACTACTGAGTGTCAACGTGTGCGATTAGTTGTTGCGTGAAAAGGACTTGCACGAAATGCCCTAACACTTGGTAGCACTCGGTAGGGTTTGGTGGTGGGCCCAGAATTGGGCACAGCCTGAGGGTTGACTTCTCAATGAACGGAGTTGAGGCATGAACCCGCCGCCCATTCTAATGCTAGCGTTCCCACTATTCTATCCGTCTTAACTGCGGCGTCCTTGTTTACCCACAGTTGTGCTTGCCAAGTCCGTGGCATACTTGGGGTCACTGGAATCTGAGTTATCCTGTGTCTCTCCAGCGTGAAACCATCCACATCAACTAGCTGAAACGCAAAGGTCAGACAAGGCTGATCATAAGTTAACCCAATACTCTTACGAGGGGGTGGCTGGGGTGGGAAGCTTTGTTGGTCAACCAGTATTGAGTAATTCCATGCCAGTTGTGTTCTTGTGCCTTCCTTGATACCCGTAAACTTGTATTCGGCTTCGAACTGAACCCCTGAAATTGCCTGAACAATCGGCTGTTTTCGCGCGGGTAACACCCTATCCGGCTCGACGCCGCCACCACAGGCCGCCAGACACAAAACCAATGCCAGCATTTGACGCAAGCAAGTTCGCATGGCTGCGGCTTTCAGTTACACGAGGATTCCCTTACGAAGCCATCGGCATGCCTTACCATATAAGGTCTAGTTGTTGACAGCAGTCTAGACATACAAGGACCTGCCCCCATACTGTTGGAAGCCACCACTTGGATGTTCCACTCGTACTACCACATCGGTCACATACCCTGTATTCATCAGGGTCAGAAAGCAGGCACATGGTATTGCGCAACTCTTCAAGGCAGAGCTTTTCGTCCGTCAATGGTTCTCTCTTCCACATGACTACCGTGCATGAGCTCCCGCAGAAATACTCAGGGGATTGTACACTAGCGCCGAGGGGCAGGCCATAGGGACCGACTGGCATCAGAGCTTGCGGACGCCAGATTCCTCTCGTGGTGAGCTACACTCGCCTTGATGCTGGTCGGGGCGGTGGGATTTGAACCCACAACCTTCTGCTCCCAAAGCAGACGCGCTACCAGGTTGCGCCACGCCCCGTCGAGGGAAATTTTACCACGATCTAGCGTCTCTTTTTCTTTTTTGGGACTTTCCGGGCGGGGGCCTTCTTCTTGGTTTTCTTTTTCGCTTTCTTTTTTGCTTTCTTGGGTGCGGCAGGTCGGGAGGGGTCGGCGGCCAGGCGGAAGAGGCGCAGGCTCGAGATGCGGGCGTTCTGCTTGATTTCGATCTTGGCACCGGCCACGCTGAGCATGGTAGCTATGGGGTCCACCTTGCCGCGCACGTAGAGGGCGGGGTGCATGGCGCCGGCGCGCAGCAGGCGCTCATGCGGTTCGAGCAGGGCAATCTCGTTCTCAGCCAGCTCCAGGGTTTCGTTGAACTCCACCAGGTAAGCTCCGTGCAGGAGCGACCACCAGCGGTACTTGTCCTGGGAATGCTTCTGGTAGGCCGAGACTGCATGGGGGTCGGCGGCCAGGTAGTCGCTGCCCGCGAAGTCCACCGCACCGGTGGGGCCCAGGCTGTAAATCTGTCGGGCGGTCAGGTCAACCGAATACGCGTGCACCTGGTGCTTGGAACTGATGAAGCGGTGCATCCGCTGGGCTGCTTCCTTACCGCTCCGGAGCTGCATCCGTGTGCCTCCTCGCTGCGAGCTTGAGCCAAGCTCAAGCCAGTGCGCGCCACTATAACGATTTCCGCCGCCAGCGTCTAGTTTCTCAGGAAACATAAGGAAACAGAGGAGGGAGAGGAGACAGCCGGGGCGCTCAGCGGGCGGGCGTCAGAGGATTTTGTCTTTGGAGTAGCACAGGTCTTCGACCGAGCATTGCGCGCAGCGAGGCTTACGCGCCTGGCAGACCAGCCGCCCGTGCCAGATCAGTTGGTGGGAAATCACGATCCATCTTTGCTTGGGGATAATCTTGATTAAATCCTGCTCGATCTTCTTGGGGTCTTTTTCTTTGGTCAGGTAGAGGCGGCGGGAGAGGCGGTGGACGTGCGTATCCACCACGATGCCGCTGGCGATGCGGTAGGCGGTGCCGAGCACCACGTTGGCGGTCTTGCGGGCCACGCCCGGCAGCGTCAGCAACTCCTCCATTGTGCGCGGCACCTTGCCGCCGAAGTCGTCCAGGATTTTACGGCAGGCGCCTATGATGGACTTGGTCTTGCTGCGGAAGAAACCGGTGGGGCGGATTTCCTGCTCCAGTTCGCGGGGATTGGCGTAGGCGAAAGCTTCGGCGGTGGGATATTTGCGGAACAGAGGTTGGATCACTTTGTTCACGCGCTCGTCGGTGCACTGCGCCGAGAGGATGGTGGCCACCAGCAGTTGCACCGGGTTGTTGTGGTGCAGGGCGCAGGCGGCGCGCGGGTAGGCGCGGTCGAGGCGCTCCAGCAGCTTCTTTACCCGCTGCTTGGGGGGCAGCTTGCGGGCGTTCTTGACCGGTTGGAAGCGGAACTTGACCGGGAAGGTGGGGTGAGCAGGCTTCTCCGGCATGGCGCGGCTTAACCGCCCAGCAGGTTCAGCACCTGGTCCATGCTGCCACGGACGCCGGTGAAGATGGGTGTGTCGCGCACGGTGTACTCGCTCCCCTGGCTCGCGCGCAGCTCCATCACCAAGTCCACGAAGTCGGCGGGATGGTCGCTCTCGAACGCGACCACGAAGTCTTGGTCGTCCAGGCCGAAGGAGTAGGTGGTGTTGAGCTTGACGCGCGGGTACTTGTGGCCTACGACGATGTGCTCCTTCATCATCCCCTGCCGGGTGCCCTCGGTGAGCAGGTACCACTGGCGCGTCTTTACGAAAGGATAGACGAACAGGTATTTGTATTGGCCGGGGACGAGCGTGCCGCGGCTGTCGGCTTGGCCTTCGTGCTGGTGGCCGACCAGGTAGATGGAGCGTTTGGTCATGGAGAGGTAGGAGAGCGGGGTGTGCAGCCACTGGCCCAGGCCGGTGGCGAGCAGCTTGGCGGCCATCTCTTGCAGCGCTTCCAGGCTGTAGGAGATGCGCCAGAGGAAGAAGTCCACGTCGCCGCGGAGGCCGACGGTGGAGTAGGCAATTACGATGGCGCCTTGCTCGACGCCTTTGTCCTGGTACTCCTTGACCACCTGGCAGAACTCGCGTTTGCCTTTGGTGCGCTCTTTTTCCAACAGGCGCCGCCAGCCCGGGTCCACTTTGTAGAACCCGAAAGTGACAAACTGCCGCCGCGGGGCTTCCTCTTGTTTCTGTTGCTGGTCGCTCATGAGTGCTCGGCTCCCCTTTGGTCTTCGGCGTGAAGCAAAGAAACAGGGACTATAACATAGCTCCCGCTTTCCAACGAGTCCTGCGGTTCGCGGGAGGCTGAGATGTTCCCCGTTCTGTCATTCTGAGGAGTCCGCCTCGGGCGGGCGACGAAGAATCCCATCGGGGACTTGGTTTTGTCATTCGGGATTCTTCGCTTCGCTCAGAATGACAGGTATAGCGATGCTCGTGCTGCCGGGCTATGGGCTGTGGTTCTTTAGGTAGGAGAGGAGCTTGCGGAAGGCTTTGCCGCGGTGGCTGTGGAGGTTCTTTTCGGCCTCGCTCGCCTCGGCCAAAGTTTTTTCCAGGGGAGGGAAGTAGAACAGCGGGTCGTAGCCAAAGCCGCCGCGGCCGCGATGCTCGGTGAGGATTCGCCCCTCGCACGAATCAGAAAACAAAGCCACCAGTTTGTTTCGGCGGGCCAGTGCCAGTACGCAGAGGTAGCGCGCGGTACGTTTCTCTTCCGGCACGCTGCTGAGTTCGGAAAGGAGCTTGTGGTTGTTGTCCTTGTCGCTAGAGTTGGGGCCGGCATAGCGGGCCGAGCGCACGCCGGGCGCGCCGTCGAGCGCGTCCACCACCAAGCCGGAGTCGTCAGCCACAACCAGCTGGTCGGTGAAGCGGCTGTAGTACAGGTTTTTTTCGAGCGCGTTCAGGGCGAAGCTGTCGTGGTCTTCCTTGGCGGCGGGCAACTCTCGAAACTTGGGCAGCAGCTCGGCGTTGATTTCCGAGCCTTCCGCCAGCGCCTGCAACTCCCGCAGCTTGCCTGGATTCGAACTGGCCAGATAGAGGCGAGTTGGCATGAGCTTCGGAGTGTGACCGATAGTTCCCGCGTCTTTACGGTTGGGCGAAGTTGAGTTGGAGGATTTCCTGCTGGCGTTCGAGCAACTGCTGGATGCCGCCGCGGGCCAGCGCCAGCAGTTGGTCGAGCTGTTCCTGGCTGAAGGGCGAGCCTTCAGCCGTGGCCTGCACCTCGACGAACTCGCCGTTGCCGGTCATGACTACGTTCATGTCCACTTCGGCGCGGGAGTCTTCTTGGTAGGTCAGGTCGAGTATTGGTTTGCCGTCAACCAAGCCCACGCTGACGGCGGCGACCGAGTCGGTCAGCGGCAGCGAGGGCAGGATGCGCATATCCACCAGCGTCCGGCAGGCCAGCCCCAGCGCCAAGTAGGCGCCGGTGATGGAAGCGGTGCGGGTGCCGCCGTCGGCCTGGATGACGTCGCAGTCGAGGTAGATGGTGCGCTCGCGCAGGGTATCCAGCCGCAGGACGGCGCGCAGGGAGCGGCCAATGAGCCGCTGGATTTCCTGCGAGCGCCCAGAGGGACGGCCGCGGCTGGACTCGCGCTGGGTGCGTTGTCCAGTGGCGCGCGGCAACATGGCGTACTCAGCCGTCAGCCAGCCTTTGCCCGAGCCTTTGAGAAAACTCGGCACGCCCTCTTCGATTGAGGCGGTGCAGATGACCCGTGTGCCGCCGACTTCAATCAGCACGCTGCCTTCAGCGGTGGGGATGAAGTTGGGGGTGAACTTGACCGAGCGCAACTGGTCGGCGGCTCGTTTGTCAACTCGCACAAAATCTCCTTGCAAAACGCTCCGCGATTATAGCATCGCGCGTTACTTTCCCAGCAGGTGCCGCAGAGCATCTTCGAGCCGTGGATGGCGGAAGTAATAGCCGGAGTTCTGAAGGCGCGCCGGCTTGACGCGAGTGCTGGCGAGCAGTAGCTCGTCAGCCATTTCGCCGAAGGCCAGCCGGGCGGCGAAGGCCGGCATAGGAAAAATAGTGGGGCGGGAGAGAACCCGGCCCAGAGTTTTAGTGAACTCCCGATTGGTGACCGGATTGGGGGCGACGGCGTTGACCGGGCCGCGCAGCTCGTCGGTGGTGAGGGCGTAGTGGATGACGCCGACCACGTCGTCAATTTCAATCCAGCTCATGTACTGGCGGCCGCTCCCGATTTTGCCGCCTACGCCCAGGCGGAAGGGAAGGAGCATCTTGGCCAGCGCGCCGCCCCCAGGGCTGAGGACCACGCCCAGGCGGAGGTTGACGACTCGGATGTCCTTTTCGCTGGCGGGTTGCGCCGCGGCTTCCCAGGCGCGACAGGTGTCAGTCAGGAAGCCCGAGCCGGGGGCGCTTGCTTCGGTCAGGAGTTCTTCGCCGCGATCGCCGTAGAAGCCAATGGCGGAGGCGCAGACCATCACTGTGGGCGGTTGCTGGAGCCGGGCGAGCGATTGGGCCAGCAGGCGCGTTCCCTGCACGCGGCTGTCGCGGATGCGCGCTTTCTGCGCGGGGGTCCACCGGCGCACCGCGATGTTTTCGCCGGCGAGGTGCACGACCGCGTCCAACCCTTCGAGCGCGTTTGAGTCAATCTTGCCCGCTGCTGGGTCCCAGTGAACCGCCGCTTGTCCCGGCCTGGGCTGCGCACGGATTAAGCGGACGACGCTGTGTCCGCCGGTAGTGAGGAAGGGAACCAGCGCCGAGCCAATGAGTCCGGTGGATCCGCTGACGAGGATTTTCATGGCTGCACCTCCTTTGCTCGCGCCGTGAGCCGCAAACTGGGCCACTGTGGTCCGGTGGCGGCAGTAGGACAGTTTACCCAGTTTTCGGTAGACAAAGGAACTACGTTTTCATCGTGCCCCGCGGCGGCGGGTGCTGCGGATGAGCGCCTGCTTCTGGCGGCGGGGCCAGCGCTTGATTTGGGCTTCGCGGCGCAGGGCGGAGGAACGGCTGCGGTGCGTCTCTTTCCAGACCAGGCGGACCGGGCGGCGCGCGGCGGTGTACTTGGAAGCCTGGCCGAGGTTGTGTTGCTTGAGGCGGCGGGCGGGGTCGGTGGTGATGCCGGCGTAGAGCGAGCCGTCAGAGCAGCGCAAGAGGTAGCAGAAGTACATTGGGCTTGTTTTCGCCGATGCCTCGGCAGGTTACCACAAGTGCCGGTTGGCGAAGGCTCACCCCGAACCTGTTTTGAGGTACTCCTCAAATCTCATTGCCTTCGACTTTTCTGGGAACGCAAGGTAGGAGGCTAGACGCCATGGGCGGTATTTGCTGGTGTGGGGAGATTTCCCGGCGTTGTGCTCGGCCAAGCGCCAAGGCTTCCGCCTACGCCCTGTGGGCTACGGCGGACAGGTCGGCGGGCATTCTCCTTCGGGTGGATCCAAATACAATTCTAGCATCTCTTGGTTGTGGTGCATTCGCCGAAGCTCCGCCGCAGGCGGAGCGAAGGAAAAAAGGAATTGTCCTTTTTGCCTTCTGTGATGGTGGTGGCAGCTAAGCTGCATTCCGCCCTTTGGGCTCTGACTGGTGTGACTGAAAGAGAGGAGGAGAATGCTGTTGGTCCGTCCCGGAGGGATGTTGGTCACACCACGGCATCGCGCAGCGGAAAGAAGAGAGAGAAGAAGAAAGAGAAGGAAGAGAGTTGGTTGGCTTCTGGTTGCCATCGGACCGGAGGGGACGCACC
>JACZYA010000195.1 GCA_022571295.1 Acidobacteriota bacterium | reverse complement strand
TCGCTTCCACCCGCAACCTGAGCGGCGCCCGGCCCAGCAACTCTCCATCCCCGAACAACTCAGCGCCGGCGGGCGCGCGCACCTCCACCTGCGTGGCGCGGAAGGTGCGCACGCAACGCGCAGAAAGATGCTGGCCGCGGTGCAAGGCCGGATAGGGGTCGAACAACGCCCGGCGGGAGATTCGCTCCACAATGCAGATGTCCAGCCAGCCGTCGTCGCACACCGCCCGGGGGGCGATGCGCAACCCGCCACCGTAGAAGGCCGTGTTGGCCACCGCCACCCACATCACCTCGCCGGAATAGTTTTCGGTGTCGGTGACCAATTCCACCCGCACCGGCTCAAACGTCAGCAGCGTCCACAGACCGGCGATGAGGTAGCGCAGGTGCCCGCTGGGCCAGCCCGGCCACGCATTGGCGCGCCGGTTGGTGGTGGCGTCAAACCCCAGACCGGCCACCCCGGCGTAGATCTGCTCGCCTACGCGCACCACGTCCATCGGTGCGGCTGTTGCTCTGAGCAGAAAATCTGCCGCGGCGATAGGATCGAGCGGAATGCCCAGCGAGCGGCAGAGGTCGTTGCCGTGCCCCAGTGGGATCACACCCAAAGCCGTCTCGGTGCCGCAGAGGCCGTTGGCCGCAGCGTGCGCGGTGCCGTCACCCCCCGCGACCAGCACTCGGTCGTAGCCAGCCCGCGCCGCCTCAGCCGCCAGCGTGCGCACCTCGGCGGCATTGGTTGCGCGCACGCATTCCAGACTGGGCAACTTCGTGCGCAGGAAATCGAGGACTTGGGGCAGGAGACGCGCGGCCCGGCCCCCGGCCGCCGCATGATTCGCCAGCAGGAGTGCTTTCAAGAGTGCTCGAACCGATGCTTAACTGATCTTGACTCGAAAGTAGTTGTCCTTTTTCTTCTTGCCCACGCGCAGCACAAACTCGCGCGGAACATCGTAGTCGATCTCAAAGCGCGGGTCGGTGATGCGCTTGCCGTCAATCTCCACCGCACCCTGCTTGATCAGCCGCTCCGCCTCCGCACGCGAGGGAACCTCCGCCCACTGCACCAGCGCGCGTGCCAGCTTTTCCTTCCCGCCCGGAACCTTGGCTTGGCGTACCTCTCGCATCTCTGCCGGCACCTCGCCCTTCTGGACCACTTGCGCAAACTCCTGTTCGGCGCGGGCGGCGGCCGCGGCGGAATGGAAGTCGGTGACGATGCGGCGGGCCAGCTCTGCCTTCACCTTCATCGGGTGCGCCTTGCCGCTCTCGACCTCGCGCCGTCGTTGTGTCAGCTCAGCAGGAGTGAGGTCGGTGAGCAGCTCGTAGTAACTCCACATCAACTGGTCGGAGACCGACATCAGCTTGCCGTACATCTCCGCCGGGGACTCGGTGATGCCGACGTAGTTGTTGAAGGACTTGCTCATCTTCTGCACGCCGTCCAGCCCCACCAGGATCGGCAGCAGGAACGCCACCTGCGAGGTGTGGCCGTAGGCGCGCTGAATCTCGCGCCCCGCCAGCAGGTTGAACTTCTGCTCGGTGGCGCCCAGCTCGACGTCCGCCTCCAGCGCCACCGAGTCGTAGGCTTGCAGCAGAGGGTAGAGCAGCTCGTGCAGCGCGATGGGTTGACCTGCGTTCAGGCGGTTGCGGAAGTCCTCCCGCTCCACCATGCGCGCCAAAGTGTAGTGCGAGCAGAGCCGCACCATGTCCTCGCCCGTGAACTTTCCCAGCCACTCGGAGTTGAAGCGCATCTCGGTGCGCTCGGGGTCGAGAATCTTGAAGACCTGCTGCTTGTAGGTCTCGGCGTTGGCCAGAATTTCCTCGCGCGTCAGCGGCGGGCGGGTGGCGTTGCGGCCGGAAGGGTCGCCGATCATCCCGGTGAAATCCCCGATCATGAAGATGGCGGTGTGGCCCAGGTCCTGAAAATGTTTGAGCTTGCGCAGCACCACCGTGTGGCCCAGGTGGATGTCGGGCGCAGTGGGATCAACGCCCAGCTTGACGCGCAACGGCTTGCCGGTTTTCTGCGAGTGGGCCAGCTTCTGCCGCAACTCCTCTTCGCGGATGATCTCGGTCGAACCCTTGCGCAGGTAGGCCAGTTGCTCATCCACCGTCATCGACTTTGGTTTGGACTTGGCGCGCGCGCTCAAAGACGTTGCCTCCCTTACAGGAAACGCAGTAAGACTAGGCTAACCAAGGAACTGAATCAACCCGCGGCCCAGCGAACCTCAGTCGGTGCGGAGGACGCGGCGGCCTTCGATGCGGTAGCGACCGCTAAGGACAATGTTGATGGCCTCAGCGTAGATGCGGTGCTCCTCACGCAGGATGCGGGCGGCCAGCGTCTCCTCGGTGTCGCCGTCCTCGACCGGCACCACCGCCTGGCAGATAATCGGGCCGGCGTCGAGGTGCTCGTCCACCAAGTGGACGGTGCAGCCGGAAAACTTCACCCCCCACTCCAGCGCCTGCTTCTGGGCTTCCAAACCCGGAAACGACGGCAGTAGCGCGGGGTGGATGTTCAGAATGCGGTGGCGGAACTCCTGCACGAAGTAAGGCGAAAGCAGGCGCATGAATCCCGCCAGGCAGACCAGGTCGATCTTTTTTTCTTTCAGCAACGCTACCACTTCCCGGTCGTACTCCTCGCGTTGCTTTCCCTTGGAGGGAATCACCACCGCCTCGATGCCGCGCTGGCGCGCCTTCTCAATCCCGCCGGCGCTCTCGCGATTGCTCACCACGATGGTGAGCTCGGCGTCGGGGATGCGTCCGGCGCGGACGCTCTCGGCAATGGCCTCGAAGTTCGAGCCGCGCCCGGACAGCAGCACCGCAATCCGCTTCATCGCCAGCCTCCGCCGTAGCGCACCGACTGCCGTCCTTCCCGCCCGTGGCGGGACTTGCGAATCACTTCCCCGATCTCATGGAACTTCATGCGGTGCCGGCGCAGCACCCGCTCCACTTTGGACTGAAGGCGCGGCGAGACCACCAGCACCATCCCGATACCCATGTTAAAGGTGCGCAGCATTTCCCCCGCCGACACACCGCCCAGCCGCTCCAGCCAGCGGAACAACACCGGCACCGGCCACCGGTCCAGGTGGACCTCGGCGGCGCAGTTGCGCGGCAACACCCGGGGCAGGTTTTCGGTCAACCCACCGCCGGTGATGTGGGCGGCGGCGTTGAGCCAGCCTTTCTCCAGCAGCGGCTTGAGCACGGGGTAGTAGCAGCGGTGCGGTTGCAGCAGCGCCTCTGCCACCGTGGAGTGAAGCTCCGGCACGTGCGAACGCGGTGCGAGTCCCGCCACCTCAAAACAGAGCTTGCGCGCCAGCGAGTAGCCGTTGGTGTGCAGCCCGGTGGAGGCCAGGCCCAGCAGCCGGTCGCCGGGACGCACGCGCCCGGGGAGAATCTTGCTGCGCTCGACCACGCCGACAATGCAGCCCACCACGTCCATTTCGCCAGGCGCATACACGCCGGGCATCTCGGCGGTTTCGCCGCCGATGAGCGCCACGCGCAGAGTGCGGCAGGCACGGACCATGCCGCGCAGCACCTGCTCCAGCACGGCGGGGTCCAACCGGCTGCTGGCAATGTAGTCGAGAAAAAACAGCGGCGCCGCGCCCTGCACCGCAATGTCGTTCACGCAGTGGTGGACGATGTCGGCGCCCACCACTTGGTACGCACCCACCTGTGCGGCCACCTTCAGCTTGGTGCCCACGCCGTCCACGCTCGACACCAACACCGGCTGACGCCCGCGCTCAAGCGCGTAGAGCGCGCCGAAGCCGCCGATCCCGGCCAGCACCTGGTGGGTAAAAGTCGAGCGGGCGAGCTTTTGGATACGAACTTTCACAGCGTCCGCGCGCGTGCGATCCACGCCCGCATCGGCGTAACGGATGGACTGTGAGCGTGCCGGCATGGCGAGGGGCTATTCTAACCGAGACCCGACAAAAAAACGGGGCCCGCGGGAAGCCCCAGGGGGAAACCGACGACGCCCCTACGGGCATCGCCGCTACTTAAAACAGTGGGGCAGACATTCTTGCCTGCCGACTTGTGCCGAGAGACTAGAGCTTGTTGCATAACCGCTCCCAGTGGGACCTCAGCGGCCTGCCTGCGGTAGGCAGGCTAAAGCCGTTTTTTCTGATGACACATTGCGGCACGGCTAAAGCCGTGCCTGACAATACCTGTTATACAACGGGGGAAAAGCTTAGAAGACCGAACGTTCGGGCAGGGGCGGAGCGGCCGTGCTGCCGGTCGCTTCCCGCCGCCAGGCGTAGATGGCCAGGAACACGGCCAAGGCAAAGAGCAGCGAGTCGCGCGTCAAAGTAACGGGCGTGATGGGCTCGCCCAGACCGAAGCAGCCACAGTCAGCTTCGATGCCGCGGGCGTAGGTGACCCCCCTGACCA
>JACZYA010000194.1 GCA_022571295.1 Acidobacteriota bacterium | reverse complement strand
GGCTGCGCGCCCGCGGGGTGCGGGTGGCGGTTCTGACGCGCGGCTACGGCCGCCGCCAGCGAGCGCCGCTGGTCATGAGCGGCAGGGGCGACGTGTCGCGCTACACCCCTGAACTGATGGGCGACGAGCCCATCCTGCTGGCGCGCCGCGCGCCCGACCTCACCATCGGTATCGGCGCCGACCGGTTCGGCCTCGCACAGCAAATTCTGGCCGTTGAGCGGGACGCCCCCCCGCACGTCTTTCTGCTCGACGACGGCTTCCAGCACCTGCGCTTGGCCCGCGATCTCGATTTGGTGCTGCTGGACGCCACCGATCCTTTCGGGGGCGGCGCGGTGTTGCCCGCCGGGCGCTTGCGCGAACCGCCGCGGGCGCTGCGCCGGGCAGACCTGATTGTGCTGACGCGTGTCGGTGCGGACAACGAGACAAACATCTTGGACACAGTGCGCCGCCACAACCCGCGCGCACCCGTCTTCCGCGCTTCCACCAAATTGGCCGGCGTCTTCGAAGCCGCTACTCACCGCGCCGCCAATCTCTACGTGCTCAAGCAGCAGCCGGTGCTGGCTTTCTGCGGACTGGGAAATCCCCAGGCTTTCTTGGACGACCTGCGTCGCTGGGGCTTCACGGTGGTTTCCGAGCTGGTCTTTCGCGACCACCACCGCTATACCGTGGATGACTTGCAAGCCATTGTCCGCGCCGCTGACCGCGCCGGCGCGCGCGCGCTGGTGACTACGGAGAAAGACGTGATCAACCTGACCGTGGTTCCTCCCAGCCGTCCACCCATGCTCTATTGCCGTATCGAATTGGAGATAGAGGACGAAGCCGGGTTCTTCGCCGCGGTGGCCGAGCGTCTTCAGTTCGCTACTGATTGATATGGCAAAATCGATTGCAACCCCATCGAAGATTCTGTTGCGCGTCCCCAACTGGGTGGGCGATGCCGTCATGTCTCTGCCCGCGCTGGAGCAGCTTCGGCAAAAGTTTCCGGCGGCGGAGGTGGTGGTGCTGGCGCGCCCCACGGTGGCCGACCTGTATCGCCATCTGCCGGCGGTCAGCCGGGTGCTGGTCTTCGACCAGCGCGGGCGCCACCGCGGACTCAGCGGCCTGCGCAGGCTGGCGAGTGAAATTCGCCGTCAAAGGTTCGACTTGGCGGTGCTGTTTCAGAATGCGTTCCAGGCGGCGCTGGTGGCCTGGTGGGCGGGCATCCCACAGCGGCTGGGCTACGCACGCGATGCGCGCCGCTGGCTGCTGACTGTTCCAGTTGCGGTTCCGCGCAAGGGTGAGATCCCCGCCCACGAAACTTACTATTACCTGGAATTGCTGCGGCGCGCCGGGCTGCTCGACACACTACCCAAGGTTGCTCACATTCCCTTGGCGCCCGACCCGGCCTTGGTCGAGCGCATGCGTCTCCGCTTGCGGGAGAGCGGTGTCTCTGACGCGCACCCGCGAGTGGTGCTGGCACCCGGGGCTTCTTACGGCTCGGCCAAGTGCTGGCTGCCGGAGCGCTACGCCGCGCTGGCCGACCGGTTGGTTGAGGCCCACCAGGCCGCCGTGTTACTCTGCGGCACCTCGTCGGAGGCGCGCCTGGGCGAGGAGATAGTCAAGCACATGCGTTGCAAACCGGTTTCATTCATCGGCCAGACCACGCTGGCGGAGTTCCTGGCGCTGCTGTCGTCTGCCGACCTGTTCATCGGCAACGACTCCGGCGCTATGCACCTGGCCGCCGGAGTGGGCTTGCCGCAGGTAATCATCTTCGGGCCCACGGATGAGAACGGTACCGGCCCGCTCAACCCCGATGCCCGCATCGTCAAGCACGCGGTTCCGTGCAGCCCCTGTTTTCTGCGCCGCTGCCCCATTGACCACCGCTGCATGGGGCGCATCAGCGTGGACGAAGTCTGGCGCACAGTGGAAGAAGTGCTGGCTGCCGAGCGCCGTTCCCAAACCCCGCCGGCGGGGGCGCACCCATAAGCGGCCGTGTAGAGAGATTGGTGGTGAGGAGGATTGGCGGTGAGTCTAATCAACCCGACACCCGGCGAGCTACTGGACCGCAAGACGATTCTGCGGTTGAAGATTGAGGCGGGCCGGCGGCAGAAGTTGGGTGTAGCGCATTTCGAAGAAGAGCTCAGGCTGATCGACGCCGCCTTGTCTGATTGGTTGCAGAAAGATGCCGACGCCAGCCGCCAGCTTTTTGCGGAGGGAGAAAAGGGGTTGGCGGAGGTCAATCAGAAATTGTGGCACGCGGAGGATGAGGTAAGGGAGACGCCCACGACGGAGAAAGACCGCCTGGCCGAGCTGGCAAAATTGATTCCGGAGTTAAACGATCACCGTGCTGCGCTGGTGCAGCGGGTGAACGGCTTGTTCCGGGTGGCGCAAGCGGAGAAGATCTATCGGTGAGAAACTGGGCGGCGCACAGCTCGACTGGCGGCACGTGACCGAAAGCAAAATCCTTGCCCTAGAAGAACTCGGCCGCCGCTTGGCCGATCATCGCGGGCGCGGCCAACGGATCGTGCTGGCCAGCGGCTGCTTCGAGCTGCTGCACGTCGGGCACGTCCGCTACCTGGAAGCCGCCCGGCGCGAAGGCGACGTGCTGGTGGTTGGCGTCAACAGCGACGCCAGCGCGCGGGAGCTCAAAGGCGCGGAGCGGCCGGTGCAGCCGGCGCAGGACCGGGCGGCGCTGGTGGCGGCGCTGGCTTCAGTGGACTACGTGGTGGTGTTCGACTCCGCCACGGTCACGCCCCTGATCGAAGCGCTCCGCCCCGATGTCCACGCCCAAGGCACCGACCACGCTGTTGATTTTTTGGATTCCATTCGCCAGCGGTTCACCGCCAGCGGTTCACCACCAGTGGTTCGGACAGCGAGTGAACGCTTCCTGCTCGTCCGGCTGGGCTCGCTGGGCGACATCGTCCACGCCTTGCCCACCCTCGCCACCCTGCGGGCGGCCTTTCCGCGCGCGCGCATCGATTGGCTGGTGGAGGTGTGCTGGCAGGAATTGATCGAGCTCAACCCGGACCTCTCCAACCTGGTTCCCATCGACACCTTCGCCTGGCGGCGGTCGCTCCACCGTCGGGGTACTTGGCGGGCGGCGTTCAATTTTGTCCGCAACTTGCGCCAAGTCGGTTATGACACCGTGCTCGACCTGCAAGGTCTCTACAAGTCGGCGCTGCTGGCGCGGATGAGCGGCGCGCGAGTGCGGCTGGGCTTCCACGAACGG
This sequence comes from Acidobacteriota bacterium, assembly GCA_022571295.1. Taxonomy (GTDB): domain Bacteria; phylum Acidobacteriota; class Terriglobia; order Acidiferrales; family 2-02-FULL-67-57; genus JACZYA01. The sequence continues at coordinate 1,185 of JACZYA010000194.1, read as the reverse complement.
TTCCTGAAGGAGCCGGGCGCGTCGCTCTTCTACACCCAGTCGGTGACGCCACCCGCCGGTCGGCACGTAGTCGAGGCATACCTGGCGCAGGCGCAGGCGGTGGGTGCAGTCACGCCAACGCTGCGTTTTCCCTTGCCCACTTCCACCGATGATGAAGCATTTGTCGAGCAGCAGTTGCGCCAACACCACCTGCGCGACTTCTTTGTGCTCAGTCCCGGCGGCGGTTGGGGCGCGAAGCGTTGGCCGCTGGAGCGCTACGCGCTGCTGCACAACACGCTGGCGCGTGAGCGCGGCTGGCGCTGCTTTCTCAATCTCGGCCCCGGCGAAGCGCAGTTGGCGGACGAGTTCCGGGCGCTCGCTCGGGTGGCGCGGCCGGTGCATTTCCCCCTCCGCCTGCGGCAACTGGTGGCGCTGCTGCGCCGGGCCAAGCTGCTGGTGAGCGGCGACACCGGCCCGCTGCACCTGGCGGCGGCGCTGGGAGTCCCGGTGGTGGGTCTCTTCGGGCCCACCGACCCGGCGCGCAACGGGCCCTACGCTTTGCAGGCGGAGCGCGCGGTGGTGGTGCATCATCCTGAAAGCGGGCCGGTGAGCTATAAACGCGGAGACAAGCCGGCGGCGGCGATGCTGGCCATCACGGTGGAGGAAGTAAAGGCGGCGGTGGACCGGGTGCTGGAGGCGAGCGGTGGCTAGCTATGGCCGCTGGGCGGCGCGGCTGCGGGTGCCGCTGCACTTCTTGCTGGCGGCGGTGGTGCTTTTGTTCGCTCGACCTGTACCTGAACTGTTGGGTGCAGGTGCAATCCTGGTGGCGGCGGGAGTGGCGGTGCGCGCCTGGGCGGCGGGGCATTTGCGGCGGGAGGGGGCTGTAACTGTCACCGGTCCCTACGCGCATCTGCGACACCCGCTCTACCTGGGTACAGCGTTCATCCTGGCAGGGTTTGCAGTGGCGGCTGGACGCGCCGGTCTGGCGGCGCTGGTCTTGTCGGCTCGTCCGTCGCGGGGCAACGAAGAGGTTCGGCAGATCATTCGTCGTTCGAGTGACGATCTCGGCGAACCCGGGTTCGACATCTACTACGGTCACGGGCGTATCAACGCCCGCCGAGCAATAGAGCTGACCCTGATCTGGCCGGACTGCAATGAAAACTGGATCACCGACGCTGATGACATCCCCGCGGGAACCAGCACCGA
>JACZYA010000193.1 GCA_022571295.1 Acidobacteriota bacterium | reverse complement strand
CCCCGTAGCCGTAGTAGGCAATCCAGCGCTCATCTTCCGGCGTGACCAGCTTGGGATTGAACCCTAGCGCAAACTCGCGGAAGTGTTGGAGCGCGGGATTCGCTTCCAACTCCTGCCGCAGCGCCGCTTCGTTCTCCTCCGCCGTCGCGCGCGTGATGACTCCCCGCTCGAACTGCAACCGGATGCCACGCACCACCGCCGCGCCCGCGCGCGCCTGCGGAATCACAATCGTGCCTTCCACTGTTTCTTCCAGCGGCGCCACCCGCAGCGCGCCCGCCGGCAGCTCGATCTCGCGCTGAATCCGCACCACCGCTGACTGCATGGCCGCACGCGAGGCGTCGCCGTTCTGTTTGGTAAAGGGGCGCTCGCCCACGCGGAAGCGAACGTCGGTCCCCGCTGGCGTAGTCACTCGCACTTCTCCCGCGCGCAGCTTGGCAATCGCCGCTTCCATCTGTTGGTCCAGCGCTTGGTAGTCAATCTCCAACGCCTCCGCGTAGACGCGGTCGTAGGCCGCCGAGTGCGTGCCCGGAACTCCGTCCAAGCCGAACGTCCCGCTGCCCCAGTGGAAGTGAATCTGCCGACCGCGGCCTTCATCCAACCAGCGCCCCAGCGCCTCGGCTTGCTCCGGCGGCGTGCTGGTGAATTGATCGGCGACCGGCAGCCAGATGTACGCGTCGGTTTGGTTGAGGCGCTGTTCGAAATCTTCCGCTTCGCCGTAGGGAAGCGAGCTCACTTGTGCGCCCGCGGCTTCCAACTGCTTGCGCGTTTCGTCCAGAAGTTTGTGCATCAGTTCCGGGTCGTAACGCAGCAGCACTCGCTCACCCGGCTCCGGCTGGAGCGCTGCCACCATATGCGCCGCCATCGCTTCATAGGGAAGCTGCGCGGCAGTCTCCGTCGCCGTCGCTGGCTCGCGCGTGCAGGCGAAACCAATCGCCGCCAAAACCAGTAGCGCCGCGACGGACCCCGTCGATGCGCTGGCCGTTTCTCGTTTCCCCATCGCGTCCCCTCCTCTGTGGTGTGCGCCATTCTACAGTCCGGAAGAGGTGCCTGTCTGCCCTGCCTACCGCAGGCAGGCTCGGCACCCGCTGGTTTTAGCTCCTCACGCACTCACGGTTGCTTTTCTGCGGGATGCGCCGTAGAATCGCAACTTCTCTGCCGCGAAACTTTTTCCCGCGAGGAGCTGCATGCCGCGCATCTCTGCGAAAATCACCGGCGTCGCCCGCTACCTCCCCCCGCGCCTGCTGACCAACGAAGACCTGGAAAAAATGGTCGACACCAACCACGAGTGGATTTTCGAACGCACCGGCATCTCTGAGCGCCACATCGTGGACAAAGGCGTGGCCGCCTCCCACCTCGCCACCGAAGCCGCCCGCCAACTGCTCGAACAAAAACAAGTCGCGCCCGAAGACATCGACCTCATCATCGTCGCCACCGTCACCCCCGACATGCTGTTCCCTTCCACCGCCTGCCTGGTGCAGAACAACCTCGGTGCCAAACGCGCCTGGGGCTTCGACCTCATCGCCGCCTGCTCCGGCTTTATCTATGCAGTCACGGTCGGTGCGCAGTTTGTCGCCGCCGGCACCCACCACCGGGCGCTGGTCATCGGCTCCGACGTCATGACCTCCATCATCAACTTTGAAGACCGCGCCACCTGCATTCTCTTCGGCGATGGCGCCGGTGCCGTGCTGCTCGAACCCACCGCCGACGGCGAGGAAGGCATCCTCGATTTCCACCACGACATCGACGGCTCCGGCGGCCAATACCTCTACATGCCCGCCGGCGGCAGCCTCCACCCGACCTCGCACGAGACCGTCGACAAAAAAATGCACTACGTCCACCAGGACGGTCGTCAGGTTTTCAAGTATGCCGTCCGCCGCATGGGCGAAGTCGCCGACCTACTCCTCACGCGCAACAGCTTTCAGACCACCGACCTCAAGCTGCTTGTTCCCCATCAGGCCAACCAACGCATCATCCGCGCCACCCAGCAGCGCCTCGGTCTGCCTGACGAGCGCGTCCTGCTCAACATCGGCAAGTTCGGCAACACCACCGCCGGCACCATCCCCATCGCTCTGGTGGACGCGCTCGCCTGCGGCCGCCTCAAAAAAGGCGACCTCACCATGCTGCTCGCCGTCGGCGCCGGCTTCACCACCGGCGGCCTCCTCCTCCGCTGGGCCTACTGATTCTCCCTGTGTTCTCCGCGCCCTCTGCGGCGAAATGTTTTCTCAGTCCTTGTTGTCTTCGGTACTCTGGACTGCGTACCTCGTACAGCCCACTGAGTTCAGCCCACCGGGCCTGCCTACCGCTTGCCCGCCTGCCGGTCGGGCAGGTGGCGGGCAGGCAGGCTTGCCGAAGGGTGCCCTGCCGTCTTTGGCGGGTCGCGCCTTTAGGCGCGACAGTAGGCCTGGCAAGAACAGGGGCTTCAGCCCCTGAGGCTTCCACTGTTTCGTTCAGCCCACCGGCCGCTCTCGTGTCGTGAAAGTAGAGACAGCTTGGAAGAGGTGCCTGTCTGCCCTGCCTACCGCAGGCAGGCGCAGGCAGGCTCAGCACCCGCGCGACGCGGTGTTTAATGTAGTGGCGACCAGTTCTTAGGTTTCAAAGGGCGTAGTCAAACGCTGGCATGATAAAACTGGCGGAGGGGGCGGGATTCCCCGCCCGAGGCGGGTGCGCCTAGGGCGCAGAACCCGCTCCCTTCAATATCCGATCTAGCTCCGCTCGACCTTTGCCGCTCTTTAGGGAAATTTCCCTACGACGCGCTTCCTGATTGGTTTCGAATGTCTCAGTGTGCACAACTCTCCAAGGGCGACCGCTCCTTGTGGCACGAACCTTCCCACGGTTGTGTTGGTTGGTCCGGTTTGGGAGATTCTTCGTCGAACCCACGTACCGCTTCCCGGTTCGTTCACTGCGAAGGACGTAGACAAACGCAGGCATCATAAAACTGGCGGAGGGGGCGGGATTCGAACCCGCGGCACCGGTTTTAGCCAGTGCAACTGCTTAGCAGGCAGCCCCGTTCGACCACTCCGGCACCCCTCCGCTTGAAGGTATGCGCAAGAGGCTGCTGATTGCCCGCCCCGCCGCTGAGCGGGACGGGCATTATTATACCGCGTCGCGCGGGTGCCCCGCCATTGTCGAGATAAACTCCGCCTGCCTGCAGTAGGCAGGCACCTTTTCCAAGCTGTCTTCTTCTTTCTACCGGGCACGGTGGAAGAGGCGTTCGAGGAGGTAGGCGGCGCGGTTGAGGGCGGCGAGCTGGCGTGCGTCGAGGGAGCGGAGGCGCGCGGCCAGGGAGCGAATTCGGCGGCGACGGGCCTGGTGGAGTACCCTGGCGCCTTTGGCGGTTGCTCGCAGATGCACCACCCGTCGATCTTCGGAATCTATCCGGCGCGTCGCGAGGCCCTTCTGCTCCAGACCAGCGACGATACGGGTCATGGTAGGGGCTTTGAGTTGTTCGGCGGCCGCCAGTTCCCCCAACGTCAGTGGACCGGCAAAGACCACAACTGAGAGTGCGGAGAGTTGAGCTGGCCCCAGACCGGTAGCTACGTCCTGCTTGCGCACACCCCGCAACAAGTGAATGGCGGCGGAGTAGAGGCGGTCGGCGACCGCGACGCGGCCCAACGCCAGCCGAATAGTCCTTGCCTGCTTCCTCATGTCTGGGTATAATTACTTAGCATAGCTAATTATTTTTGTCCACCCCAAGCTTGTGTGGGAGGTCAAGATGAGCGACCATCAAGAGGTGTTCGAGGCGATCCAGGAAAATGATGTTGCCCGGCTGAAGGAACTGCTGGCAAAGGAGCCGTCGCTGGCCGGGGCCAAAGACGAGAACGGCGTTTCGGCTTTGATGAAGGCGCGCTACCACTTTCGGATGGAGATGGTGGAGGCGCTGGTGGCCGCTAAGCCGGAGTTGGACATTTTTGAAGCGGCGGCGATGGGCAAGAGGAAGCGGGCGAAGGAGCTAGTCCGGGCACAGCCGGAGCTGATGCGGGCGTGGTCTCCTGACGGTTTTACCGCGCTGCATCTGGCGGCGTTTTTTGGACAACCGGAAATGGTGGCACTACTGCTCGAACATGGGGCGGTGGTGAACATGACCGCTCACAACCCGATGAAAGTCATGCCGCTGCACAGTGCGGCGGCGGCGCGCAATCTGAAGTCGGTGGAGTTGCTGCTGGAACATGGGGCAGAGGTCAACGCGCAGCAGCAGGGCGGCTGGACGGCGCTGCACGCCGCGGCATTCGCGGGAGCGAATTCCCTGGTGGAGTTTCTGGTGGAGCAGGACGCCAAGATAGACGTGCAGAATGGGTGCGGACAAACCCCGCTGACGCTGGCGGAGGGAACCGACGCCCGGGGGTTGTTGCAGAGGGTCACGCCTCACGAGAGCACGGGACAGCTGCTTCGCAAATTGGGCGCCGGCGCCACC
>JACZYA010000192.1 GCA_022571295.1 Acidobacteriota bacterium | reverse complement strand
CAAATTGTTAAGGCTTCCGAAAAAAGGGCCAGCGATGTAGCGAAGATCATCAGGGAACTGGATCTTCTGAAACCCCAGATGTATGGAGAAACAGCCTACACCGACCTAAAAGAGCAGCATCCGGATTTTCTCAGTTTCGAGATCGCTGACCAACGAAAGGATCTGAAACTGAAGCTTGTGAACATTCAAAGCCATCGGCGGCACATACGCCTCGCGCAAGAGTTGGCGGCAGCAAAGCACGGGAGAAACCTGAGCACCATCGAAACCGATTGGAAGAGGCACAAGCCCCGGGGGTTTGGGCTGCAACATTAGTCTCCCCTCTAATCCCCTCCAATCCCTACTTTACCCCACCAAAATCCCCATCAAAATCCCCAGTTTACCCCACTTATCCTAAAGACTGTGAGGTGAGAAAAACTTCCTGGGAAGGTGGTCGTTTGTTGGCAAATCTCAAAGCCGCCCTCGCAGCGCGAAGACTGAAGCAGGTAGACCTTGCGCTTTCGCTTAGGATCGCGCCGAGCCTGCTGAGTGAAATCGTGACCGGACGCCGAAGAGCCGATGCCTCACTGCGCTCACGGATTGCAGCTGCTCTCGACGCGGACGAGGATTGACTATTTGCCAGGATTACTGAGATTCCCGCGCCTGGTTCGTGCGCCGAGTTCGCGCCGATAGGTGCCCGCGGCAGTTAGTTTTCGGGCGCACTCCCACGCGCCGATTAAAGTCGCGCGGGAGGCAATACGAGCGAAACGCACATGAAGTTTACAGTTCCTGAGCAGACCAGTCAAGCGAAGAAAAGTTCTTTCTACCTTGACCTCAGTTTCATCCGACGAAACATTGCGATCCAGAGCGTAGCCCGCGAGTTGGATATCGAAGTCTTTGGTAGCCGGGCACGCTGCTGGCGGCCACAGAACCACCAGAATGGCGACCGCACACCGAGCGTTAGTTTTTACAGGAATCGCTTTCGGTGCCACTGCTGCGATGCGCGCTCGGGGTCGGTGCTCGACCTGGTCATGTCGGTCTTCGGTTGCGACTTACGAGGGGCCCTGGATTGGATCGCCCAGCGCTACCCCGTGCCCGAGAGAGACCCCACCGCAAGGCAACGCTGGAGGCCAACACGCGCCGGCGTTGGCGGCTACATGTGGGACGTCGTCGTTCGGAGCGGGCTACTCGCCGAATTGCCGAAGCCTGCTGCGCTTGTGCTTGCCGTTCTCGCTGGCTTTGCTGGACCCGACGACGGGCGTTGTGAGATCAGCTACTCGGGCCTGCTGCGCTTTTCGGGTATCCGCACTCGGAAGATCATCGCGCGCGAACTCCGGCTGCTCGGAGGGCTTGGTCTGTTGAAGCGCGACCGCGCCGCACGCGCAGGCGGTTTTCGCGCTCCAAGCGTCTATCAGCTCCATCTGGACGCCAGCGTTTGTTCTGAAGCTGTGCGCGCTCTTCGGAATCTCCAAGAACAACCAGAGGAGTGCAGGCGCTATTACCTAGGTAAGAGTCAGTTCCCCCTAGAGGGAACTACGGGCGATTTTGACAGTTCCCCCCAAGAGGGAACCGTCAAGTGTGCACAGGACGGTATTTCAGAGCACGCCGATGCATGAAACGACGAAAACCCGCGCTCGGCCTCGGTTGGTCTACACCCCTCACCAGCACTGCTCCAACTGCGGTAGCGGTTGGCTGCGAGTGTTCCCCAACCGTCGGCGCCGATGCGGGAGTTGTGGGCGAAAAAGGCGGTGGAGAAGGCGGGCAGCGGTGCAGGTTTCGATACCCAAGGTCGCGGAGGCGACTGCGGCGGGTGCGAAGTGAGAAGGCCTAGAGTCCAGGCCCGCGTGAGAAAGCTCTTGAAGTGGCGTAGTAAAGGACCTCTGCACAACGTTCGACGAGCTTGCCTTGTCTGTGGTCAACCTTTCACCTCGCGGCAACCCAGGGCGCTGTACTGCAAGAATCCGGAGTGCCGCCGTCGCGCCTATTACCAGCTCGTTGATCATGGGATTCCACCCGGCACCATGGCTGTCCTCTCGCAGCTGCGCGTGGAGGCGGACCTCCTGGAGAAGGGCTACGAAGTGTTCCCGTCACTTTCGCTGAATTGTTCCTGCAGCCTCATGATTTTCAAACAGGGGAGATCCTTCCGGATTGAGGTCCGAACAGGACGCGAGAATCCAAAAGCGCAATTCATCTTTTCGCGCCAGCGGCTCGACCAGGTTGACGTGGTGGCCGTAGTTCTGCCGAAGCGGATTGTTTATCTCTGGAGGGATCAGGTCCAAACAGGTAAAAGCTGGTGGCCCGCGACCCTCCCGCCCACCACCAAGGCGCCCATCTAGCTCATGAATAAGAACGCCCAGAAGTCGCCGCCCTCAGCCGTAGGAGAGTGGCAGCGGAGCCGGTGACCGGCTAGCAGGAGGCGGAAGCGAGCAACGGCAGCGCAAGCAAGCAAACCAGCTTAGCATTTGGTTGGTTCGTGAACAGAAGGGGAAATGGCGATGGACTGGAAGTTGGGTGAACTCAGGCGATCCATCGAGGGGTTACCTGTTTCTGATCTGCCTGATGCCCTAGCAGAGCTGGAGCGGTTGAAGGTGAGCGTCTGGGTTCGCCTACTGGCTTCGGCAAATGGCACCCATCCAGCCGAAACCAAGCTCCAAGATGGTCGCTGGCTCACAGCAGCTGAGGCGGCTGCACTCCTGCGGGTGACCCCACGCTGGCTTTATCGCCACCAGAAAAAACTCCCGTTCGCCCGCCAACTAAGCCGCAAGTGTCTCCGATTCAGCGAAGCGGGCCTGCGCCGCTGGCAAGTGAAAAAGTAACGGCTTGACAGCAAGACGGCGACGTGCTAGGGTGTTGGCATGGTGACACCCAAAAAGCCACAAGCGAAAATAACCATTGTCAAAACCACCACCCGTCTGCCGGACGTGCTGCTCCAGAAGGTCAAACACCGCGGCATCGACGAAGCCCGCAGCTTCCAGGAAATCGTTGAGCGCGCCCTGGGTGACTACCTCCGCAAGCAACCGGCGAGAAAGCGAGCAAAGGAGCGAGAACGATGAAAGCACGAGGATTTGGACGAGTCTATCAACCCACCTACCGGGACCGGAAAACCCAGCAGTTGAAGAAGTCGCCGACTTGGTGGATTCAGTGCAGCTTCCGGGGCGTAAAACACCGCGAATCGTCGCATTCGCTCAACCGCATGGATAGTGAGATTGCTGCGCCGGCGTTTGGAGGAAATGGGCCGCGGCCGGCTGGTGGGCCCGCAGGCCGAGAAGCTCACCTTCCAGGACTTGGCCCGGATGCTAGTGGACGACTACGCGGTCAATGCCCGAAAGTCCGCTCCCCGGGCAGCCGGTGCCATAAAGCGCTTGGAGCAGTTCTTTGGCTTCATGCGTGCGCTCGACATCGGCAGCGACCGCGTGACAGCCTACATCCGCACGCGGCAGGAGTTCGGGGCGAAGCCCGCGACCATCAGGTACGAGCTCGCCGTCCTCAAGCGGATGTTCACCCTCGCGCTGCGCGCCGGTAAGCTCGACCGTAAGCCCTATCTTCCCTCCATCGAGGTGCGCAACGTCCGGACAGGCTTCTTCGAGTACAAGGAATTTCAAGATGTGCTCAGCCACCTGCCCGACGAACTTCGTCCGGTGGCGACCTTCGCCTACTGTAGCGGCTGGCGACACCAGGAGATCCTTTCGCTGCAGTGGCGGCAGGTCGATTTCCCGGCCGGGATGGTACGGCTCGACCCCGGCACGACCAAGAACGACGAGGGGCGGACGTTTCCCTTCGGCGTCTTACCTGAATTGGCCGCAGTGCTGCACGCACAGAAGCAACGGACCGAGGCGGTGCAACACGCCACCGACCAGATCATCCCGTGGGTATTCCACCGCGAGGGGAAGCCGATCAGAAACTTCCGCAAGGCGTGGGACAACGCGTGCGAAGCCGCGGGCGTGCCGGGCCGCTGGTTCCACGACTTCCGGCGAACGGCGGTGCGGAACCTGGAGCGCAGCGGCGTCCCGCGCTCGGTAGCGATGAAACTCATCGGCCACAAGACTGAGAGCATCTACCGCCGCTACGCCATCGTGTCAGAGTCTGACCTGACCGAGGGCGTGGCCAAACTCGCCGCCCTCTCCCACCCACAAGAAGCCCCCAGCGGGCGCGTTACCGGCTTCCCCGAAGCGAGAAAGGGCAAAGCACGGGCAAAGCAGGGGGTTTTGGGAGGGTGAGAGGAAAGTCGGAAAGGGGGCTAAGCACAAGAAAAGATTGTGCTTGGGGTGACGGTCGAACCTACACCACCTCTCGACTGAACGGATTCGCAGTCCTTCGAGTTGGGCGTGTCTCCGGCGGGTGCGCGCGGGTGACCTCTTCTTTTGCTACCAGTCGGACGAGCGCAAGCTTTACGGGTTGGCGCGCGCCGCCGGGCCGGGCTACGAAAGCCTGCCGGGATTGGGGCGATATGATTCGATTGATTTCCGGCC
>JACZYA010000191.1 GCA_022571295.1 Acidobacteriota bacterium | reverse complement strand
CTCCAGCCCCTGGGATCGACCAAATCCAGTTTCACAGCCCCTGGCTGTGATGTAGACTCTCAATGCGCTTGGTACAAAATCTCGGTCAGGTCAATCGAAGGATATGAAACTGTGGCCATCGAGGGAATGCGGCGGACACTTCAAGCCCACAATCCCTACCTCCTTGTCGAACTCCATCCTCATCTGGTTGGGGCAGACCGCACCTTACAGTATCTTCGGAAGCTAAAAGCCTTTGGTTATCGCGTTGAATATGTGGTCGATCGGAGTAGAGATGATGTTTGGCGAGGATGGCGCTTACCGCTAGAGAAGCTGTCAGTTGATGAACTCATCCAGGACCAGAGAATCACGATCGAGGAACGAGCATTGACCGTGCTACTTTCTAAGCCATTGAATCCAACAAGGGGAAGTCCCATTGAAACCGCCCTTTCGCGCGGGGTGTGATTGCGGCTGCCATGTGCGGAGGATCACTGGGTTGAGTTCGGTGTCCATCCATGCTGCTCCTCCGCCGCGGCTGGACAACTGCACCACCTTGCGTCATCTGCTCCTGACTCTACTTGTCTCCACCGCCGTCTTTGCTGCTGCCTTGTTTCTCTCCGACCTGGATGCCGAAGACAGGGAATTCCTGCGCTTCGCTCGCGCGCGCCTCGCTTCTGCGGGCGAGGCAAGGGACTTTGACTATGGCGGATGACAAGATCAAAGTACTGTATATCGCCGGGTTGGGACGCAGTGGCAGCACCCTATGGCCGTTGTTGCTGCGATATGGATATCTCGCAAGAACAACAAATGAAGCAGCCCAGGCAGCAGGCAAGGAAACATGAAAGTCCTTGTATCAGCATATGCCTGCCAGCCTGAAAAGGGCTCAGAGCCCGGGATTGGCTGGAACTGGGTGCGGCAAATAGGTTGCATTCACCAGGTCTGGGCAATCACCCGGTCCAAGAACCGTGCCTCGATCGAAACGGCACTGGCCGAAAAGCCTCTGCCGAACGCTCACTTCGTCTACTTTGACCTCCCCTGCTGGGCACGCTTCTGGAGAAAGGATAATCGAGGGATTCGTCTCCATTATTACTTGTGGCAGCTCGCCGCGTACTTTCAGGCGCGAAAGTTGCACCGGGAGATTACTTTCGATTTGATCCATCATGTAACCTATGGAAGCTACTGGAGGCCGGTTTTCCTTTCTCTCCTGCCCGTGCCTTTCGTTTGGGGTCCGATAGGAGGTGGGGAGTCGGCTCCGCGCGCCTTCTGGTCTTCATACGGTTTAAGAGGAAAAGCCTATGAAGTTCTGCGTGACCTCGCTCGGGCGCTGGGCGCACGCGACCCCTTCGTTCGGCTGGCAGCTCGGCGCGCTGCGGTTGCTCTGGCGGCAACCGAAGAGACTAAGACTCAACTGAAAGCGCTCGGTTGCCGGAAGGTTTCAGTGTGTTCCAACGCAGCTTTGCCGACCGAAGAACTCCAGGGTCTCAGCAATATTCCGTTTCGGCAGGGCAATCCTTTTCGCTTGCTGAGCGTGGGGCGGCTCCTGCACTGGAAAGGTTTCGAGCTTGGTTTGAAAGCCTTCGCACAGTTTCATCGACAGTTTCCGGAAAGCGAATATTGGATCATTGGCGAAGGACCTGAGAGGAAACGCTTGGAGAAACTGGCGCGGGAAATGGAAGTGACTAGGAGCGTTAGTTTCTGGGGCGCGCTGCCGAGGTCAGAAGTGCTGGGCAAGCTGGCCGAATGCGATGTACTGGTCCATCCCAGCTTGCATGATTCCGGTGGTTGGGTCTGCCTGGAAGCCATGGCCGCAGGACGGCCGGTGATCTGCCTGGATTTGGGTGGACCCGGCCTTCAGGTCACCGAGCAGACTGGCATCAAGGTCCCCGCCATTTCGCCGCTGCAGGCCATTGCAGACCTGGCAGCTGCGATGGGCCAGCTTGCCGGGGATCCTGACCGGCGCCTCCGTCTTGGCCGGTGCGCCCGTCTGCGGGTGGCGGAGCATTTCGCTTGGGACAAGAAAGGCGAACAGATGAACCAAATCTACCACTCAATTCAGAGTATTCGCACCACCCAAGCAAGATCTGAATAGTCAATGTTGGCACGCTCTAACTATCGCGCTTTTCCAGACGCAGCCCCAGCCCTTGCTGCGCTGGTAGTAGCTGTAGTACTGGGGTTTTTGGTGTACGCCTACCCGCTTGCCGTTTTCGCATTTTCGGCTTCTCTTGCCCTATTCGCGCTGGCAGCTTGGCTCATCATGCGGCGTCTCCATCTGGAGCTTTGGCAAGTTCTAGTGCTGACGGCTCTGACCGGATACATTGTTTTCAACTATGGCTTTGCCAACCTGACCGTTCACGCCGGTGGTATGCCTATCATCGTCGGTCATGCGCTGATGTTCGGAGCGCTCGCCCTGGCAGTTGTCACCCAGGGGAGTGCGCTCATCAAAGTGATACGCGAGCCCACCGTGCTGGCTCTGTTCGCTCTGTTTCTGCTCTCGCTTCTCCACTTGGTGTTGGATATTCCCCAGTACGGCTTTTATGCTGTGCGCGATAGCTCACTGTTTCTCGAGGGAGTCTTCTTGCTCCTGGGGCTGCTCTGGGCCAGAGAAGAGCGCAGCGTGGATACTTTGCTCAAGTGGCTTTTCGCTCTGTTTCTGGTGAATTTCCTTTACAGCCTTTCATTCCCGTGGGGTGAGCTCTTGCGTTCTTGGTCGCCCCAGTCGGGTATTTTTCGGGCGGTACCGATTTTCGGTTTTTACAGTCACACGTATCTGTATCTGTTGTCGGGCGCGCTGTTCTGCTTGTGGCTAGGGCGCTACGTGGTGCGCTGGCCCCGTTGGACCCTGCTTCTTCTGGCTGCTGCGCAACTCTTCGGACTGGCAATCCACCAAGCGAGATCAATGTATGTAGGTATCGTTATAGTTCTCATCGTGCTGCTGCTCTTGGGCGAACTTCGCAAGTGGGCGAAGATTACCGTTACACTATCCTTGGGTCTTGTGGCCCTGCTCTTGGTGACTTCATTTGCCGGCATTGAATTGCAAGGCCGGGTTGGCCCCGCTAGCTTCAGCTTCCTTCAGGAGCACATTCGAAGTCTTTCGGGAGCACCCGGTACACCGGGAATGACCATCTATGGCCGGATGCAGTGGTACAGCGAAGTATGGGAGCGCGCCCGTGCAAGCACCACTAACTTATTGGTGGGGGAAGGGTTTGGGGAACCCCTCCTTGAGCACACTGTCACCAAACAAGGGGTTGCGGTTCGACAGCCCCACAACACCCACCTGAGCGTTTTAGCCAGGTTGGGCCTCGTCGGCGTAGCGTTTTGGATGTTATTCCATTTTCTTCTCGTCCGCCGTTTTGTTCACGTCCTTCGCCGACGAAAACAGTTGGATAAGAAATACTCCGATCTAATGTTGTGGCTTTTTATTTTCTACATACTTTTTATGCTGGTTACAAGCGTGCAACCTTATCTGGAGTTCTCATACGGTGCTATCCCGTTCTACTTCCTGATGGGATTTGCCCTGGGTATCATGCGCTGGCAGCTAGAGGATAAGGGACTTGAAAGCAACCAACGAGCGCGTCCAGTCTATTCTTGACGAAGTCCGGGGTCGCCATATCTTGCACGTTGGCTGTGTGGGTGAGGTCCCACGCAGCAAAGTAGAAGAGAAACATTCCATGCACTTGCAGTTGTGCAGGGCGTTCCCTCAGGCTGAGACCATCGGGATCGATACCAACCATGCCGGCTTGCGGGAAATGAAGCAGAAGGGCCTGAATGTTCTATTGGGTGACGCCGAAAACCTGGAATTTGATGCCCTCTTTGACACCATCGTTGCGGGCGAACTGATCGAGCACCTCTCCAACCCCGGGCGTTTCCTTGAGGGTTGCCGGAAGAGTCTGAAACCGAACGGGAGAGTCATCCTCTCCACGCCCAACCCGTTTTCGCCCATGTATTCCCTGATGTACTTGAAGAACTTCACCCACGCTTTCAATCCTGAGCACGCCCTATGGCTGTGTCCGCAAACGCTCAACCAGATTGCAGAGAGGTGCGGATTCAGAGTGACAAAGATTCTTTTTGTCGATGACCTTCAGCCCGAAATCGTGTCATCACGCTGGTACCGAGCTTTTTCCTGGGCTTGGAAATTGATCCGAGTATTGCTCCCGAAACGTCTCAGAAACACTATTGTGGCCGTACTGGAACCAAATGATTTCAATCCTGGTAACACACAACCGCTACCAGCAGCCCGGCGGTGAGGACGCGGTGGTGCGCGCGGAGAAAGAACTGCTCCGCGCGGCGGGGCATCGAGTGGCCGAATACAGCCGCCACAACAACGAGATTGCGAACTACGGATTATGGCAGAAGGCGACGCTGGCCCCGCGCACCGTCTGGGCGTGGGACAGCTATCGCGAACTCAAGACGCTGCTTCAGAAGGAAAAACCGGACCTGGCCCACTTCCACAACACCTTTCCGCTCATCTCCCCGGCGGCCTAC
>JACZYA010000190.1 GCA_022571295.1 Acidobacteriota bacterium | reverse complement strand
GCCACAACCCCGAGTTGGACGAGCTGCGCACCTTGCGCACCCGCGGCCAGCAGTACATCGCGGAGATGGAAACGCGCGAGCGGCAGCGCACCGGCATCGGCTCCTTGAAGGTGCGCTTCAACAACATCTTCGGTTACTACATCGAAGTCTCCAAGCCCAACCTGGCCCGCGTCCCCGCCGACTACGAGCGCAAGCAGACGCTGGTGAACGCCGAGCGCTTCACCACCTCCGAGCTCAAAGAGTACGAGCGCAAGGTGCTTTCCGCCGAAGAGAAGTTGACGGAGCTGGAGCGGCGCCTCTTTGCCGAAGTGCGCGACGCAGTGGTGCAAGCTGCAACTCGCCTGCGCGCCACTGCCGCCGCCGCCGCGCAACTCGATGTGCTCACCTGCTTCGCGCACCTGGCCGTGGGGCGAAACTACACCCGCCCGGAATTCAGCGACGCGGGCGAGCTGCTGATTCAAGCCGGGCGGCATCCGGTGATCGAAAAGCTGAGCGAGCCCGCCGGCGAGCGCTTCGTCCCCAACGACCTCTACCTGAACGACTCCAGCAATTTGATCCTCATCGTCACCGGGCCCAACATGGGCGGCAAGTCCACCTACCTGCGACAAGCGGCGCTCATCTGCCTGCTGGCGCAGATGGGCTCGTTTGTGCCGGCGGAAAAAGCCCGGCTGCCGATCCTCGACCGCATCTACACCCGCATCGGCGCCTCCGACAACCTGGCGCGCGGCCGCTCCACTTTCCTGGTGGAAATGACGGAAACCGCCACCATCCTCAACACCGCCACCCCCCGCAGCCTGGTGCTGCTGGACGAAGTCGGCCGCGGCACCTCCACCTTCGACGGCCTCTCCATCGCCTGGGCGGTGGTCGAGCGCCTGCACACCCACACCCGCGCGAAAACATTGTTCGCCACCCACTACCACGAGCTGACCGAGCTGGCCGACCTGCTGCCCGGCGTCAAGAACGTGCACGTCTCGGTGAAGGAATCCGGCGCGGAGATTGTCTTCCTGCACCGGATTGAGCCCGGCAGCGCCGACAAAAGTTACGGCATTGACGTCGCCAAGCTGGCGGGACTCCCGCCGGAAGTCATCGAGCGCGCCCGGCAAGTGTTGGCGCGCCACGAGCAGCACGAAGAAAAAATCAAAGACGAGCTCACGCCGGGCAACGCCCCGGCCCAGCAGTTGCCGCTGCTCACACCCCTCGACCAGAAAGTCGTGGAGCGCCTGCGCCAAGTTGACCTCGACCAGCTTCGCCCGCTCGACGCCCTCAATCTCCTCGCCGACCTGAAGAAGCACCTGGACTGACGCTGTGCGCGTACTTGGATTGATGTCGGGCACTTCCGGCGACGGTATTGATGTCGCGCTGGTGCAGATTCACGGTCGCGGCTGGCGGCTGCGCGCGCATTTGGAAAACTCCTGCACCCTTCCCTACTCCCCGCGCGTGCGCCGGCTGCTCCTCCGCCTCGCCAATGCCAACCGGCAACCCATCCTGAGCGTGGCCGAAATCAGTGAAGCAAATTTTCTTTTGGGGGAACTGTTCGCGCGCGCTGCCCGGCAAGCCTGTCGCCGCTTCCGAGTTCGGCTGGCAGCCATCGACCTGATCGGCTCGCACGGCCACACCGTCCATCACCAACCGCGAGCGGGAAAGCGAACCGGCGCGCAGGTCGCTTCCACTTTACAACTGGGCGAGCCGGCAGTGATCGCCGAGCGCACCGGCATTGCAGTGGTGGCCAACTTCCGCGCCCGCGACCTCGCCGCCGGCGGCCAGGGCGCGCCGCTGGTGCCCTACGTGGACTACCTGCTCTACCGCCATCCCCGCCGCGGACGGGTGGCGCTCAACCTCGGCGGCATCGCCAACCTCACCGTGATCCCCGCCAACGCATCCCCGCAGAAAGTCTTCGCCTTCGACACCGGCCCGGGCAACATGGTGATCGACGCCGTGGTCGAGCGCGGCACCCACGGGCGCCTGCGCTACGACCGCAGCGGCCGCCTCGCCGCCCGTGGGCAGCCCCTCGCGCCCCTGCTGCGCCGCCTGTTGCGCCATCCCTACTTCCGCCGGCGGCCACCCAAAAGCACCGGACGGGAACAGTTCGGCCAAGAATTCGCAGAGAGTTTTCTCCGGCAGGCGCGACGCTCTTCCCTGCCCAACCGCGTCCGCACCGCCACCGAGCTTACGGTCGAGAGCATCCGCCTTGCCTTTGACCGCTTCATCCTGCCGCGCGCCCGCGTCCACGACGTTGTCCTCGGCGGAGGCGGCGCCTGCAACACTTTTCTGGTGGAACGATTGCGGCAGAGCCTGCCGGCGCTGACCTTCATCCCCGCCGGACAGTTGGGTGTGGAGGGAAAAGCCAAGGAAGCGTTTGCGTTCGCAGTGCTCGCCTACCAGACCTGGCACGGCCAGCCCGCCAATCTTCCTTCCGCCACCGGCGCACGCCATCCGGTGGTGCTGGGAGTAATTGTGCCGGGCGGAGGCAGTCGCGCATAGCAGGCTGCCGCTGTCATTCCAAGGAACCTGCCCGCCACGGGCGGGCCTGCCTTGGGCCTGCCTGCGGTAGGCAGGTGACGAGGAATCTGCTTGTCCCTCAATGCTGGCGAAACCAGACTCTTCCCTTTGGATCAGAATAACGCGGAATGAACTTTTCAACGCGCTGCTAGGAGAGGGCTTCCTGAATCTCCCCTTCCCCGATCGGCCCTTCCCGCAGGATGCGCCACTGCTCGCCCCGCAGGTCAACCACGGTCGAGGCCAGCCGGGTCTTCGATGCGCCTCCGTCGAGGATCAGCGGCAACCGCTCACCCAACTGCTCCACCACCTGCCCGGCGTCCAGGCAGGCCGAAAAGCCGGACAAGTTGGCGCTGGTGCCGGTCACAGGCGTACCCAGGGCGTTGATGAGCGCGCACGGTATCTCTGCCCGCGGGATGCGCAGCGCCACCCGGCCGGTATTGCCGGTCACCTTCAGGGGAACGCGCCGGCTGGCGTCCACCACCAGCGTCAGTGGCCCCGGCCAGAAGCGCTTCGCCAAGTGGAAAAAAATATCGGGCAAGTCGCCCACCAGTTCCTCGGCCTGATCAATCGAGGCGATCAGGATCGGTAGCGCTCGCCGCTCAGGCCGCCCTTTGATTTGGTAGAGGCGCGCCACCGCCGCCAAGTTGAAGGGATCGGCCGCCAACCCGTACAGCGTATCGGTAGGAACGCCCACCACCTCGCCGCGCCGCAGCAACTCCACGGCGCGCTCGATGAGTTGAGGTTCCGGTTTCTCAGGCGAGATTGCGAGGATTTCGGCCACAGACTTCCTTATCGCCGGGCTTGACCGTCCGTGAGCCCATCGTCGGCGCACGCTAACACAACCCTTTGCGGCAGGTCAAGCAAACCTGCTCCCACACTTTCCCTCTCTGCGTTCTCTGCGGTTCGCCCTTTCCCTGCCTCCTCTGAACCCGCAAACTTTACACCCCCCCGACCGCTCTGCTAGGCTGGCTTTGTCGGCACGCGGGGAACAGTGCCAGTGAAAATGCAGCCAACATTCTTAAGCAGTTCGCGCAATCCTTTGCTGCAACGCTTTCGCCGCGCCCTCCGCCGGGGCGAGCTCACCCCCGACGGCTGCTGCGCCGTCGAAGGCGCCCATCTGGTGGAAGAGGCCCTCCGCAGCAACCTGGAAATCGTCGCCGTGCTGGCGGCGCGCTCGGCCCAAACCAAGCTGAAGGAATTAGTGCCGGAGCACAACGGCCGCCCACCCTGCTACCTCACCAGCGATCGTACGTTCCGCGCCCTGGCCCAAACCGAAACTCCCCAGGGAATCGCAGCGCTGGTCCGTTTGCCGCCCGCCCAGCTCGACCAATGCCTGGCCGCCGAAGCCAGCCTGACCGTGGTGCTGGTCGGCCTGCAAGACCCCGGCAACCTGGGCACCATCTTGCGCTCGCTGGAAGCCTTCGGCGGAGCGGCCTGCGTGCTGGCGCCGGCGAGCGTCAGCCCTTACAACCCCAAAGCCGTGCGCGCCTCCGCTGGCTCGCTCTTTCGCGTGCCGGTGTTTCGGAACACAACCGTGGAAAGCATGGTGCGTTTATGCGCCGAGAAGAACGTCCGCCGGGTGGCGTTGGTTCCGCGCGCGGGCACGCCGCTCGGGAACCTCGACCTGCGCGGCCGCATCGCCTTCTTCGTCGGCGGCGAAGCGCACGGACTGGACGCCGCCACCCTCGCGCAGATGGATGACGCCGCCCGGATTCCTCTCGCCGCTCCAGTGGAATCCTTGAACGCCGCCGTGGCCGCCAGCCTGGCTCTCTACGAAGCGGCCCGCCAGCGCAACCCCGGCAACTGACGATGGGACTCTTTGAATCCAAAACCGGCGACCAGAAAAACCGCAAAACCGCCTCCCCTCTGGCCGACCGCATGCGCCCGCGCACCTTCGAAGAAGTCGTCGGGCAGGAACACCTGGTCGGGCCCGGCAAGCCCTTGCGCATCCAAATCGAGAACGACCAACTGACCTCCTTCA
>JACZYA010000056.1 GCA_022571295.1 Acidobacteriota bacterium | reverse complement strand
GTTTCTTCCTCCTCTTCATGGGCGAGTGGCAACAGTTTTACGGCTTCGGCTACTACAACTTCTGGTGGGGCGTATGGATATCTGCGCTGGGCTTCCTGATGATAGGGCCACTCCGCTCCATAACGCTGCGGGTTGAGTATCGGGGAACGTTGCAAATCATGATCCCCCGCATGGCGGATCTTGCCGAAGAGCAACGCCGCCTGGTGATGGGCCGCCGCTTGGAGGTGATGGCGGCCATGCCGGACCGGCCTCGTAAGGAGAACATGAAACTGATGATGACGATCATCCACAAGCTGCCTGATGATGCGCGGCAGATGTTGGTAAAGACGCGAACGGAACTGGTGGCCGATGCGCCCCCTGAACGGCGGACGGTCTTGATGCAGACTATGGCGATGGCGTTCGGCGAAATGGAGCAGTCCGAGCGGACAGGGATCATGGCTGAGGTGATGGGGGCAGTAGCCCAGCTTCCCGCAGAAAAACGACGGACGATGATGGAACAGATGTCAGCGTTGATGGCCTAGTGATCGCGTTTCGCGAAGAAAGGAGGTACAAACTATGGCCATGGACATGAAGGATATGGTGGCCGCCCTGGCGGAGATGACGGACGACGAGCGGCGCACCATGATGACGGAGCGGCTGGAGATGTTCGCCGGCATGCCCGACGACCAGCGGAAGCAGGCGATGCGCCAGATGATGGAGGCGGCGCGGGCGGCGCGCGTTCCAGTGCGCTTCGTGCAGCGCAGCGAGCTTGATCGTTTGACCGGCACGCGCGCTCATCAGGGTGTGGCGGCGATGGCGGGCGCGAAGCGTTACCTGGATTTGGAAGAACTCCTGGGTGCCGCCAAGTCGCCGGCGCTGTTTGTGCTCTTGGACGGGGTGGAAGACCCGCGCAACCTGGGCGCCATCCTGCGCACGGCGGTTTGCGCCGGGGCTGACGGAGTGATTCTGCCCCTGCGGCGGGCGGTGGGCGTGACCCCGGCGGCGGAAAAAGTAGCGGCGGGCGCAGCCGAGCACATCAGCGTGGCGCGAGTGGTGAACCTGAGCCGGGCGATGGAGCAACTCAAAGAAGTGGGCTGCTGGCTGGTGGGGCTGGATGCCGACGGCGAGCGCGCTTTTACCGAGGTGGATTTGACGGTGTCGGTTGGGTTGGTGCTGGGCGGGGAAGGGAAAGGATTGCACCAGCAGGTGCGCAAGCGCTGCGACTTCGTAGTAAAGATTCCGACGGTGGGGCCGGTGGGGTCGTTGAATGTGTCGGTGGCGGCGGGGGTGGCGCTCTACGAAGTGCTGCGCCAGCGGCGGGTGCGGAGCACCTCTTCCAAGCTGTCTTGATTCTATCAAGTGGAGTTTGGGACCGGAAGCAGTAGCAGTGTTCTGGAAAGTGGTGCGGCATCGGCGGGGCAAGGGGTAGCTCAGGCCAGCAGTCGCTATTGTCCGACTCACCGCAGAGACCGCAGAGGAAACTGCGCCATTGCTGCGGGTGCCCTCTTGCGGGGATAAACCCTGCCTGCGCCTGCCTGCGGTAGGCAGGGCAGGCAGGTCCGCACCTCTTCCAAACTGTTTTTTCTTGGCTGTGACCGGGACGGGTGCAGCAAGAAACCAGCCAGGGACGAAACCTTGCCCTGCCCACCTTCCAGCTTTTTGCTTCAGGCCTCCAGCTTCTAGAGGCGGCGGGTGTAGTGGAAAGCTTTGAGGACGTCCTCCAGGGTGATGACTCCTTCCAGGCGGCGGTCGTCGCTGCGGCTTACCACTGGCAGCAGGCCGGGGGTTTGGCTCAGGCGTTCCAGCGCCAACTCCAGCGGCTGGTCGGGATGGACGTGGGCCCAGCCGTCGCGAGCCACCAGCGCAGCCAACGGCTGCTCGGTGTCACTCTCCGCCCAGGCTTTTTCCAGCGTCTCGCGCGTAACCAGCCCGGCCAGACGTTCCCCCTCCCGCACCGGGAAGCACTCGCCCGGCCACTGTTCCACCAGATTCCAGGCCGCGGCAACGGTGCTGTCGTGCGGAAGGCTTTTGATTTCGCGGTTCATCATTTCCCCCACCCGCCAGCGGCCCACCATTACCCGGTGCTCGGGCGACGGCAGGTGGATGCCGTCCTGGTGCAGCAGGGCGTGATAGACGGGCGCGCGCTGGTAGCGGCGAGAGATGGCGAAGCTGATCATGTTGGCGATCATCAGCGGCACCACGATTTCGTAATCCTGGGTGAGCTCGAAGATCATGAAGACCGAAGTCATGGGCGCGCGGATGATGCCGGCAAACAGCGCACCCATCCCCACCAGGGCGTAGGCGCCCGGGTCGCCGGTGGGGCTGGCGAACCAGCCGAAGTCTTGTACCAAGGTGCCGATGGCTCCGCCCAGCATGGCGCCGATGAACAGGCTGGGCGCGAAGATGCCCCCGGCGTTGCCGGAAGCGTAGGAGATAATGGTAGCCACCGCCTTCACTGCTCCCAGGAGGATGAGCGTCCCCAACAGCAGCCGGCCGTTCAAGGCCCCGTCCACGTACTCGTAGCCCACTCCCATGACCTCGGGCACGAACATCAGGATCACGCCCAGCCCCAACCCGCCCAGGGCGGGCTGGAAGGAGAGGCTCCAGCGGGGAAGGCGCCGGAAGAACGCGCGCGCCCACAGCAGCCCTTTGCAGAACAGCACCGAGACGGCTCCGCCCACCAGTCCCAGTACGGCGTAGGCCAGCAGCTCGGCCGGGTGCACCAGAGCGTATTCGGGCACCCGGAAAAGCGGCTCGTTGCCCAGGATGGAGCGCGACACCACCACCGCCGAAACCGAAGCCAGCACGGTGGAGCCGATGACCCGGGCGTTCATGTCGCCGACAATTTCTTCCAGCGCAAACAGCACCGCCGCGATGGGCGTGTTGAATGCGGCCGAGAGCGCCGCCGCCGCCCCCACCGGCACCAGATTTTTTACGCTGGTGGGGGAGAGGTGCAGCCAGCGCCCCATCATCGAGGCCAGGCCGGCGCCGATTTGCACCGACGGGCCTTCGCGTCCCAGGGAGTGCCCCGCGCCGATGCAAAGCACTCCGGTGATGAACTTGCCCACCGTCGTCCGCGCTCGAATGACGCCTTCGTGGAGATGGAAAGCCGCTTCGGTTTGGGGAACGCCGCTGCCGCGCGCTTGCTGGAAGTAGCGCACCAGCAGGAAGCCCGCCACCAGGCTCACCAGTGTCGGCACTAGAATCAGCCGGGCGGTGGAGGGTTCCAGGCCGAAGAGTTGCAAGTTGAGGCTGTTGATGGCCAGGTGGAACAGAACGGCGGAGAGGCCGGCGACCAGGCCGATGATAATCGTCAGGGCAAGGAAAATCTGGTGTTCGCGCAGCCGCAGCCGTTTGAGCAGCCGCGGCAGCCACGCGTCCCAGGTTTGGTTGGTCTCCTCCGGCATCTTTGCGAGTCAGGGTGCTCCCAAAAAGAAGGTAGAAAATTCCCCACCAGCAGCATAACCGACATTCCCATTTCCCGGCAGCCCCTTTGCGTCTCAAGCACAAGCCGACGAAAAAGCCATCCCTCGATTTCGCTCCCTTCGGCTACGCTCGGGACAGGCAGGGCAAGCGGGACAAGTTGGCTTCTTCGCCGCTACCTGAGACGTTTAAGAATACAGTGGCGCAGACATTCCTGTCGGCGTGGCGCGGGAGAGGCAGTCCCTGAGGCCCCGGCGGGCAAGCAGGCCCGGTGGCAGGTGCTACCGGGCTCAGCAGGATTTAGTAGCGACGATGCCCGCACGGGCATCGTCGGTCTTTTCCCAGCGGCTTCCGCCTGCCTGCCTTCGGCAGGTTTCGCTCAGAATGACATCTCGAACAACGCCGCCTTGGCCTGCTAGCCGAGGTCTGGTTTCCTAGATGCGCGGGCGCGGGATTAGCTGCGCTCAAAGCGCGCCAGTGCCTCTTGCAGGCGTTCGAGGCACAGCAGCGGGTCGCTCTCCTGCGCCAGGATGCGCGCGAACTCGTGCAGTTCAGCCGGCGCCGGGCGTTCCTCGTCATCCTCCCACTGCGCGATCCAATCCACCACCGCCCGCAGCAAGATCAGCTCCGGGTCGTGGGGAATGGCGTCAGGCTCGAAGCCGCCGGTCAGACCCAGGCTGAAGCACCAGAGGTCGAGATCGGTGTAAGACGCTTCCCCCTCGGCGAACTGCTCCAGCCGGAGGACGAAGGCGCGGCGACCCTCGGGCAGACGCAGCTTTAGGTCACCTTCGGCCAACAACTCCAGGATTTCCTGGTTGGCGTCGGCGTCGGTCGGCAGAAGTTTGCCGGCGCGGGCCAATAGCGTCGGCGCGTCAATCTGCGCGTCCACAAACTCTTGCAGCAGGTCGCGCATCTCCTGGCTGGCCGGGGCTGCCATGCTTACTTGTCGTATTGGAGCAGAGAGAAAACGTCGAGGTCTTTCAATTTCTCGCGGCCGTTGAGGAAGGTGAGCTCGACCGCAAAGGCGCAACCGATCACATCGCCGCCCAGCTTGCGCAGCAGCCGCGCCGTGGCCGCTGCGGTGCCGCCGGTGGCCAGCAGGTCGTCGCAGATCAGCACCCGCTGCCCCTTTTGAATCGCGTCCTGGTGAATTTCGAGCGCGTCGGTGCCGTATTCAAGCTGGTAGGTTTCCTTCGCCGTCTGGGCGGGGAGCTTGCCGGGTTTGCGGACGGGAACAAAGCCCACGCCCAGCCGGTAGGCCAGCGCCGGTCCGAAGATAAACCCACGCGCCTCGATCCCGATCACCGTGTCCACCGGACGGGTGTGGTAGTGGTCGTAGAACTGGTCAATCAGGGTGCGGAAGCCCTGCGCGTCTTTGAGCAGGGTGGTGATGTCGTAGAAAAGGATGCCGGGCTTGGGCCAGTCAGGAATTTCGCGGATCAGTTTCTTCAGGTCGTTGGAATTCACCACAGTCCTCCTTCGAACTCGACAGTAAAGTGGCCGCGGTAACGCTCGTCGACGTTGGCGGCTTCTTGCTCGACGCCGGTGACGCGGGCGGCGGGCGGGCCTGCTTCCAGCCGGCGCTTCAACTCTGCTAGTTGCGGGGCCGGGCCCATGGCAAAGACTTCCACCCGGTCGTCGCGCAGGTTCTTCACGTAGCCATCCAGGCTCAACTTCCGCGCCACCCGCTCCACGAAGAACCGGAAGCCGACGCCCTGCACCATTCCGCTCACCCGATAGCGCCGCGCCTCGTCCATCGCCTCACGCTGCCGATTCTACTGGACACCCGCGCGCACCCGCAACCGCCCTGGCCGGGCTGGCGTTTCCCTTCCCTTCGCCGGTTGCCGCTGCGAGGATGAGCAGACTGCCGGTAGTGGGTCGATTTGACGATGTTGATTTTACCGCCGAGCCCGGCGGCCTGCCTGCGGTAGGCAGGCACCTGCCGCCGGGCGGAAAAGCGGCAAAAACGCCCCGTGGCAGGTGCCCTTCGACATTGCTCAGGACAAGCCACGGGGCTCGGCGCGAGCTTCCCATTTCCAAAATGACCCACTACCCGGTCTCCACACCCATTGACGAAAATCTTGGATTCGGGATAGTCTAAGCGGTCGGTGTCGTGCCATTGGGCGTCGTGGGCAGATCAAGCAAGCACTAGCAGCAGCGCTATCGCTGCGTCTGGAGTCTAGGGGGAAACTTTCTGTGCGGAGCGGAAACGATGGCAAATAACCAATCCGGTTCGGGCTCTCGGCTGGTAGCAGCTACCCTGGCTTTCATTCTGGTGGCTTTTACTTTTTCCACCATTTACGTTTTTGCCGCGCGCGTCTGGTGGCCGCCGGAAACCATTTCGCTCATGGGCCCGGTCATTGACGCGCAACTGGTCCGGACGTTGATCATCTGCGGGGTGATATTCTTCCTGGCGCAGTTGTTACTGGCGTTCGTGATCTTACGGTACCGCGACCGGGGCCAACGCGCCCACTACTCCCACGGCAACAACACCATGGAGATTATCTGGACCAGCGCCACCGCCATCCTGTTTCTGGCGCTCGGGATTGCCGCCGAGAGCTCCTGGGCCGAGTTGCGCTTGAGAGGGGCCGCCCCCGGCGCGGTGCAGGTGGAAGTGACCGGGCAGCAGTTCGCCTGGAACTTTCGCTACCCGGGGCCGGACGGCACCTTCGGCCGCACCGATCCTACTTTGATAAACGATTCCGCCGGCAATCCGCTCGGAGTAGATTTCGACGACCCGGCGGCGCAGGACGACATCATCACTCCGGTGATGGCGGTTCCCCTCAATCAGGAAGTGGAAGTAATTCTTCGTTCCAAGGACGTGCTGCACAGCTTTTTCGTGCGCGAGTTGCGCTTCAAGCAGGACACCGTCCCCGGCCTTGCCATTCGGCTGCACTTCACCGCCAACAAGGTGGGGCGGTACGAAATTGTCTGCGCGGAGCTGTGCGGCATGCAGCACCACCGCATGCGGACCTACCTGGAAGTTTTGCCGCCGGACGAGTACCAGAGTTGGCTGCAGGAGCAAGCAGCCTTTTGAGTGATCCCAGTTTGAGCGGAGGAAAAAACTAATGGCGACAGAAGCCCACCCGCTGGTCCACGAGGCGCCCCAGGGTTTTGTGTGGAAATACATCTTCAGCAAAGACCACAAAGTCATCGGCATTCAGTACCTCCTCTTGGCGATGGTGTCGGTGGTCATCGGCATGTACCTCTCGGTGCTGATGCGGTTCCACCTGGCCTGGCCCAACGCCAAGCTCCCCTTCAGCGACGACATCATGACTAGCGAGCATTACCTGGCGCTGATGACCATGCACGGCACCATCATGGTTTTCTTCGTGCTCACCACCGCGCCCCAGAGCGGCTTCGGCAACTACTTCCTGCCGATTCAAATCGGCGCTGCCGACATGGCCTTCCCCACCTTGAACATGCTGTCGTTCTGGTTCACCTTCGTTTCACTGATGGTGATGGTGGCCGCTTTCTTCGTCACCGGCGGCGCGCCCATCAGCGGCTGGACGGCCTATGCCCCCCTGAGCGCGTTGGGTGAAATCGCCGGGCCCGGCCTGGGCCTGGGGCAAACCTTGTGGATCTTTAGCCTGGCGATTTTCTGCGGCGCTTCTCTGATGGGCTCTCTGAATTTCATTACCACCACGCTGGATTTGCGCGCGCGCGGCATGTCGCTGATGCGGATGCCGTTGACGGTCTGGGCTTGGTTCATCACCGCCATCCTGATGCTGCTGGCGTTTGCGGTGCTGTTGGCGGCCGGCGTCCTTTTGCTGCTCGACCGGCTCGCCGCCACCAGCTTTTTTATTCCTGGCGGCTTGGTGGTTAGCGATCAACTGATTGCCCACCAGGGCGGCTCCCCGCTGCTGTGGCAGCACCTGCTCTGGTTCTTCGGCCATCCGGAGGTGTACATCGCCATCTTGCCCGGCATGGGAATCGTCTCCCACGTGATTTCCTGTTTCTCCCGCAAGCCCATCTTCGGCTATCGCGCCATGGTGTACGCCCTCTTTGCCATCGCCTTGCTGGGGTTGATGGTGTGGGGCCACCACATGTTCGTCAGCGGCATGAGTCCCTACAGCGCCTTCGCTTTTTCCCTGCTGACCATGTGCATCGGCGTGCCCTCGGCCATCAAGACCTTCAACTGGATTGGAACGCTCTGGGGCGGCAAGATCCGTTTTACGACCGCTATGCTCTTCGCCATTGGTTTTGTCTCCGTGTTCATCTCCGGCGGCCTGGGCGGAATCTTCCTGGCTCAGCCCACGGTTGATATCTTTCTCCACGATACCTACTTCGTGGTGGGGCACTTCCACCTGACCATGGGCGTGGCCGCCATCTTCGGCATGTTCGCCGGCACCTACTTCTGGTTCCCCAAGATGTTCGGCCGCTTCATGAACGAAAGCCTGGGCAAGCTGCACTTCTGGATCAGCTTCATCGGCATCTACGCCATCTTCATGCCCATGCACTTTATCGGTCTGGCGGGCCACCCGCGGCGCTATGCCGACACTACCGGCGTAGATTTCCTGGCGGAGATGAACCCGGTTCATCTCTTCATCACCATCGTGGCGCTGGTGACGGTAGGGGTGCAGATTGTTTTCTTCCTCAATTTCTTCTGGAGCATGCGGAAAGGGAAGAAGGCGGAAATCAACCCCTGGCACGCCACCACGCTGGAGTGGACCGTTTCTTCCCCGCCGCCGCACGACAACTTTGCCGGCCGCCCCCCCACCATCTACCGCGGCGCTTACGAGTACAGCGTGCCCGGCGCCCCGCAGGACTACTCGCCCCAGCACGTGCCGGAAGGGGTGTCGGCACCGGTTTCAGACCGCTAAGGGATTTTGCGCATGACGGCCAGGACAGCCACCGGGGAAGTCGAGTTGATTGAGGTTGGCGGCGGCGACCGCGGCCCGGCCAGCGCCGAGTCCCGTCCCGGCCGGGGCGGGGACGGCGGTGCCGCACCACTTTTTCCCCAGCGCATCTACATCAGCGGCATCGTGCTGGCCCTGGCGGCGATGCTGATGTTTTTCATGGCCCTCGCCAGCGCCTACGTGGTGCGCAAAGGGTTGTCGGGCGATTGGATTCCTTTGGGGTTGCCGCGCATCCTCTGGCTCAATACCGCCGTGATCATCGTGAGCAGCCTGACGATTGAGCGCGCCCGCCGGTTGCTTGCCCCGCAGGCAGCGGGGCTGCGTGGTTTTCGCGGCTGGCCCCGCCGGTGGCGGGGCTGGTGGGGACTGACCACCGCGCTGGGCGTGGCGTTCCTGGTCGGGCAACTGATCGCCTGGCAACAGCTCGCCGCCGCAGGAATTTACCTGGCCACCAATCCCAGCAGCTCCTTTTTCTATCTCATCACCACCGCGCACGGGATTCACTTACTGGGCGGGTTGGTGGCGCTCTCGGTCGTCGGCTTTCGGAGCTGGCCGGCAGAGGCGCGGGTCAACCACAGCACCGCGGTTACGGTCAGCGCGATTTACTGGCACTTTTTGGGTGCGCTCTGGGTGTTTTTGTTCTTACTTCTTCTGGTGGGACGGTGACGCATGGCGGAAGCTCACACGCAAGCGGTAACAGCATCTCTTTGGGGCGGGGGTGTGCGGCCCTACGCGATGGGGTCGAAGAAGTTGGGGATGTGGTTGTTCATCATCGCCGACGCGCTTACTTTCTCGATCCTCATCCTGGCTTACGCTTACATTCGGCTGGCCAGCCCGGATTGGCCCAAGCCTTTCGCTTTCTCGCCCGCGATTCTCGGCGCCACCCTGATGACGTTCTTCCTGCTCTCCAGCAGCTTGACCATGGTGATGGCCGTGGCCGCCGCGCACCGGCAGGAGCACAAGCGCGCGGTCCGCTACCTGCTGCTGACCATGCTGGGCGGCATCGCCTTCATCGTGTTGCACACGCGCGAGTGGCTGCACCTGATCCACGACGGGGTGCGGCCCTTCGCCAACCCTTACGGCGCCGCCATGTTCGGCGGGACGTTTTTCGGCCTGACCGGCATGCACATGCTGCACGTCACCATCGGCGTGGTTTATCTCGGCATCGTGGCCTATGGCTTCGGGACCAAGAAGTTCAAGTCCGAGGACATCGAGGTCTGCGGCCTCTACTGGCACTTTGTTGACTTGGTGTGGATGTTCATCTTCCCGCTGGTCTATTTGCTTTCGGTTAAACCATAGGAGGAGTGAAAGACCATGAGCGCAAACTCCGCCCAGGAACATGCAGGAAGCAGCGTGCGGTTGTACGCGTGGGTGTGGACGTGGCTGCTGGCGCTGACCGGCATTGAAGTTTACCTGGGCTACGTCAACCTCGGGACCAACCTGATGCTGACCCTGCTGCTCGGCCTCTCGGTCATCAAGGCCGTGCTGATCATCGCTTACTTCATGCACCTGCGCTTCGAGCGGCTGAGTGTGTTCCTGACCTTGTGGCCGATCATAGTGCTTTGTATCGCGCTGATTTTGATTTTCGTTTTTCCCGACAGCTTCCGGATTCGCGACTTGGGCACGGGGTAGGGAGAACAGGAGCGGGAACATGCGCTTGCCAGTGTTGTGTTACTCAAATAGGTGGCTTCACCAACCAAGACAGCTTGGAAGAGCCCCGCTCGGCGGGGCCGCTCCCCAGCCAAGTCATGGGTCATTTTTCTCTGTTTTCAGGACACTGGTCGCTGCTACGGTTGTAGCCTTACTGTTAGGCGCAGTACCCACTGCCTGGGCTCAGGGCTGCGTGATGTGCAAGACCTCGGCCGCCGCCATCGGCGAAGAAAGCGCCAAGACGCTCGACCTGGGCATCTTCATCCTGCTGATTCCCGCCGTGACCATCTTCCTCGGCATTTTCTTTTGGATGATCCGCTACCGCAACCAAGTGTCGTACGAGGAGGAACGCGAGACTACTCCCGCCGATGTGGTTGCTTCCCCCGCCGCCCGCTAACCTGCGCGCCGCTTCCGGTTTGCCACTGAGGCACAAAGACACTGAGGGTCTTGATGCCGCCGACTATCGGCACTAGGAGGCGGCAAGGGCTTGCAGCCAGCCGCAGAAAGCGATGATCCCAAAGAAATAAACCACCACCAGTGCATAGCGCAGCGGCCAGTTCAACTGCGAGGGTTCTTCCGGCTGCAGGGGCACCTCTCGCGTCACCCGGGGAAACGCCTTCGAAAGCACCAGGGCGGTCAGCACCGCCGCCACCATGCCGAACACGTTCCACCACAGCCAGGAAAGCTGCGGCACGCCCAGCCAGAGGTAGAGGTTCAGCCCGATGCCAACCGTCACGCCGGCCTTGACTCCCAGCGGCGTGGCCCAGCGCGTCAGGATTCCCAGGAAGAAGGCCGCGAAGATGGGCCCGTAGAGCAGGCTGCCGACTTTGTTGATGGCTTCGATCACGGTATCGCTGATCGAGGGGACGACGAAGGCAAAGGACACCGCGAACACGCCCCAGAAAACGGTGAACAGTTTGGACACCAGCAGGTAGTGGCGCTCGCTGGCGTTGGGCCGAAAGTAGGGCTGGTAGAGGTCGCGCATGCTGGCTGCGCTCATGGAGTTGAGCGCCGAGTCCAGGCTCGACATGGCCGCCGCCAGCACCGCGATAAACAGGAAGCCGATCAAGCCGTGGGGGAGGTAGTTCACGATGAACAGCGGCACCATCCAGTCGGGATGCTCGGCGGGGATCAGCGCCCGGAACTCCGGCGTCAGCAAGGTGAAGCCGCCGATCAGCAACCCCATCGCGCAGTAGAGCAGCACAATCGGAAATCGCGCCAGCGCGTTCAGCAGCAGCGAGCGCTTGACCGAGTCAATCGAGCCCACCGACAACTCGCGCTGCACCTGGCTCTGGTCGCAGCCGTAGTAGGCGATGTAGAGGAAGAAGCCGCCCAGCAGCATGGGCCAGAAGGCGTAGTCCTGCCCGCTGCCGTAGCCCCACTGGAAATCCAGCACGCGGAAGCGCTCCGGCTCGTCGGCATAGACGCTCAGCACCGGCTCCAGCCCGCCCACTTGCCAGTAGGCCACCGCCGCTAGGATGAAGATGCCGATCCCCAGGATGGCCATCTGGATCACGTCGCTCCAAATGACGGCGCGAATGCCTCCCAGCGCGTCGTAGAGAATAGTGATAATGCCGATGCCGATGATGTAGGGCCACACGCGCCCCGGGTCGGTCTCGCCGAAGAAGATGGCCACCACGAAGCCGACCGCGTACACGGTCACGCCCGTCGCCAAGCCGCGGCTGATTTGGAACAGCAGGCTGACGAAGACGCGCGTGCTGCCGTCGAAGCGCTTCTCCAGGTATTCGTAGATGCTGATCACGCCCGCGCGGTGATAGACCGGCAACAGGAAAATCATGATGAACACCAGCGCCAGCGGCACCCCGAACTCGTAGGCCAGCCAGCCCAGTCCGCCGCCCGCCGCCACGTCTTTCAGCGCCACAAACGCCGGCGCCGAAACAAAGCTGATGGTGCCCAACTGCGTCGCCATGGTCGAAATGCCGCTCGCCCACCAGCGCACCGTGCGCCCGCCCACGTAGTAGTCTTCCTGGCTGGTCTGGCGGCGGTTGAAGTACACCCCCATCGCCAGCAGAAAAACTACGTAGCCCCCCACCAGCACAAAGTCGAGTAGGTTCATTGCGCTCGCCCTATTCTGTCTGCGTTGTAAGAGGAAATCGGCCCCAACACCCCGTTCCCTGTATCAAATCCGCGCTTCCCTGGCAACCCCGTTTCTCAGGTGGCGTAACCCAGATAGACAGTTTGGAAGAGGTGCCGGCCTACCACTTTGACGAAGCGATGCCTCAGCTGCCCGAATACTTGTTGAACAACAGGACAAAGTATCCGAGCGTGACGATGATGGGGACCACGGTGTAACTCAGAATATGAAGCTTGTTCGTCTTGATTTCGCTTTCCGGTATTTTCGAGAATAGTTTTTTGCCAACACTCGGATTCATCCGTCCATAAACACTCAGAATCGAATACACCACCAGGAAAAGACCAATCAGGATTTGCCCCCACACCGGTATCCCATCAAGCAAAGCTTCCAATTGTCTAAGTTGTCTCATGTTCCATCCTCCGGGAGAGAGAACCTCACAATTTTCCAGACTATGCTTATCAGGAAGTTCTCTTCCTTTTCAAGGGTTGGAAGCAATTCTTAAACGGTGTGACAAAAGGCAGGAACTGGTCGGGGCGATTGGATTTCCCGCCCTGCCTGCGGGTTTATTCTGAGTTGCGAAGGGTGCCGACGAACTGGACAAAGAAAACAGTCCGGAAGAGGTGCTCCGCACCCGCCGATCCTTTCAGGCCGTGAGATTGTCCGCACTCGGATCGGACCCGAACTCAAAGGCTGGGAAAGAAAACTGGTCGGGGCGATTGGATTTGAACCAACGACCTCCCGGTCCCGAACCGGGCGCTCTACCAAGCTGAGCCACGCCCCGACCGTGAAGTTCTTATTGTACCAAAGCAGGCGGAACTTTGGGCCGGGCTCGGCTAGCGGGCTAGTCGGCCGAAGAGGCAGCGCCCTTCTTGGTCTCCAGCGAGAAGCCGTTCAACTCTTCCAGCCAGTTGTTGAGGCGGTCGATGGCGGACTCCTCGGTGCGGTCGATCTGCATGGGCGTGACCGAGATGGCGCCGTCGAGGATGGCAGCGTAGTCGGTGTTGGGCTGGATGCGCGAAGTGTCAATCTCCTCGTGAATCCAAAAGTAGGGCTGCCCGCGCGGGTCGGCGCCTTCGATCAGCAGGTTCTTGGTGACTTTGCGCGACTGGCGCGTCACTCGCACGCCGTTCTTCCATGGGTGCGGCACGTTGACGTTGAGCACGGTGCCGCGCCGGATGGGTTCCAGGTCGTCCAGGAGTTTTTGGGCCAGCCGGGCCGCAAACTGCGCCGCCACCTCGTAGTGGAACTCGCCGCGGCTCGCCACCGAGACCGCGAAGGCGGGCACGCGATTGAGCGTCGACTCGAATGCCGCCGCCAGCGTCCCCGAATAAAAAACGTTTTCGCCCATGTTGCCGCCGCGGTTGATGCCGGAGACGGTCAGGTCGGGCGGAGCGGGCATGAGCTTGTTGAGCGCCAGGATGACGCAGTCCGCCGGGGTGCCTTCGACCGCAAAGCAGCGCTCGGCCACCTGCTTGAAGCGGATCGGCGTGCGCAGCGAGAGCGCGTGGCTGGTGGCGCTCTTCTCTTCCAGCGGGGCCACCACCCAGACCTCGCCGGCCACTTTTCGCATAGCGTCTTCCAGCGCGCGGATGCCGGCGGCACCCAGCCCGTCGTCATTGGTGAGCAGGATGGTGGGTCGGGGTTTGGTCATTGCATCCGGGCTTGCCGAACTGTTGGTCGTTGTATGTTTCAGGCTGCCATCAATCCTATCGGCGTCAGGCTGGCGCTCCTGTAGGAGCGCAAAAACTGGTCGGGACGGCGGGATTTGAACCCACGACCTCTCGCACCCCAAGCGAGCGCTCTACCAGGCTGAGCCACGTCCCGACGCGCAATCGCTTATCTTATCACCGCCGCGAAAGTTCGGTCAACAAACGGCGCAGCTCCGTCCGCACGGTTTCGAGCGTCGCGCGCGCCGCAGCTTCGTTGATCCGTCCGGAGGCATGCCCGCCCCCCCGCAGGTGGCGTGCGTCCCCCAGCCGTTTCTTCGCTCCCGCGATGGTAAAACCCTCGTCATAGAGCAGCCGCTTGATGGTCAGGATGGTTTCGATATCGCGGCGGCGGTAGAGCCGCTGCCCGCTCAGGCTCTTGGCGGGGCGCAGCGCCGGGAACTCGCTTTCCCAGTAGCGCAGGACGTAGGGCTCCAACTCGGTAAGCGTTGCCACCTCCCCGATGCGGTAGCTCACCCGCTCCAGGGTCCTGGCCGACCCGTGCGTTGCCATCTTGCCCGTTATCCTACCGCGCTCCGGCGGCGCGTTCAATCATTCTTCAGCGCCGCCGTTTTCTGCTGCGCGAGCGGGAGCGCCGCCCGGCCGCCACCGGAATCAGCCGGAAGCGAATCGGGGTGCCCGTGAAGCCGAAGCGTTCGCGCAGCTGGTTCTCCAGGAAGCGCTGGAAGCTGAAGTGCAACTTTGCCAGGTTGGCGTGCAGGACGAACAGCGGGGGGGCGGCGGCTATCTGCTTCAATCCCGTGATGCGCACCGCGCGCCCGCCCGGCACGCTGGCGCGCTCCACCTCCAGCGTGCGCAGAAAGTTTTTCAATTCCTTGTCGGCCACTCGTTGGCGGCGGGCTTGGTCCACGAGCGCGATCAGCCCTTGCAGCTTTGCGATCCGCTGCCCTTTGAGCGCGGAGATGAACACCAGCGGGGCATAGTCCAGGAACTTCAGCCGCCGCCGCGCCGCCTTGGCCCAGGTGTCGAGCGTGTAGGAGTCCTTCTCGACCGCGTCCCACTTGTTCACCGCCAGCACCAGCGAGCGGCCGCTGGCGTGCGCGTAGCCGGCGATGGCGGCGTCCAGTTTGGTTACGCCTTCGGCGGCGTCCAGCAGCAGCACCGCCACGTCGGCGCGTTCCAGGTGCTTGCGCGCCATCACCACGCTCAGCTTTTCCGCCACCAGTTTGGTTTTCCCCTTGCGACGGATGCCGGCGGTGTCAATCAGCCGCCACCACTTGTCCTCGACCGGGAGCAGCGTGTCCACCGCGTCCCGGGTGGTGCCCGCTTCAGCCGTAACAATCGCGCGCTCTTCGCCCACCAGCCGGTTCAGCAGCGTGGACTTGCCCACGTTGGGCCGGCCGATAATCGCCACGCTCAGCGCGATGTCGGAGGCTTCCGGCGCTGCCTCGCCGGCGGGCAAGTCTTTGACCAGCTCTTCCAGCAACTCCGCCACCCCGCCGCCGTGCTCGGCGCTCAGCGGCACCA
Organism: Acidobacteriota bacterium; assembly: GCA_022571295.1. Classification (GTDB taxonomy): domain Bacteria; phylum Acidobacteriota; class Terriglobia; order Acidiferrales; family 2-02-FULL-67-57; genus JACZYA01. The sequence continues at coordinate 2,268 of JACZYA010000056.1, read as the reverse complement.
CGGGGTCAATCCCCAGCCGGTAGAACGGCAGCACTTCCGCCTCCACCCGCGGCGCATCCACTTTGTTGGCCGCCAACAGCAAGGGCCGTCCGGTTTTTGCCAGCAGCCGCGCCAGTTCAGCGTCCAGCGGCGTGACTCCGGCGCGCACGTCCACCACCAAAACAATCTTGGCGGCAGCGTCAATCGCCACACGGGCCTGGCGAAAGATTTCCTGCGCCATGGTCGCCTTCTCGTCCGGCACCAGCCCGCCCGTGTCCACGACCTCGAGCTTCTGGCCCTGCCAGGTGGCCACGCCGTAGATGCGGTCGCGGGTGATGCCGGGCTCGTTGGTGACGATGGACCGCCGCTGCCCGGTCAGCCGGTTGAAGAGCGTGGACTTGCCCACGTTGGGCCGCCCCACAATCGCTACCAGCGGCAGCGAGCTTTTTCCCGTTTTGCCTGCTCTACCCATTTTCTTTGCCTATGCTATTGTACCTGCTGCGGTCGGCTGGCGGAGCCAGATCGCGAGCGGGGCGCTTTTCGATTGAGACAGGAGCCGACCGCAGCGGGCGAGCAGATGGCCGACCACACTGCGCAAACCGAGATGACCTTGCGGGACTTCTTCGCTCCCGGCGGCCTGCTGGCGCGCACCCACCCGCAGTACGAATTCCGCCGCGGGCAACTGGAAATGGCGGAAGCGGTCGAGCAGGCCTTCGAGCAAAAGCGCCACCTGATCGTCGAGGCCGGCACCGGCACCGGCAAGACTCTCGCATACTTGATTCCCGCCCTGCGCAGCGGCCGCAAAGTCGTCATCTCCACCGGCACCAAAAACCTTCAGGAGCAGCTCTTCTTCAAGGACGTGCCTTTCCTGGAGAAACACCTCCAGCGCGAAATCCGCGCCTGCTACATGAAAGGCCGCTCCAACTACCTCTGTCGGCAAAAGCTCTACGACCTCGAAGGCCAGCCGGTGCTCAAGGGCCTGGAGGAGCTGGACCACTACGCCCGCATCCGCGACTGGGAACAGCACACCGAGACCGGCGACCGCGCCGAGCTTGCCGACCTGCCCGACGACGTCCAGCTCTGGTCCAAGATCGACGCCCGCGGCGACACCTGCACCGGAAAGAAGTGCGCCCAGTTCGACCGTTGCTTCATCACCTACATGCACCAGCGGGCGGCGGCGGCCGACCTGGTGATCGTCAACCACCACCTCTTCTTCGCCGATCTGGCTGTGCGCCAGGACGACTTCGCCAGCATCCTGCCCGACTACGGCGCCGTCATCTTCGACGAGGCCCACGAGCTGGAGGATGTCGCCAGCCAATACTTCGGCACCCGAGTCTCGAACTATCGCATGGAAGAACTGGTGCGCGACACCGAAAACGTCCTGCGGCTCAAAGGAGTCGAAGACAAGCGCCCGTCGCGCCTGCTGCGGCAACTGCGCCGCGCCACCGAAGCGTTCTTCGGGGCGTTCCCCGAGGCCGACGGCCGCTTCCCCTTTGACCAGCGCGAGCAGTTCCTGGAGCGCCACCACGACCCCTACGAAAAGATTGTGCGCGCGCTCAAGAGTCTGGAAGTGGCGCTCGCCGCCCTGCGCGAGAAGCCCGAAGAGATCCACACCCTCATTCGCCGCGCTGCCGACCTCCGCCGCGAGCTGCAATTCCTGCTGGAGAGCAACGACCGCACCTATGTGTTCTGGTTCGAGCGCCGGGGTCGCGGCGTCTTCCTGCAAGCCACGCCCATCGACATTTCCCAAATCCTGCAAGAGCATCTCTTTGACCGTTACGACACCATCGTGCTCACCTCCGCCACCCTGGCCGTCGGCGGCCACTTCGACTACCTGAAGCAACGGCTGGGCCTGCGCGGCTGCCAGGAAACCGTGCTGACTCCTCATTTCGACTACCAGAACCAAGCGGTGCTCTACGTTTCCGCCCACTTGCCCGACGTGCGCGCGCCCAACTTCGCCCCCGCCGCCGCCGAGGAGATTGTCCAGTTGCTGGACGCTTCCCAGGGGCGGGCGTTTGTGCTCTTCACCAGCTACAACCAGATGCGGGAGATTTTCCGGCGGGTGTCCCAGCGGGTGGACTTCCCCTTGCTGCTCCAGGGCACCGCGCCCAAGACCGTTTTGCTGGACCGTTTCCGGCAGACGCCCCACGCGGTGCTGTTCGCCACCGCCAGCTTCTGGCAGGGCGTGGACGTGCAGGGGGAGCAGTTGAGCTGCGTCATCATCGACCGGCTGCCCTTCGCCGTGCCCAGCGACCCGGTGGTGCGCGCCCGCTGCCAGGCGCTGGAGGA
>JACZYA010000189.1 GCA_022571295.1 Acidobacteriota bacterium | reverse complement strand
GGTGGGCGTTCACCGGATTTAACGGTTGGTTTACCGACGACGCGACGATCACGCCAACCCTGAAGTTCGAGGCTGACTTGGATTCGCGCTACCGTTTCGCCGGTGTCGCGCTGAACAAGCGGTTTCTGACCCTGTGGTCTCGGCTCGAGGTCGAGGGGGAGTTCCAGGTGCTCAAGCACTACGGCAGCCAGCATCATGGCGAGTTCGTAGGGCTGGCTGCTCTCCGGTGGCGAACATTCCCATGGGACCGCTGGCTGCAGACGGGCATCGCGGTCGGGGCGGGCGTCTCCGTAGCGACCGAGGAGCCGGAGTACGAGCTCAAGAACAAGGGCGAGACCTCCCAGGTACTCGCGTATCTTCTCGTCGAGGGCGAACTCGGGCTGCGTGAACGGGCCGTCGCGGTCGCTCTCAAACACCACCTTCGTGCCATTGGGCGACCAGGCGGGCGAAACAGCGTAGCCTTCGCCGCTGGTCAGCCGCTCGACGTTGGAGCCATCGGCGTCCATCAGATAAATCTGCGGCGAGCCGCCGCGGTCGCTGACAAAAGCAATCTGCTCGCCGGTGCGCGGGTTCCAGGCCGGGGAGATATCCACCCCTTGGGAAAAAGTCAGCCGGCGGAGGTTGCTGCCGTCGGGGTTGCACACGTAGATTTCGTGATCGCGGGTGCGGCTGGAAGAAAGCGCCAGCCGCCTGCCGTCGGGCGACCAAGCGGGCGTGGTGGTGGTGCCGCCCAGAGACGGGAAGGCCAGCGGGCGGTTGGTCAGCAGGGAATGGAGATGAATGTCCACCCGGGGAACCGATCTCCCCGCCGGGGTGGAATAGGCGGTATAAGCCAGGCGGGTGCGGTCGAACGACCAGCGCGGCGTCAGGCACCGGATGCTGCAGCGGCCCACGCGGTGTTGGTTGTGACCGTCGTAGTCCATCACCCAGATTTCCTTTTTGCGCGAGCGGTTGCTGACGAAAACCACTTGCGTGCGGGCAATGCCGGGCTGGCCGCCGCTCAAGCGTTCGACAATCTCGTCGGCGAAGTGGTGCGCCAACTGCCGGGCTTGGTCTTCGGTGCGGTCGCCGCGGTAGCGCTTGGCGATCACCGCCGGCGCGCCCGGATTGCGCACGTCCGAAAGCCAGGCGTTGACCGCCAGGTCGGCGCTGAGAAACTCCAGGTTACCGTAGGCCACCATGTGAGCTTCGGTGGGATTCGCAACCCAGGCTTCGTGGTTGAGTTCGCCGGAGCGGGTGGGCCCCTCCAAGGGATAGAAGCTGGAGCTTACCAGCTCCACCACACCGCTCATCGCCAGGTCGTTCCACAGAGTGGCATTGAAGATTCCTGCCAGGGTTTCCGCCTCCGCCACATAAGCCGCGAAGGACGGCAACGCCACCCGCACCTTCTCCACCCCCAAGCCGGTGCCAGTGCGGAACCAGTCTTGCTGAGGCTCGACCCGCAGCGGTAACAGTGCCACCGCCAGCAGGACAACAGCGCCAAGAGCCAGTCGCTTCATCTCCATTTCAGTTGGACGCAAACGCACGTTCTTGGTTACTCCGGAAACTTTCACGGGCGGCGGAAGTCGAACCAGAACTCGACCCTGACCTTGTCGCCGGTGTGGTCGGACGGCAGGCGGTCGAGCGGCGCGGAGGCGAGCACCGCGCGCACCGCTGAGCGGTCCACCGAAGCCACTCCACTTGCTCGCAGCACTTGCAGATTCACCACTGTGCCGTTGCGCAGAATTTCAAAGCTCACCACCACGCGCGGCGCCCACTGCACGTAAGGATCAATGCTGGAGAGCAGCCAGTTGCTGCTGATGCGGCGGCGCACGCTGTCCACGTACCAGGGATAGCGGCCGCCGAACGCGCCGCCTGACCCGAAGCTCATGCCACCCTCGGCTCCATCCGCGTGGAAGGAAGTGTAGGGCAGCGCCGGAGGGCCACCTTCGCCCTGCGGGATGGCGCCGGGCGGGTTGACCACCGGAGGCTCCTCCCGCCGCCGGCGTCGCCGTGGTGCGGGCTTGAGCTCTTCGCCGAAGCGGGGCAGCGCCTGGGCCTGCTCTTGCCGGGGTGGCTCAGGTTTCGGTTCTTCCCGGTGGAGTCCCCGCGACTCGGTGGCGCGGCGGCTCTGGGTCACCACCGGAGGGCGCGGCAGGGAAATCCCCGGCAGACGGCGCACGAGCGTAACTTGCACCGCTCCGCCGCCGGAACCACCCCAGGATTCGCCGCGCTGGTGAGCCGGCATGCCCAACAGCATCAAGACGACCAAACCGGCGTGCGCGGTCGCCGACACCAGCAGCGGCCGCTTCAAGCCGTCGGGCAATGCGATTTGATTCGCGTGCGCCATCGGAAAACCTTAGGAGCGGCGGCGCTTCCGAATCGGCTCCGTCACCATGCTCACGTTCTCGATCCCTGCCTGGCGGACGGCATCCATCACCGTCGCGACCGTGCCGAAGGGCACCGATTCGTCGCAGCGGATATAGACCGCCTGCTGGCCGGCAGGCCCTTTGGCGCGCAGCAACTCGCCCAGCGCGTTGATGTTGACCAGCTCATTGCCCAGGTAGAGCCGCTGGCTGCGGTCAATGGTCAGCACCAGGCGTTCCTCGACGATGGCTTTGACGGTCTTGGTCTTGGGCAGTTGGACTTCAATGCCCGACTGCAAGATGGGCGCGGTGATCATAAAGATGATGAGCAACACCAAGACCACATCCACGAAAGGCGTGATGTTGATGTCAGCCATGGAACTGGCGGTGCGTGGCTGGCGAATGGGAGCAGCCATGATAGGTCCTCCGAATTACATATAGATTTTTTCTACCCGGGTCAAAAACTCTAGAGAAAAATTGTTCATGCGGGTGGCGAACTCGCGGACCTGGTGGAGGAAGTAGTTGTACGCAATCACCGCCGGGATGGCGGCGAACAGTCCTGCAGCGGTGGCGATGAGCGCTTCGGCAATGCCGGGCGCAACCGCGCTCAGCGTGGTGGCCCCGGCTTGGCCCAGACCCATAAAGGCGCCCATGATGCCCCAGACGGTACCGAACAGGCCGATGAACGGCGTCACCGAACCGGTGGTGGCCAGAAAGCTCATCCGCTCCTCCAGCCGCGAGATTTCCGTTGCCGACGCCAGGTGCATGGCCACGTTGATCGCGTCCGTGCTCTTGAGCCCCTTGCCCTGCGGGTTGTTGCTCGCGCGCAGGCTGTTCAACTCCTGCATCCCGGCCGCATAGACTGATGCCAGCGGGGTGGCAGGGAAGGTGGCTACCAGGGGACGCGCTTCCGGAAAGCTCTGCGCGGTGCGGAAGACCTCCAGAAAGCGCGCGGTCTGCCCGCGAGCGCGGCGGAAGGTGATGTACTTCCGGTAAATGACGGCCCAGGAAAAAACCGAAAAGCCGAGCAGAATCAGAAGAACAACGCGTGCCACCCAACCCGTTTGCAGCAGCAACTGGGTCAGGTCAGCTTGCAACAACCCCAAGTTTAGTTCCGGCATGGCCCTCCAAGCGGAACGTTTCCGGCGCGCGGAACCATCGAAGCTACGCTAGCACAAGCCCGCCGCACCGTCAATTTCGCCTGCCAGTTAGGATGCGCGCCACGCCGCAGACGTTGACTCACGGCTGGGAACAGAATCGCCGTGTTAGTTATCGGTTGAGTACAACAAATCAAACCAGCGCAGCGCACATTGACTTGCGTGGGATCACACCCTAAGATGACTGCTCACAACCGGATGGCGCAGACGATAGCGGGGCGGGGGGTTCTTGCATTACTCAGCAAGACTTTCGGGGGGTTCTCTGGATAAATATAGTTCGGCCTGTTGCGGAACCGCCATCCAAGTCTGGAGAGATTCGGCAAACGCAGAATGAGAAGGCGAAAAATAAACCGGGCGCACGCTGGTGGTGGCGCCATCGGAAAGGAGTTTCTCGCTGCGGCCGTCCTCGGGGCGCTACTGGTACTGCTGACCCCTCTGCTTGTCCGTGCGGAAAAGGTCGAGCAGCTTGAAGCGCGCGGCTACGTCAGCGACTTCGCGGGCGTTCTCGATGCGCGCATGGCGGGAGCCCTCACTAACCTGTGCGCCGAAGTGGACCAGAAGGCCCACGCGCAAATCGCCGTCGTCACCGTCCGCTCGCTGGAGGATGTGCCGGAGCAGGATTTTGCCAACCGGCTCTACGAGCGCTGGGGCATCGGCTACAAAGGCGAGGACCGCGGCGCGCTGATTCTGCTCTCGGTTGACGACCGCCGGTATTGGGTCGAAGTCGGCTACGGCCTGGAGCCCATCCTGCCGGACGGCAAGGTGGGCGGCTTTGGGCGCGAGATGCTGCCGCTGCTGCGGCAGGGGAACTACGGCGGGGCGCTGCTCCAAATGACCGGGCGCATCGCGGAAGTGATTGCCGCCGACCGTGGCGTAACCCTGAGCGGACAGCCGCAGTTGTCGCAGCGCGCACGAGCCCGAAGCCGGGGAGGGTCGAGCGGGTTGGTCCGGCTTATCGTAATGGTCGTGATGATGCTGTTGCTCGGCCT
>JACZYA010000055.1 GCA_022571295.1 Acidobacteriota bacterium | reverse complement strand
ACGGTGGGCCAGAAGGTGGTGCTGGCGCCGGGGCTTTCCTGCAACGTTTGCGACCCGTGCCTGGCCGGGCTCGACAACCTCTGCCGGCGCTATACCATTTTCGGTTACCTAGTGGACGGCGGCTGCGCGGAATACGTGCGCGCCCCGGAGGTGAACGTCTTGCCGCTACCGGGCGGGTTGAGTTTTGAGGAAGCGGCGGCCGTGCCGCTGGTCTTCCTGACGGCGTGGCACATGCTGGTGACGCGCGCGCAGCTGAAGGCGGGCGAGAAGGTGCTGGTGCTGGCGGCGGGCAGCGGAATCGGCAGCGCCGCAATTCAAATCGCAAAGCTGCACGGCGCGCAGGTGATTGCCACCGCCGGCACGGACGAGAAATTACAGAAGGCGAAGGAGCTGGGCGCCGACGAGTTGATCAACCACCGCAAGCAGGACATCGCCGCCGAGGTCAAGCAGTTGACCGGGCGGCGCGGGGTGGACGTGGTGTTCGAGCACGTCGGACAAGCCACTTGGGAGAAAAGCTTGGCCAGCTTGGCGACGGGTGGGCGCTTGGTGACGTGCGGGGCTACCACCGGCCCGGAAGCGAAGATTGACATCCGCCGTTTGTTCTCGCGCCAGTGGTCGCTGCTGGGGAGCTACATGGGAACGCGCAGCGAATTGCAGACGGTGCTGAAACTGGTGGAGCAGGGAAAGCTGCGCCCGGTGGTGGATCGCGTCTTCCCCCTGGCCGAAGCCGCCAGCGCCCACGCCTACTTGGAACAGCGCGAACAGTTCGGCAAGGTGGTGCTAAAGGTCTAGTGACAACCGAGACAGCCTCGTGCGAGAATGGATGCCATGAGTGACGTCAAGGAAAAGCTGGCCCGCGAGTTGGGCGGCGAGCCGGGCGGGGAGGGAATCATCCTGGCCCAGCTCGACAAGGCGGTCAACTGGGCGCGGAAATCTTCGCTTTGGCCGCTGAGCTTCGGGCTGGCCTGCTGCGCCATCGAAATGATGTCGATGGGCGCCGCCCGCTTTGATATCGCTCGCTTTGGGGCGGAGGTGTTCCGCGCTTCGCCCCGGCAAGCCGACCTGATGATTATAGCCGGGCGGGTCTCGCAGAAGATGGCGCCGGTGATCCGCCGGCTCTACGACCAGATGCCGGAGCCCAAGTGGGTGATTTCGATGGGCGCCTGTGCGACCTCGGGCGGCATCTTTAACAACTACGCGCTGGTGCAGGGTGTGAACCAGATCATTCCGGTGGACGTCTATGTGCCGGGGTGCCCGCCGCGGCCGGAGTCGCTGATCTACTCTATCATGATGCTGCAGAAGAAGATCGAGCAGGAGCGCGGCAGCTTCAAGCGCGCACTGAACCTCGCCTAGTTTCTCGGTGATCCCGTCGGCTGGCGTCCCAGCGCGAATTGTTCAACCCACTGGCACAGGAATAGGGAGCAGCGCCCGATGGTTTTCTCCGCAGGAAGAAAAGAAAGGCTACTTCTTTTTCTTTGTGCGCTTCGTGGTGGTGCCTTTGGTGCGGCGCGCTTTCCTTGCTTTCTTGGGCGGTTTCTCGTCGGTGAGTTCCAGCACGACCATGGAGCTGACGAACTTCTTGGTGCCGTGCTCGACAAATTCAATCGAGGTGCGTTCCTCGTCGCTGGCGAGGATGGTGCCCAGTCCGTACTGCTGGTGCTTAACGTTCTGACCTTCTTCGTACATGCTCAAGAAAATTCCTCCGCAGTTCAAATGCCTGCTTGCATTATATCTGATGTTCGCTCAGTTGTCGTGGGTCTGGTGCAAGGTGCTTAGAATCAGTTCTTTACAGGTAAGTGGTGAAAAGGTAGTTCCGCCACTTCGACTGTTCCGCCGCTTTCGACCCGCAGCCGGGTTCCCGACTCGAGGTGTTCGCGCCGGACGTAGCCCAGGCCGATAGCGCGCTTCAAAGTGGGGGAGTGAACGGCGGTTGTCACCGTGCCTACGGCTTTGTCGTTGTGGAAGAGCTTGGTCCCGGCGGCGGGCAGACTCTCGCCGCTCAGCCAGAGGCCGGTCAGCCGGCGGTTGACGCGCCCGCGCGAGCGAATGCGCTCGATGATTTCCTGCCCGATGTAGCAGCCCTTGGTGTAGCTCAGCGCGCGCTGCTCCAAGCCCGCCTCGGGCGGCAGGGTGCGCTCGTCCATGTCAATGCCGTACCAGGGAAGTCCGGCTTCAGTGCGCAGGATGTTCAGCGCCGCGTGTCCCACCGGTTTCCAGGCCACCGCCTGCTGCTGGGCGGTCAGCGCGTCCCAGATATTCTGCGCGTACTCCACCAGGAAAATCAGCCGGTAGCCTTCCTCGCCGGTTTCGCTCAGGCGCACCACCAGCACCGGCCCGCCCAGTTGCACCCAGACGTGGTTGAACTCTTTGCCCGGCAAGGCGGCTGCGCCTGCCGCCGTCAGTAGCCGTCCGGCGGCGGGGCCTTCCACGCTCAGGGCGGCGAACTGGTCGCTGCGGTCGGCCAATTCGACGTCGTCGGCCACGATGTAGCGCTCCAGCCCTGCGCGCAGCGGTTCCACACGGTTGCGGGCCGTCTCCAGCAGAAAGTGGTCGGGCATGGCCAGCAGGTAGAAGTCAGCCACGATGTGCCCCTGCGTGTTGAGGTGGAGGGCGTAGGTGCCCTGGCCGGGCGCGAGCGCTGCGACTTCATTGCTCACCATGCCTTGTAGGAAACGCTGCGCATCGCCGCCGCTGGCGGTCAGGTAGCCCAGGTCACTGCGGTCCACCACGCCCGCGGCTGCGCGCACCGTCGCGCATTCGTCTTCCACTGTTCCAAAGCGCTCCGGCACCAGGCGCCCGCGCACGCTGGCGAAACTTGCGCCCAACGCCTCATAGCTAACATGCAGTGCCGAGCGTGCTTCTTCGCTCACGTTCAAAGCCTCCGCAGTTGCAGAGATAGAAGAAGGATAACGTAATCCGGAAGAAAGTTCATCCAGAGGTAACGCCTTCGGGAATCTGCTTGTCCCGCGCTCTATTTCGGCGCCAACTTTTCGATCTGCGCCGCCAGGTCCAGGTCCTTTTGCGTGACGCCGCCTTCGGAATGGGTCGAGAGCGTCAGCCGGACCTTGCTGTAGTTGATGGTGATGTCGGGATGGTGCTGCGCGCCTTCGGCCAGATTTCCGACGTGGTTCACAAACGCCAACGCCCCGCGGAAGCCGCTCAGCTCATAGACCTTTTCGATCTCGTCCCCTTTTAATTGCCAGCCCGGCAGTTGCCCCAGTTTTTCTGTGACTTCAGTTTGCTGTAAAACCGCCATCGTGCCCCCTTTCGAGTGGAGTAAAGAACGTTTGCCTTGGATCCCTCTTGCGCAGAATAGAAATGAAACACAGATGGAATTCTAGCAGTCCGGCGGGTAATCGGCAACGTGCTATAATTTGTTCGCAATGACGGACGTTTCCAAACCAGGAAACCAGTCGCGGCTGCGCGTCGCTCGCGCCCGGTTGAACTGGAACTGCTACCCGGTGTGACTTCCCCGCCCAAACTGATCCACGAGGTCATCCCGGTCGGGTGGCTGCAATGCAACTGCTCCATCATCGGCGACACAGAATCCCGCGAAGCCATCGTCATTGACCCCGGCGACAACCCCGAGGAAATCCTGGCCGTCCTTCGGCGGCACCGCTTGAAAGTGAAGTACATCGTCATCACCCACGCGCACATTGACCACGTGGGCGGCGCCGCCAAACTCAAGCAGGCCACCGGCGCTCCCGTACTGATGCATCCCGAAGACCGCTGGCTGTTGGAGAACGTGGAATTGCAGGCGCAGATGATCGGCGTGCCCGCCCCGCCCGTGGCCGAGCTCGACCAGCCCCTGCGCGCCGGCGACGAGATTCGCTGGGGCCGCGACCTCAGCGCGCACGTCCTGCACACTCCCGGCCACAGCCCCGGCAGCATCAGCCTCTACCTGCCTGAGCCGCAGAAGATTCTCTTCGCCGGCGACACCCTCTTTGCCGGCAGCATCGGCCGCACCGACCTCTGGGGCGGCTCCTCCGACGCCATCCTGCGCTCCATCCACTCCCACTTGCTGGCGCTCGATAATGCCACCCGCGTTTATCCCGGCCACGGCCCCGCCACCACCATCGGCGACGAGCGCGAACGGAATCCCTTTCTTCAGGGGTTGTAGGCGGGGAAAAAGATTACTGTGCGCGTTGGCGTTCGCGCTCGGCGCGCATCTCTTCCATGACGTGCTGAATCAGCTCCTTTGCTTGCCCCAGGCTCTGATTGATGAGGCGGATGTCCATCGCGGGCTGGCCGGGCTTGCGCTGACTGCGGCAATAGACCGAGTGTTGCCCCACCAGCACCATCGCTTCCGTCAGCAGGTCCAGCGTCACCGCCAAGCGACCTCGGTGCGTCCCCATCATGAACTCGTGCTTTTCCAACTCTTCTTTGCGGTCTTGAAAAACTGACATGAGTGCCCCTTTCTCGTTCAAAAAATGAAATCTATTTCGCCCCGGCCTTTTACTATTTCGCCCCAGCCTTTTACTATAGTGCCAGCCTTTTCATTCTGCAACGCAGGGGCAGGCCGTCCAGCAGCGTTGGCGCAAAGACCGCGCTTTACCCGTGAGCTGCTTCCCGGCATAATGAGGCCATCCTTTCGGGGTGAAGGTGCACATGCGACAGCTTGACATCCGCCGCCGACGGCTGGGACTCAGGCCGCGCACCACCCAACTCATCCTGGGCGAGCGCCAGAGTCTGCAAGACGTCCTTCGCTTGCTGCGCAGCAGTCGTTTGCCCGCCGACCGCCGCCGATTGGAAGAAAAACTCCTCCGCCAACTGATCCAGCTTCGCACCGCCGAGTTGAACCACATCAACCCGGACTGGGACCGCAAGGTGCGTCAGGCTTCCCGTCGCCAGACCTCCGCGCAAGCCGTTCGCCGGCTGGCCCAGCGCTTGCCGCCGGAGGACTTCTACCTCGCGCGTCTGCTCAGCGATCATCCTCATGTGTCGCCCGCCGTGCTGGCTCGCTTCGCGCGCCATCCTTACGCGGCTGTGCGCGAGAACGTGGCTCGACATCCCAGAACGCCGGTTTCCACCCTGCGCGCGCTGGCCCGTGGCACCCGCGACCCGCTCTGGTATCTGGTGGCTTTCAATCCCAGCGCGCCGGAGAAGTTGCGGCAGCGCCTGCGCGACCGCATGCGACGCCGAGCGCTCCGCCGCTGACGAAGCTGATGAAGTAGTGCGCGCCTTCGTGCGCGAGCGCCTGCCGGGCTACAAGTGCCCGCAAATCATAGAGTTCGTCGCCGAGCTCCCCAAGGCCGCCACCGGCAAAATCCAGCGCTACAAGCTGCGCTCCTAGCCCTGCGAAGTCGGATTTTGGTGGAGCGTGGAGCATCCTTCTGCAAGACAATTTGGCTCTTTACATACCATTCTTTGAAGGTATATTGGATGGTATAGAGAGACAATAGGGAGGGCCCGATGTTGCAGCTTGACCCCGCCAGTCAGGTTCCGCTCTACCAGCAGGTTTGCGATCAAATCCGCCAATTGATTACCACCGGAGGGCTAACCGTGGGCGAGCGCCTGCCGCCTACGCGCGAGTTGGCCGCCCGGCTGGGCGTCCACCGCACCACCGTCGCCAACGCCTATGCTGAGCTCACCGCCGACGGCTGGATCGAAGGCCAGGTGGGCCGGGGTACGTTCGTTTCCAAGGGAGTCGAGCCCGCCAAACCCGCCCCCTCGCCCGCGCCTTTTTCCGCCAGCCTGGAGAACGGCTACCTGTGGCAGATGCTATTCGCCGATACGCCGGTGGACGACCCGCTCGACTCCTTGCTGGCTGACTGTTGCAACGCCGCTTCGAACGGCAAGGTGATCGCCTTCACCTCCGCCAGCACCGCCAACGCGCTCTTTCCGGTGGAAGATTTTCGCCGCTGTTGCAGCGAGGTACTGCGCCGGGACGGGGGAGCGCTGCTGGGGCTCGGGAACAGCGACGGCTACCCGCCGCTGAAAGAGTTTGTCCGGCAGGAATTGTCCCGCGAGGGCATCCGGGCCGGCGACCGTGAGCTGCTCATCACCAACGGCTGCCAGCAGGCGCTCGACCTGGTACGAAAAGTTTTTCTTCGTCCCGGTGACGTGGTGGCGATGGAGAATCCGGTTTATCCCGGCGCTATCCAGAGCTTCAACAGCGGCGGCGTGACTTGTCTGGGCGTGCCGCTGACCGAGCAGGGACTGAACCTCGATGTGCTGGAATCCATCCTGGCGCAGCAGCGTGTGCGCTTGCTTCTGGTGACGCCCAACTTCCACAACCCCACCGGAACCACGCTTTCGCTCGACGCTCGCAAGCGGTTGCTGGAATTGGCGGCGCGCCACCACCTGCCGGTGGTGGAAGACAACATCTACGGCGCCCTGCGCCTGCGCGGGCGCGAGTTGCCCTCGCTCAAAGCGCTCGATACTTCCGAGTTGGTGATTCATCTCAACAGTTTTTCCAAGGTGGGCTTCCCCGGGCTGCGCGTAGGTTGGGTGGTTGCCAATCAGCAGGTGATCGACCGCCTGCGCCTCGCCAAGCAGGCCACCGACCTGCACACCGACCAGCTCGCGCAAGCCGCCCTGGCCGAGTTTGGCCGCCGTGGTCTGTTCGCGCGCCTGCTCAAGCGAAGCCGCAAAGTCTATCGCTCGCGCCTGGCCCACATGGAAGCGGCCCTGGAGCGACATTTCCCGGCGGAAGTATCTTGGGCACACCCCGAAGGCGGCATGGCGGTTTGGGTCACGTTGCCGGCGGGGCTGGACGCGGGCGCGCTGCTCTTCAAGGCCCGCGAGCGCAATGTGCTCTTCACCCCCGGGCGCTTTTTTTACTTCCAGGCGGTGCAGCCCAACACGTTGCGCCTGGGTTTTGCGGACACTAACGAAAAGCAAATTGACCGAGGGATTGAAATCCTCGGCGCTCTGCTGAAGAGAGAGCTGGGACAACGGCGGCGCGCACCCGCCGAAAGGGCCGAGACTGCGCGCGTAGCTTTGGTGTGAGATGGTAAAGAGCATGGACAAACCTGAGAACCCGGCCCCTGTCTCCACGCTAGGGGGCGCGCGCTGTTCGTGCTCTATTCTGAGTTTTCGCTGGTGCCGCGCGCGGAGTGGTACATGCAGATGCACCGGCGGGGATTGATGGCTATACTGGACTGGACCCGCTCCACGCTGGAGCTAATGGTCACCGAAGACGGCCACGCCTCCGAGTGCTTTCGACGCCGTTCGCTGGAGGAGTTGTTTCGGGCCGCCGGATTGACGCCACGGATTCAACGCTTGGGCGATATCTATTGGGTCGTGCAAGTGCAGCGGAATTCTTCTCAGGAGGGAACAGGGCAATGAAATTATTTCAAGACGAGCAGTGGCGGGTGAAAGTAGGCTTGGCGGAAATGCTCAAAGGCGGCGTCATCATGGACGTCACCAACGCCGAGCAAGCTCGCATCGCCGAGCAGGCGGGCGGCTGCGCGGTGATGGCGCTGGAGCGCGTGCCGGCCGACATTCGCAAGGAAGGCGGTGTGGCCCGCATGGCCTCGCCCAAAATCATCCGCGAAATCATGCAGACGGTCACCATCCCGGTGATGGCCAAGGTGCGCATCGGCCACTTTGCCGAAGCACAAGTGCTGGAAGCGCTGGAGGTGGACTTCATCGACGAAAGCGAAGTGCTGACCCCTGCCGATGAAGAAAACCACGTCAACAAGAAGCTCTTCCGCGTGCCCTTCGTCTGTGGCTGCCGCAACCTGGGCGAGGCCCTGCGGCGCATCGCCGAAGGCGCAGCCATGATCCGCACCAAAGGCGAAGCCGGCTCCGGTGACGTGGTGGAGGCGGTGCGGCACATGCGCGCCATCGTCGGTCACATGAAGCGGCTGACCGTGCTGGCGAAGGAAGAATTGATGCAGGAGGCCAAGCGCCTGGGAGCGCCGCTGGAGTTGGTGGAGTGGGTGGCCGAGCACGGCAAGTTGCCGGTGCCCAACTTCTCCGCTGGCGGCATCGCCACTCCGGCTGACGCCGCGCTGGTGCGGCAACTGGGCGCCGAAGCCATTTTCGTCGGCTCCGGCATCTTCAAGTCGTCCGATCCCGAGCGTCGCGCCCGCGCCATTGTCCACGCCAACACGCACTACAACGACCCCAAGGCGGTGCTGGAAGCGTCTGCCGACTTGGGCGAGGCCATGAAGGGACTTGATGTGCGGCAATTGGACGAGAAAGAGTTGCTGCAGACGCGCGGCCGCTAGGCCAAGCGTTCGTCCTGAGCTTGTCGAAGGGCAAACGCAAGGGCATTAGCCGACCCGGTGGCGGGGGCCACCGGGCTGGACGGAAAACTGGAGGGGCGACAATTCTTTGGCAAAGCTCGGAGGACAAGATAGTCTTGCTTGTCCAACCCAGCGGCCCCTGCCGCTGGGAGCCGGTGGTTGGGTGAATGAAGAGGAAAATGAAAGTTGGGGTTTTGGCTCTCCAAGGTGACTTTGAAGCCCACGCGCGCGTACTGGATCGTCTGGGCGTGGAGTGGGCCTACATCCGTCGCGCGGAGGAGTTGCGCGGAGTTGATGCGCTGATTCTCCCCGGCGGCGAAAGCACCACCAGCTTGAAATTTCTGGAAGGCGATGGTTTCCGCGAGGCAATCCGCCGCCTGCCCGCCCAGGGCAAGCCTCTCTTCGGCACTTGTGCCGGGGCGATTCTCTTGGCACAGGAAGTTGCCGGATTGCCCCAGCCCGGCCTGGGCTTGGTGGACGTCGCCATCGAGCGTAACGCCTACGGACGCCAACTCGACAGCGCCGTGCGCTCAGGCTGGTGCGCGTTGAAGGAAGGTGAGCTGGAGATGGTCTTCATCCGCGCGCCGCGGATTCGCCGCGTGGGCCCGCAAGTGGAAGTCCTGGGCGAGTGCGAGGGCGAGCCGGTTCTGGTACAGCAAGGAAACTGCTTGCTGGCCACTTTCCATCCCGAACTCACCGACGACACCACCATCCACCGACACTTCCTGGAATTGGTCAGAATGCGTCAAACTGAGAAGGTGTGATGAGCTCGGCCTTCTTTGAAGCGCAGGTGGGGGCGAAATTCCAGCCGCAGGTGAAGGCGGACGCGCGCACGCGCATCGCTTTCGTATGCATTGGCAATGCCTGCCGCAGCCAGATGGCCGAAGCGTGGGTTCGGCATCGGGCGGTGGAAGGCATCGAGGCGGTAAGCGCCGGCTTGACTCCGCTGGGTTACATCACCCCCGAGACCGCGCAGGTCATGAAGGAAAAACACGCCAGCGTGGACGGGCAGCAGTCAAAAGGCCTGGAGGCGATTGACTGGAAGCAAGTGGACGTGCTGGTCAACATGACTTTCATGCCGGTGCGCTCTGTGGTTCCGGGATTCAGCGGGCGGCGGGTGGAGTGGCGCGTGCCCGATCCTTTCCAGTGCTCGATGCGAACCTACCGCCGGGTGCGCGACCTGCTGGAGCGCCGGGTCAACAAGTTGATCGTGGAGCTCAAGCAAGATTCAGGTGGTGGCTCTACCTCTGCCCCGGAGTCGGGTTCGAAAAATTGAACTGCGTCCCGCCCTCATTGCTATAATGCCAGCCCGTCATGGTTGTAGCCACGCGCCAGCGTCGCACTAACACCAGTGTTTCCCAAGAAGACTATCTAAAAACTATCTGGGAGATGGAGCAGGAGGAGCAGGAGCCCATCAGCGCGCGCTTGTCGGAAGTGCTGAGAGTGACACCGCCGGCAGTGACGGCGGCGCTCAAGCGCATGGCGCGCAACGGCACCGTCCGCCTGGGCCGCCGCGGGCAGATGCGCCTTACGTCCAAAGGACGCGAGATCGCCGGCCACTTGGCGCTTCGGCATCGCTTGGCGGAAAAGCTCTTGAGCGAGGTGTTGGGCATGCCTTGGACGCGCGTGCACGACGAGGCCGAAAAGCTCGAGCACGCCATCTCGCCCGAGGTGGAAGGGTTGCTGCTCAAGTATTTCGGGCGCGAGAGTTCCTGTCCGCACGGCAACCCGCTCTTCAGCGGTGTGTCGGGACAGCGGCGGCGCGACCGCGCGCGGCGTTTGAGCGAAATGCGCGCGGGGCAGCGGCTGGAAATTCAAAAAGTGTATGAGAAAGAATCGGACTTTCTCGAATACCTGGATCGCAACCGGCTGCGCCCGGGGACGCGCTTGCTGGTAGAACACATCGACTACGACCAGACCATGCAACTACTGGTCGCTGGCAAAACGGTTCACCTGGGCCGGAGTGCCAGCGACCGCATCTGGGTCAAGCCGCTGCGGCGCTGAGGATTTGTTTTTTTGGTTCAGTACAGTTTTCCCGTGAGTGAGGGGAACCCGCCCATGCGCGTCAGACTCAAAGTCAACGGCCGGGAGCAAGCGTGCAAAGTAAAGTGAATGAGGTGTCGAAAGGCCCGCGTCTTTATCGAATAATCCTTCCAGTCTCCGACATTGAGCAGGCGGCGCAGTACTACACCGACCTGTTGGGAATTGAAGGCCAGCGTATCTCACCCGGTCGCCATTACTTCGACTGTGGCGACGTCATCCTGGCGGTGTACAACCCGCGCGCCGACGGAGATGCGCGGGACGTTGCTCCTCTTCCGGACCACGTCTATTTTGCCGTCCCCGACCTGGAGGCGGTCTATCAGCGAGCGGAGCGCCTGGGCGGGCTCTCGTCGGAAATGGGTGATGGCGGCAAGCCGATGGGCCGGATCGGGACACGGCCCTGGGGTGAGAGCTCTTTCTACATGAAAGATCCCTTTGGCAATCCGCTCTGCTTTGTGGACGAGCAGACGGCGTTTACCGGCGGTTGAGTTTGCGGGAGAAGTTCAGACCTCATTGCGGAGGGACAGGGCGCATTGATCTACGCGCTGCGGTACTTCTGGCGGACGGCACGCGGGTATCGGCTGCGGCCCTGGCGGAGCCCCTACCTGCGCTGGCGCATGGAAACTTTCTTCGGCGTCCACGCTGAGGAATTAACCCGGGGGCAATTCTTTCGCTTGCTCTGGCGCGAACGCCGCCGCATGCGCAGCTTCCTCGCCTGGGCGCACGAGATGGAGCAGGGCGCACGGACAGGTAGTCGCTATCGCAAAGGGGTTGGAGGGTAGGCGGGGCTGGCTTGCAAGCGTATAATTGACCGAGGCCCAAGAAGGACCCGCGATGGCGAATCTGACTTCCATTCTTCCGCCGAACCCGCACCGGGCGCGCTGGTGGGAACCCGAGGGCGACGGCAAGCTGCACTGCTACTTGTGCCCGCGCCACTGCCACATCGGCGAGGGGCAGATGGGCTTCTGCTTCATCCGCGTGAACCGCGGCGGCACGCTCTACAACCTGGGCTACGCGCAGCCCGCCGCTTTGCAGATTGACCCGATCGAGAAAAAGCCGCTCAACCACTTTGTCCCCGGCACGAAGATTTTGTCGCTGGGCACGGCCGGCTGCAACATGGGCTGCTTCTTCTGCCAGAACTGGGACATCTCGAAATCGAAGTCCGACCAGGTGAACTCCACCCGCCTGGAGCCGGAGCAGGTGGTAGCGCTGGCGAAGCAGAACGGCTGCCCCAGCCTGGCCTTCACCTACAACGAGCCCACCATCTGGGGCGAGTACGTAGTGGACATCGCCCGGGCGGCCCGCGCCCAGGGGCTGAACACCGTGATGGTCACCAACGGCTACATCACCCGCGAGGCTTTTTTCGACATCTACGACCACATTGACGCCGCCAACGTAGACCTGAAGGCCTTCACCGATAATTTTTACGGCCGCGTGACGCTGACCCACTTGGCGCCCGTGCTGGAAACCCTGAAGTGGCTACGGCACGAAACCAACGTTTGGATCGAGATCACCAACCTGATTATTCCCACCCTCAACGACGACCCGAAAGAGCTGACCCTACTGGCTGAGTGGATTCTGCACAACCTGGGCGACGACGTGCCGCTGCACTTCACCGCCTTCCATCCCGACTTCAAGCTGCGCGACAAACCTTCCACCTCGCCCGACACTCTGCACCGGGCGCGGAAGATTGCCCGCGAGGTGGGGCTGAAGTTCGTGTACGAAGGCAACATCCACAGCGACGCTGCCCATACCTACTGCCCCGGCTGCGGGGAAATTCTGGTCCGGCGCTCGTGGCATTCGGTGCTGGAGTACAACCTCGACCACGACCACTGTCCCAAGTGCGGGGAAGCCATCGCCGGACGCTGGCGCAATCCGCACGGCGCCACACCGGTTAAGCCCCGCCCGGCCCAAGCCGTGGCGATCCCGTCTGGTAATTAGTCCAACCAGAATTTCATTCCGTTGAGCAGATGAGCAGAATGGCCGGCGGGGGTCGTCCTGTTTGGCTGTGGTGCTAGCGGGGCGCAGAGCGCAGGACGAAGCGAACGCCGCGCTCGGCGTTCAGGCGGGTAGTCATGGGCCAGTCCAAGCCGCCCAGTGCGACTGAACGCACGGCGCCGGTGGAGGACAGATAGAAGAGGCGGCCGTCTTCCAACCAATAGTCGGTGGCCGCGAAGATGGAGCCGTGCTTGAGAACCAGGAGCGTGAGTTGGGGCAGGGGCGTCGGCTGGGGACGGAGGCCGGGCTCGGCCACCTGTAGGCGCTCATTCCAATTGTAGGGCAGCCCTGCCACCGCCGGGAAGGCGCTTCGGCTTGCCGACTCTTCCTCGGCCGAGGCGCTCTGGCCCGCTTCGACTACAACCACCGGCACCTCCACTATCTGTGGCACAACCACCACGCTGCTTGAAACGAGGGGGAAGAAGCCTGTCCTGAAAAACCTGTGGCCTTTGAATCGGCCCCGGCCAAAACCAAAGCCGTGCCGGCGATGAGTGACGCGGAAGTGGTGGGCGTCGAAACCCAGGCCGAAGACGGGGAAGCGTTCCCGAATCACCGGGACCAAACCGAAGCCCGGAATGAAAGTGTGGCGCGAAAGAGACACCACATGCGATTTGGTTGGAACAACAACCCAGGCGGGATTGCGCGCCGTTCGGGCCGGCGTCCTGTGGGAGTGAAGCGCGGAGGCGGCCATGCGCCCAGCGCCGGTCGCTGAGCGGGACGTGATGCGGTGTTGCGCCGGGGCAGGCAAGGTTGCGACCAGGCAGGCAACGCTGCCGGCCACAAGCCACAGTCGCACGTGTTTCATCCCTCCCCCCTTCCGGCTTAGATGAGCTCAGCGCTTCGCGGGTGGCACGCCAATTTTACCGCGCTTCCGTCTGGCTGTACCAGTGGGCCAGCACGTCGGCGGCGGGTTTGCCGATAGGGTTGAAGGAAGCGCCGCGCGGGCTGCCGTTGCCGTGGCTGGGCCACTTCCACCAATAGAGGCCGGCGAACCAGGGCTGGTGATAGAAAGCTTCAAAGATGGTGGCGTAGCAGCGCTGCTGGAGCTCGGCGTCGAGCGCTGCGCTGCTTTCTTTCCAAGGCTCTTCGGCGGCGGTGCGGAGGGCGGGATAGCCGACTTCGGTGAACAGCACCGGCTTGTTGTAGTTCTTCGCCAAGCGAGCGAACTTTTCCACCAACTCCTGGAGGCGCGGCGAATCGGCGCTGAGAGTTTCGCCCGGTACGGCCAGCGGGTAGTACATGTTCAGGCCCAGGTAGTCGAGCGCATCCCAGAAGGGCAGGCGCTCGAAGCTCTCGCCCCAGTGGGCGGCGTAGGTGAGCGGGCCGGAATAGATGCGGCGAATGTCGCGGATGAGCGCGCGCCACTCCTGCTCGTGGCGGGTTGTACCTTCCAGTTCAGTTCCGACTACCAGCACGTCCACGCGGTAGAGTTGGGCCAGGCGGGCAAAGTGGAGCAGCCAGCGTCGGTAGAGAGAAAACCAGCGCGTGAAGTCGGCGTCGTTGTTGAAAGTGATGTCACCCGTGTATCCACGACCCCACAGTTGCGGCTTGAGCATGATACGCAGGCCGCGCGCCTGCGCTGCTTGGATGGTGCGGATGACGCGGTCGTCCCTTTCGCCGGTGAAGATGCGGATGGTCAACTCACGCGGTGCCCGGGTGCCGGCATAGGGCACGATGGCAATGGCGTTGGCGCCCAGGTCGCGTATCCGCCCCAGCTGCTCCAAGGCGCGGTCGGAGCCGTAGCCCCAAGCCCTGCCGATTTCGTGCGAGAAGGAAATGCCCCGGTGGAAGAAGGGCTCGGGCCGTGTTTGCAGCGGCGCTGGAACGCGTCGGTCGGCCATAGCGAGCAGGTAGCTGCGCCAGTCGCGCTCCAGCGCTTCCCAAGAGGAGCTCAGCGCGCGGGCGAATTTTTCTTCGGCCCCTTCCTCTAACGGCTCTCGATACAGAACAGAAAGAACCTCTTGGCTCCTTCTTCGCACCAGGAAGTCCACCCAGGCGCCGCCCAGCGCATCGCGCACCAGGGGGGAAAGATAGTCGGTGTCCAGTTGGAAAATATCGCGCAGCGTGTAGAGGCCTTCCTCGCGGGTGATGCGGGCGGCGTAGGCGTCCAGCGCGGCGCCGTGGAAGTTCCCTACTGCGTAGCGGGCCACGGCACGAGCGACGGCGGAGGAGCCGGGTTCCCCCCAGGCACGGTGCATCAGCAGGAGCGCGTCGCCGCGCGCGTCGGTGATCTCACCGTCGGGGGTGAGCAGGTGATGGACTTCGTTGCGGGCAGGCAGAACGGTAAAAGCTCTGTCGCTGGAGGTGTGCATGCGTTTCTCGCCTGTCGATGTGTAGAAGAAGCCGCGCAACGCAGGGTTGGGCGTTTTGAGGCCCAGGCGGTTTGCGAGGCGGGCCAGGCGCTGGTCAGCTTGGGCGGCCAGCTTGTCTATCGTTGTGCGGGCAAGAACTGATTGTTCCACCTCCAATCGCCAGTACGCAGATTGGTGCGATTGGAAATTGTCTCGATGGGCCAGGCGAACAAGCTGGTCGTAGTTTTGCAACCCGCCGACTACAGCAGCCCAGATGAACAGCACCATGCCGGCGCCAACCAGCCCGGCGCGTAACCGGGCAGCCGCGCGAGGCCGCGCCAACACAGCGGGAAGACCACTCAATAGAACAAAAAACACCAGTCCGAGCAGGAGACTGCCACGCAGGGTCCAGTATCCCCGCCAGGAGCGAAAGATTTGCTCCGTGAGAATGAATGCCAGGAGGGTGGCAGGCAGCAGCAGCCAGCGCGCCAGCGCCAGCAGGCGACCGGGGCGAGCGTCGGCACTGCTGTCCAGCAGGTGCCGATAGGCAAGATGGGACACCGCAGCAGCGCCCCCCACCACGAGAACTCCAACAGAAATGCGCAGCCCGAGCGAGACAGCTTGGCTGGGCCAGAAGGAACGAACGAAACTGCTGAACGGCCCGGCCGCCCATACGGCGAACAGGCTTGCATAAAGAGCCAGGAGGTAGGACGACCAGAGAAGGACTTGGGTCAGATAAACGCGCAACCAGCCGGCGCTCCTTCGAGCGGCATAAAGCCCGAGCGCGAGTGTAACGGGGCCGGCCAGAATGAGCCCACTCTGAGAAAGAGTGTAGAAGGTGGGAGAAATGTCGGAGGGGAAGCGAAGCAGAACCCGGGGCGCAATCCAACCCGTCAACACGCCCTCGAACTCAACCGGGGTGAAAACTGCGAGCAGAATGTCCGGCACTTCCAACAGCAGGAGCCACGCCGTCAGAAAAGCGAGGTAGCAGCTTGCGGTGGCGACGGCGAATGTAGCGAGGAATTTCAGCGGGTGAGGGGCGCGCATCTTCTTATTATTACTAATGGACGCACAGAGCAGGGAAGAAGTTACACGTTTTTACTAACGGGTGGATGATGGCGCGGTGGGCTGCCAGAAGGGACGGCTGGCCGAGGGGCATCGCCCCTACATCAATTCGTCCAGCAGCGATTGGAACAGCGCGGGGTCTACGCCCAGCGGCTGGTGAACCAGTGGGCCGCGCTTGAAGGCGGGCTCGCTGTCCTCGTAGGTGGGCTGCTGGTCGCGGTAGAAGAGGCCGAGGGGGATGCGGTCGCCCCACTCGAAGGACTTTTCCAGGGCGGCGCGGACGTTTCCGGTCTCGTAGCCAGCCTCGTCGTCCAGTTTGTACACGCGCTTCTTGAACCAGGGGTAAGTGTTGAGCTTGTTGTAGGTGACGCAGGGGCTGAAGATGTCAATGAGCGCAAAACCTTTGTGCCGGATGCCGCCGGTGATCAGGTCGGCCATGTAGTTGGGGTCGCCGGAGAAGGCGCGCGCGACGTAGGTGGCGCCGGAGACCAACGCCAGCGCCAGCGGGTTGATGGGCAGCTCCACGTTGCCGCGCGGGGTGGACTTGGTGCGCATTTCCTTCATGGTGGTGGGCGAAGCCTGGCCGGTAGTGAGGCCGTAGATTTGGTTGTTCATCACCACGTAGGTCAGGTCGAGATTGCGGCGCATGGCGTGGATGAAGTGCCCGATGCCGATTCCGTAGCCATCGCCGTCGCCGCCGGTGATGACCACCTTCAGGTCGGTGTTGGCCAGCCGGATGCCACTGGCCACCGCTACTGCGCGGCCATGCAGGGAGTGGACGCCGTAGGAATGGACGTAGCCGGGCAGGTTGGAGGAGCAGCCGATGCCGGAGACAATCACCAAGTCTTTGGGCTGCACCCCGGCCTTGCCGGCGGCCATCTTGACCGCCTTGAGCACGCTAAAGTCGCCGCAGCCCGGGCACCAATCGGGCTCGACCGGCCCGGCGTAGGTTTGAATCGGAAGTTCGACAATCGTCGCCATGGTTCCCCCTTATGCCACCGGCTGCCAGGAGTAGGTGGAGCCGGTCTGGACGCCGACGCGTAGCTCCCCGTGCTTCTGTCCGGAATCGCGATCCACAAGTTCAACCAGCCAAGTGGGCTCGCCCTGTCCATTAGTCGGCTGTTGCTCGATGCGCCCGGGGCGGACTTTCTCGGTCAAGTGCACGCGCAGGTAGTGGTAGGCAATCTCGCGGGCCTCGGTTTCGGTCACATCGAGCGAACGTTGCTGGCCTGCGAGAATGGCCTGCACTTGCTCGACGATGTGGTGGGGCTCAAACGGCTCGCCGTCGTACTTCAGGATGTGGTCGTGGACGCTGTAGCCGGTCTCGGCCCGCAGGTGCCGGGCGAACTGTCCGGTGGCGTTGATCTCTACACAGATGGTGCGCTTGCAGGTTTTCAAAATCTCGCTGGCCTCGCGGCTGTGGAAGGGAAGCAGGTACTTGAAGTGGAGGTGATTGGCTTGCACGCCGGCGGCGGCCAGTTGTTGAACGGCTTCGTGGAGGACGCCCTTGGTGCCCCCCCAACCGATCAGAGTCACGTCCGCTTTCGCCGGTCCTTCGAGCTGTGGCGGCGGGAGCTCTTTGAGCGCGAGCGCCAGTTTCTTCATCCGCTTCTCGGCGCCTTTGCGGCGGATGGCGGTGTTGGTGAACACGTCAGAGATCAGGATGCCTTCCTCGTCATGCTCATCGCTGCCGGCGGTGTACAAGGTGTTAGGATTGCCGGGCAGCACTCGCGGGGAAACACCCGAAGGAGTAAACGCATAACGTTTGAAGCGGCCATTGTTTTCGGACCAGTCGGTGACCACCTGGCCGCGGTCGATGGGGACGTTGGGCGTCATGGCGTCGGCTTCGATGGTTTCCGGGTGTTCACTGAGCAACAGGTCGGAAATCAGGATGACCGGAAGCTGGAATCTCTCCGCCAAGTTGAAAGCCTCGACGGTGGAGTGGAAGCAGTCGCTGGTGTCGGTGGGCGCGATGATGATACGG
>JACZYA010000188.1 GCA_022571295.1 Acidobacteriota bacterium | reverse complement strand
AGCACAGCCCGATGCCATAGGCCTTGCGCAGGGCCCGGTTGACCGCCCGGGTCTCGGCCACTCGCATCTCGGCCCCGCGGACGAGCGAGGAGACGTTGGAGGGCTCGGCGTCCCCGAACCCGACGAAGCCCTTGGAGTGAGCGGACTTGTAAACCGTGGCCTTGAAGACCCAGCGGCTTGCGGCCGCATCGCAGAACTCACGCAGGGGTTGGACCCGGATACCCCGGCAACCGTTGCGGTTGGCTAGCCGCAGCAGGCCACTATGAGTTACATACCACTTGCCATCAAGCAGCGTGATCTCGCCCAACTGGACGGAAAGGGCAAATCTTGTGGTAAGCTCACGGAGTGCTGCGAGTAGTTGCTTAGAGCACCCAGTAGGCCAAGAGGCCTTTGCGCATGCGACGTTCTTGCGAATAAGGATTCGATGGTTTCGCCTTGCGGACAACATGTGCTCCTCCTTGTAGCGAGTCGTATATAACTATTTTAGTTATTTCCGAATGGTTGTCAAGCGAAAACTTCAGCGGCGCACCAAGAGCACAACTGACCCGAAGAGTATCGGCCGCCGGATAAGGAAGCTACGGGGATTTGATGTGACGCAGGGGGATTTCGCGCGCAAGCTCGGGATCAGCCAGAGCCAGCTTTCGAAATACGAGAGGGGACTGATTGGCCCGGCATCGGACGTGCTAATTCGGTTCAAGGAACGGTTTGGAGTCAGCATCGACTGGTTGCTGACGGGCAAGGACTAATACCTCCAGCGTTTCCTCTCCCGCCAGAAGAAGGACGACCTCCCACGATAACGCGCGCAGCAAACGTTCAAGGGAAAATCTAAGAAAACCACCCCACAGGTTGTTGCTTGCTCGTGAAGGCCCACGCCTTGCACGCGCAAGGACAGCTGGGAAGGGTTCAAGCCACTCCCCGGTCCGAACAAAGGGAAAAGGGGAAATGTGTCTTTTGACCCGCCACACGGCCGCGGCGCATGGGCAAGTGCAACTTTCTCCACGGGGGATTGCAGAGCCAAAACCGTCTCGAACTTGTAATTGCCTGAAAACGTAGACACTTGGAGTGAAATCACTCTCTCGAACCTCGCCATTGCCCGAATGAAAAAGTTGTAGACACTCGGGGTCTCCGCCTTCCTAGAATAGACCTGCAGGCGAACTCAACAGGTTCATGCCTGCGCTCGAATCCTCCCCAAACACGGGAAGGGCGAGAAGAAATAAGGGAGGACATATGAGATGACGCAAATAACGCGAGAACCTCCAGCGGAACAACCCGCTCGGCAACGATCGGCCCGACGGGCCACCGGCCCACGGACCAAGCGAGGGAAACGCATCTCGAGCAAGAACGCTCTCAAGTACGGGTTTCTATCAAAGGAAGTAGTGTTGCAATCCAAACTCTGGTCCGAAAGCGCTTCTGAGTTCAAACAGTTATTGGAATCATACGTTGATTACTTCAAGCCTGTGGGGCGAGTGGAGATGGACCAGCTGGAGATTGCGGTGGCCGCAATCTGGCGTTATCGCCGTTTGCTCAAGGCCGAAAGTGGAATAATTCTGGAGATGCAAGAACGCTCCCATTCGGCGTTTCGGATAGATGAATGCTGGCCAAAAGAAAATGAACCAGGATCGAAACATGAACGCAGCGTCGCAAGACTTTCCCCTACACAGACTGATTGTGCAGACGTCATTCGCTATGAGCGCGGTTTTCCAAAGGTGCAAAGGTATGAAGCTCACCTACTTCGCATTTACTATAGGGCTCTCAACCAACTCGAACGTTTTCAGCGGATGCGGCTTGGGAACGCGGGGCCGGCACCGCTGGTTGTTGATGTCCAGAGCTAGCAGCATATTCGAGGTCGGAGTAGGCCGGAGTAAATGCGCCTGGGCCATGCGGTCCCGCCCCCGGTGAAGGTGGAGCTGTCGCGCTAGTTGGCAGGGCTACACGCCACAGCGGTCAAGCTTGACAGTTGGCTGGGGCCGACTGGCTGAGCCGGAGACGTCAGGACTACTGCTGTCTCTGTTGCTTTACCTTTTGAATTCTGTTATACTATTTCAGGAAAGGTAAGAAAAGATTGGTGAAGGTATGAAGACTGTAACCGTTTCCGCAAAGGGGCAGATCGTGATTCCGCAGGGAATCCGGGAACGCCTGGGAATCAAGCCGGGCACGAAGCTCAAGCTGCGACTTTCCGATAACCACCTTGAACTCTCACCCGTCCCCCACGATCTCATCGGTTCGCTGTGCGGGGTGGTGAAGAAAGAGCCATCGCTTGCGCAAGCTCTGCTCGCAGAGCGGGAGGATGACCGTGCCCGAGAAGAACAGGAAGTTGCTCGACTCCCACGCGGTTCTAAAGTTCCTGGGAAAAGAAAGAGGGTTTGAAGCGGTCGGGCAACTCCTGCGCCGAGCGGCCGACGGCGATCTCCATTTGCTCATGAGCGAGATCAATCTGGGCGAAGTCTACTACATCTTGCTCCGAACCCAAGGCGAGGCTGCGGGCGAAGAGATTTTCTCCTCCCTCCTCCTCCTCCCGGTCGAGCGCGTGGCAACTGACTTCGAACTGGTTCTAAGCGCGGCGAAGCTCAAAGCGGAGTTTCCGGTCTCCTACGCCGACTGTTTTGCCGTGGCTACCGCCCTGAGGTACCAAGCAGCAGTGGTGACCGGCGATCCGGAATTCAAGCGATTCGAGCGCTGCGTGGCCATCCAATGGGTCTAACTCGGTTGCGATCCAGCAGGCAATTCCCCGGGGCCCGTGCTTCCGCAGTTGCTACAGGACAACAAGGACCCAAATACCTCCAGCGTTTCCTCGCCCGCCAGAGGAAGCAAGACCCACGCCAAGAACAGCAGAACCTGCAATGACCCCTGCAGGGCAAGGAGGAGACGGACAGCAAGAAAGTCAAAGCAGCAGCCAGGCTGGCTGCTGTCCCTGACGCCTCCAGACTGATCCGGCACCAGCATGCCCCGATCCGCTGGAAAATGGCTCTCACACCCCAGGTTTGGCTGCAGGAAGGCGTTCAAGGATGGTACTGATTGAGCCCTCGCGTTGACTTGCCTGTGGGCAGGCCAGACATGACAGGACAATAGCAGTACTGTACCAAATCTGGCCCCTTGGTCAGGAGACATAGCTTCCGCTTGTCATCGATACTTCGATTGCAATGGAGCTGAAGAATCTGGCCGACGAAAACATCCGGCGCATCGGAGGGGCGCAGATTACGTTCTTTCTGCTTGCCCTACTGGCTGGCATGCTGCTGGTTTGTCCGAACCTGGCTGCGCAAACCTCCGACTGGGAGACTCGACCAAGGACGGCTGACCGAAACTACTGGTTGCTAACTGGAGTGGCGTTTGGCTTGACAGTGGCGGACATCGAGCTGACCCAGCACTGTCTCCACCAAGGCACCTGCCGCGAAGGAAACCCACTCGTGCCTACCACGAATCGCGCCAAGCTCTACCCCCTCCAGCTTGGACTGACAGCGGCGCAGTCCTACTTGGCCTACCGACTGAAGAGGAAAGGCAGCAAGGCGTGGTGGCTGCCCCAGGTCTCCCTGTCGGCCTCGCATGGCGTTGGGGTGGGATTCGGCCTCCGGTTTGTTTGGGGCGAATAGTTCTAGAAAGGCAGGAGTTCCGTGAGGGACTGTGCCTGAAGCCCGATTATCGAGGGGGCGGAACCGGATGCTTGTGTGATCCGCAAAAGGGTGTCTTTTTCTGCCCTCACGAAAGAAGCAGCCAAGTTCAACAACATCGTGCCCTGGTTGGTCCTACCGCTTGGGGAGTATAGGTCCTAGCCCGCTGAGTCAGATAATCCCGACCCCCGCTTCCAAGACCTGCTGCGCCGCATGAGGTTCCCGGAGTAGGCTGTTTCCAGTTTTCGTTGACACCTTCCAACTGGCAGGAGTAGGGTGGTCTCGTAGTTGGGGCTCCTTTCGGTTCACTCTTAGAACAACTTAGGAGGGCAACCATGCTGAAGAAAGTGTTGTCGCTTGTTGTGATCGTGGTGGTTTTCCACGCAGGATTTTGCGTGCAAACCGCCTCTGCCCGGTCAAAAGCGGAAAAACAAGCCCGATTCGCTGAGAGAGTGAAAGCGGGTATTGTTCAGCTCGGCGTCGGGGAAGAGTCTTACGTTACCGTCAAACTCCGAGACAAGACAAAACTAGCAGGCTATATCAGCGAAGCGCGTGAGGAGTCCTTTGTCGTCACAGATCTAAGGACCAGCGAGGCCACCACGGTTGCCTACGCCGATGTCAAAAAAGTCAAGGGTCACAATCTTTCAACCGGGGCCAAAATCGCTATTGGGGTTGGGATCGCGGTGGTAGTAGTGCTGATAATAGTAGTTGCTACCGCCGGAAGTGGTTCCTAGACATCGAAAACAAGCCGCTGCATTCTCTTGGCGTCATCTCCATGTTGCTGGTGACACTCATTTACTTGGGGGTCGGATTCTACAGGCTGGTTGGTTCCTCGTAGAGCGCATTTAGGCACACGAATCCCTATCAATTACGCGCTCTACGGGATTACTTGACTTCTAAGGTGACGGCGCAAAGC
>JACZYA010000187.1 GCA_022571295.1 Acidobacteriota bacterium | reverse complement strand
AGGAAGAAGAAGACGATTCCCACTGCCACTTCGATGTCGTGCACCACGCCGGTGGCGGTGAAAAAGCTTCCCCCCGTACCTGTGGAGGTCTCCGGCAGGCCGAAGCGCGGGTAGGCGCTGATGTAGTCCTTGACGTCGAAACGTATCCCGGCCCAGCGGTTGAACCGGCCTTCGATGCCGCCCCCGAAGTTGAAGCCGAGCCACTCTTCCCCCCGCTGTTTTTATCGGCGGAATGTTGAGGTGCCTTTAAGCAGGCGCGGAACTTCTTCCGGCCGAACCCCGTGGTAACAGCAGAACGCCGGTCAGCGCCCTAGGCCTCGCGGGCACTGGTGAGGATCGAGTGGAGGAGCATGTCCGGAGCGCCGTAGGCCGGTGTGTAAAACATGCGCGGGATGGTGCCGATTTCGATCACCCCAGCTGAGGCGTCTGACTCCATTCCGTACTGGCTGCCCACCGTTCGACTACTCCTCTGTCATCGTGCCGACGCGCGAATCGACGAAATCAACCTTGCGACAATGGCCACCGCCCACCCTAATCAACCAGACGTGGTCTTACCGCGCGTTCCCTTTCTCTTGCCCTCCCAGCCGGGGTTCAATTGGAAGAGCGACTCGACTGGCTTCTGCAAGACAGCTGAGATTTTCAGAGCAATCTCAACCGATGGCCGTTGCCTACCTGCGATTATCCGTTGCAGGTGGACACGGCTAATCCCCACTTCCTGCGCGAGTTGCGCGCGGGTCTTGCCCCCCGGAATCGATACAGCTATCCGGTTCCGAACCATGTTACTCATCAGTATCTGTCATTTCAACTACTAACGCTACTCATCGGTTATACAGGGGATTTCTTGACATCCGATGTTACTTATTAGTTACTTAGTGGTGATGGTGCTGTGCGAAAAGGTGGGCGACCAATTACTCTGCTAGCCCTGCTGCGCAAATCTAAGGGTTTCACACAGCAGACGCTAGCATTTCATTCCGGCATCAGTCGGAAGCACATCTCTCAAATTGAGCAGGGCAAGGCGGACCCGACGATAGGGGTCCTCGTCCGGCTAGCTGCCGCGCTCGAAGTCAGAGTCAAGGACCTATTGAGCGAGGAGCCTCCTGAGGGTCCGGTTCGTGCGAAATGGCCAAAATCGCGGTATCGGCTGCCCATTTTCCGAGAAGTGGTTCCAGGCGATCCGGGTAAGACTAGGCAACAGAGGATAGGTGAACTTGCAGTACAGCCGAATCAATATAGGAAAAGCCGCTACATTCTCAAGGTTCGTGGCGACTCCATGAAACCAGCGATTCACAGCGCGGATCTGATGCTAATTGACAATGGCGCAAGAGCAAGGCACAGCGACATCATTGCCTGCACCATAAACGGAGAGAGCACGCTGAGGCGATACGAAAGGAAGTGCAAGTGCAAGAACAAGGACAAGTGCAAATCGGCTGTGATCGTCCTCAAAGCCGACAATCCCTCCTATGATCCCATCGTCGTAACTCGTGCTGACACATTCTCCATTCACGGTGTAGTGCTGGAAATCGTGCAAAGAAAGCTTAGATGGGAAACCTTAGGCTTACGCGCAGCAGCGGCGTCCCCCAGGATAGAGTGAATGACTCGTGTGGTTGGAAAAAACTTCGGAACAATTTCGGAACAGCAAGCGCCGAATACCAGGGAAAACCAGCTCCCAGTCCGAACAGAAAGCAAAGCGAACCAACAGGATAGCTAATTTCTACCGAACTCCGGAACCAGAGGTCGGGCGTTCGAGTCGCCCCAGGCGCGCCACAATTCCTTCGCTTTCAACAAAGGACACCAGCCGTATTCGCCAATCCTAATCCTGGCATGGCCTAGGATTGTTCCTCGCTCGCTTGGACGATCCTAGACACTCTGGTCAGTGGCCGAAGACGTTGATTGGCTGCCATGGCGGAGGGAGAAAGCCTACGCCGCGATCAGAGTCGGTACACTTTGCTTCGACGGTCACCCGTAGTCGCGCTGCCACTCTGCCAGGTCATCCCTAGACATAGTTGCTACCACCAGCAGACGTGCAGGCGGCAGCCATTCAACTCCCAGCGGCCATTGCCGATTTAGCTTAAGGACGGGCGCTGCTCGCGCGCTCATACAGGTCGGGCACGGGCCACCGAGAGGGGCCTCAGGCGCTGTTGCAAAGGAAGCGATCAGGACGGGTGTGTCAATGAGAACCAAGAAACAAATCCTGAGAAACACGTTTTCATTGGTGAGTATGTTAGTGGGGTTGCTGCTGCTGCTCCCAAACCTGGCGGCACAGACGCCGAGCTGGGAGACAAAGCCGCGGACAGCAGATCAAAACTTTTGGCTGTGGACCGGCGTGGCTGTCGGCCTGACCGTAGCGGACATTGAGTTGACTCAGCACTGCATACACAGCCGGAGGTGCCAGGAAGGGAATCCGCTCATTCCGACCACCTCGCGCGCCAAGCTTTACCCACTTCAGCTTGGGCTGACCGCAGCCCACTCCTACCTTGGCTACCGGCTCAAGAAAAAAGGGAACAAGCGTTGGTGGCTCCCCCAGTTTTCCTTGTCGGCGTCGCATGGAGTGGGCGTTGCCTTCGGTATGCGTTTCGTCTGGACGGACTAGTTTCAAGGAAAAGCCAGGCTGTTTGCTTGTCGGCCCACGAAGTCCCTTTGTGAAGGCAGTGGCAGCTGGAAGGCCACGCCGCGCACGCTTCCACCTGAGTAGCGGGATAACTCAATCATTTGTGGGTTTTCTGCATTCGTCCTTGACTGTGCTTCTCACTAAGCGGACAATCATTGGCAATACGTGGGGGTTGCGGGGAGGTGGCCATGCGCACAGTCTACCGGCAAGGCCTGTCGGTGTTGCTTAGTGTCCTCTTTCTCTCCCCTTCCCTGTCGGGCGAGCCAGCTGAAATGATCGGCGTCGCCAAGGCGAGTGGCCAAGTGGAAATTAACGGCCTGCCGTTTCCGGGCGAAAGCAACGTCTACAGCGGTGACCGAGTCAGCACCGGCGAGGAGTCCACGCTGACGCTGATTTCCGCTCCGCAAGAGAGGATTCAGCTGGCCCCGAAGAGCGGTATGCGGTTGAGCAAGCAGGGAGAGACGACCGTGATCGCCCTGGAGCAGGGCGCGGTGTACTTTCGGAGCGCCGGACGCACCCGGGCAGTGATCGAGGAGTTTGGCCTTGAGATCCGAACCGGCAGCGGTTCCGATAGCATTGCTCACGTGGCGCTTGTGAATCCCCAGCGAGTTCAGGTATCTGCCCTGCGCGGTTCGGTGGAGGTCCGGGGGGAGGGACAATCTGTGGTGTTGCAAGCAGGGCAGTCAGCATTGGTTACCCAGGAGGAGACGCAGGAGGACGAGGAAGAAAAGAGGAAGAAGAAAGAGTCTAAGCCTGGCGAGCTAGAGGGCGAGGGTGCTGAAAAGGCCGAGCGAGATATGAGGCGTAAGAAGATTCTTGCCATTGTGTTGGTGCCCCTCGGCGTAGCAGCCGCAATCGCCCTTCCGATTGTGCTAAACGAGACGGGTCCTGTAAGCCCCTCCGTTCCTTGAATCGAGCCGCGGTACTCTACTCCCTGCAGCAACGCCTACCTCCTGCTCAACCGAATCTTTAGTTAAGTCTTGACTGCAAAGCCCCTCGGAGAGCACAATCAGTGCAGTGATGGGGGTTCAAGAGCGACCACAAGGGGGAACTATGCGGAATGGATGCCAGCAGGCGCTTTCAGTATTGCTTGGTGTGCTACTTTTCCTTCTTCCCGTTTTCGGCCACCCAGCCGATCTGATTGGAGTCGCCAAGGCCACCGGCCCGGCCGAGATCAACGGCCTGCCGTTTCCCGGCGAAAGCAACGTCTACAGCGGTGACCGAGTCAGCACCGGGCAGAAGTCAGCCCTGACGTTGTTTACGGCTCCACAAGAGAAGATCTACTTCGCTCCTGGGAGCAGTGCCCGGCTTCTTAAGGACAACGATGCCACTGTGGTTGCCTTGGAGCAGGGGTCAGCAACCTTCGGCACCGTGGGCCACACACGACTTGCAATCGATAGATACGACGTGACGATTCGAAGCCGGAGCGATTTCCCCAGCATCGTTCAGGTCACTCTGTCCAAGGGGCGAGGAGCTCGCGTGTGGGCTCTAAAGGGAGCGGTGGAAGTGGTTGGGGCGAATCAATCCATACTCTTGCAGACCGGACAGTTAGCTTTAATTTCCGACTCGACTGCGCGAGAACCGCTCACACTGGGCAGCGAAGGCAGCTTTTCACCACAGGCGCAGCAGAGCAGCGAAGCTCAACCGGGGTCGATCACGGGTACGGTGGTAGACAACACCCGGGCGGTGGTTTGGCGCGCCGCAGTTCTTTTGACCAGCAGATCCGGTATCATCCACACCACCGGGACGAACCAGCTGGGTGAGTTCAGCTTCGAGGGGCTCTCGCCCGGGTTCTACAGCCTCAGCATCACCAAGGTGGGCCTCCACCGCTACCAAACTGGCAATGTGCTGGTGGAGCCTGGGCGGCAATCCTCACTCGGGGTGATCACGGTGCAGCGTGGCATGGGAGGCGGCAAGAAAACCGCCATT
>JACZYA010000186.1 GCA_022571295.1 Acidobacteriota bacterium | reverse complement strand
ACGCCTGCGCCGCCGGCGCGCTTTCCGTCACCCGGCCGGGCGCTCAACCTTCCATGCCCACCCGCGCCGCTGTCAACTCTTTCCTCCGCCGCAACAGCCAGTAACGGCATCCCGTAGGTGCGTCAATATTCCCTGCCCGCTTCTGAGCAAAGGATACTTCTCAGGCACGAGAGAATGTTGACGGCGGCGGTAGGGGATTGGTAGCATCGGCGTCTCCCGCCTACGTCCCGAAAAGTCGGGATGGGGCTGCGGGGGGCAGCCCGCCTGCCGTAGGCAGGCTACGGGGAGCAGGTCGGGGGACAGGCACGCTGGCGGGGTAGCATCCGCCTTCGTCCCTGAGACGCCGGGACTACGACGGACAGGTCGGCGACCAAGGAAACCTCAGAAGCAGCCGCCAGCCTGTTCCGGAGTTTCCGAAACGATTCAAGGGGGAGGCTCCAGTGAAGGTGTACAGCGGAAAACTCATCCGTACTGTAGGCGTGACCGGGCACGGCGACACCGGGAAAACGTCGCTGGTGACGGCGCTGCTCTATACCGCCGGGCTGACGGACCGGCTGGGCCGGGTGGAAGACGGCCAGTCGGTGACCGACTTCGACGAAGAGGAAATCCAGCGCGGGGTTTCCATCTGGTCGGCGCTGGCGCACGCGGAGTGGGCCACGGCCAACCAGAAAGAAAAGGTGAAGATCAACTTCATCGACACGCCCGGCTACAACCTCTTCATCAACGACACCAAGGCAGCGCTGGTGGCGGCCGACAGCGCGCTGATTCTAGTGGACGCGGTGGCGGGGGTGGAGGTGGTGACCGAGAAGGTGTGGGACTACGCCATCGAGTACGAGTTGCCGCGGGTGTTTGCGGTCAACAAGATGGACCGCGAGAATGCCAGCTTTGACCGCACGCTGGAGAGCTTGAAAGAGCGCTTCGGGCGGGCGCTGGTGCCGGCGGCGATTCCGCTGGGCGAAGGCGAGAAGTTCCGCGGCCTGATTGACCTGGTCGGGATGAAAGCCTGGAGCTACGAGGCCGACGGCAAGGGCAAAGCCAAGGTGGAAGAGATTCCCGGCGAGCTAGCCGAGGCTGCCAAGACCGCCCACGAGGCGCTGGTGGAAATGGTGGCCGAGGGCGACGACAAGTTGATGGAGGAATTTTTCGACAAGGGCACGCTGCCGGAGGTGGACTTGCGCAAGGGTTTGCGCACGGCCCTGCAGGCCGGGCGGCTGCACCCGGTGCTGCCCCTCAGCGGGCTGCACAACATCGGGTCCGACTATCTGCTGAACTTCCTGGTGGATTTCCTGCCCGACGCGGTGGAGGGCAAGCAGGTGACCGGCTACCCGGAGCCGGACGGGCAGGGCGAAGAAATGGTCCGCAAGGTGGCGAAGCAAGAGCCGCTCTCGGTGTTCGTGTGGAAGACGCTGGCCGACCCGTTCGCTGGCCGCATCAGCTACTTCAAGGTGCGGAGCGGGGTGCTGAAGAACGACGCCACCATCGCCAACTTCACGCGCGGGGCCAACGAGCGCTTCCAGCACATCTCGGTGGCGCAGGGGAAGACGCACACGCAGGTGGCGGAGCTGCAGGCGGGCGATATCGGGGTGGTGGGCAAGCTCAAGGAGACCGTCACCGGCGACACCCTGGGCGAGAAGGACGCGCCCATCCACTACCCGCAGGTCAAGTTGCCGGAGCCGCTGATCAGTTTTGCGGTCGAGCCCAAGACGCGCCAGGACGAAGAGAAGATGAGCACCGCCATGCACAAAATCCTGGAGGAAGACCCGTCCCTGCGCTACTCGCGCGAGGCGCAGACGCATGAGTTTCTGCTTTCGGGCTCCGGCCAGCAGCACATTGAAGTGGTGGTGTCGAAGCTGAAGAAGCGCTACGGGGTGCAGGTAACGCTGAAGGCGCCCAAGGTGCCCTACCGGGAAACCATCCGCGCCCGCGCCCAGGCCGAAGGCAAGCACAAGAAGCAGACCGGCGGGCGGGGGCAGTTCGGGGTGGCCCGCATCAGGTTGGAGCCGCTGGCGCGCGGCAGCGGGTTCGAGTTTGTGAACGACATCTCCGGGGGGTCGATCCCCAAGAACTGGATTCCGTCGGTGGAGAAAGGGATTGTGGAGGCGGCCAACCGGGGCTATCTGGCGGGCTACCCGGTGGTGGACTTCAGGGTCAGCCTCTACGACGGGCAGTACCACGACGTGGATTCGAGCGACATCGCCTTCAAGATCGCCGGCTCGCTGGGCTTCAAGAAGTGCATGGAGCAGGCCAAGCCCGCCCTGCTGGAGCCGGTGATGACGGTGGAGGTGTACGCGCCGCAGGAGTTCTCCGGCGACCTGATGGGCGACATCAGCGGGCGGCGGGGGCGCATCCAGGGGATGGATTCGCGCGGGTCGATGACGGTCATCAAGGCGCAGGTGCCGATGAGCGAGATGATGGACTACGCCAATACCCTGACCTCGGTGACGCAGGGGCGCGGCAGCTACCACATGGAGTTCGCTCACTACGACTTCGTGCCGCACGACATCGAGCAGAAAATCATCGCGCACGCCAAAGCCGCCAAAGCCGGCG
This sequence comes from Acidobacteriota bacterium, assembly GCA_022571295.1. Classification (GTDB taxonomy): domain Bacteria; phylum Acidobacteriota; class Terriglobia; order Acidiferrales; family 2-02-FULL-67-57; genus JACZYA01. Next base: position 1,997 of record JACZYA010000186.1, on the reverse strand, counting down.
AAACCGAAGAAGAGGAAACCTAGGCATCGCGTGGCTGAGCGCGACCTCACGACTCATCGGATACTTCAGCGGAAGTTGCGACCATGAATCCCAATTGGGTAGGTTTCGCAGGTTCGGTGGGATTCCTGATGACACAAGACTTCTGGGAAGCGGTTGCCTCTAGCTTTCTCGGCGGCGTGCTCGCTGGGGTCGCTATCGCGTTTGGCGTCTATCTCTTTGTCACGCGGCGTTTTGAAATACTGAAACCCCTCGCGGAAAAACGTGCGGAGCAACGAGTTGTTTGTTCGATCATTTCGAGAGAGCTAGACCAGTTCCGCTATTCAGCCGACACCCTCTTTCCTAATGGGCGCTTCTCTGAAGGCCGGATAGAGCCTCATGCATGGGAAGCTCTGAAAGGTTCTCAGGCGCTGCATTCCTTACCTGTGAAACTTCTCGAACCGATACTAAATGCTTACTCCGGAATCTATTTTGTGAATCGTCTGCTTGACAGGATGGAACTCGCAGAAATGATCGACTGGAGCTCGCCTTCGGGTGGCGGAGCCGCTCAATACGTAGAGAACAAAAAAGTTGAAGTGTTGAAAATTGCCCCGGAAGCAGAAAAAGATTGCAAGAAAGCTGTTGATGGCCTCGAAGCTCACCTGAAGAGGCTCCAAAAGAGGTAATCCGGGGCGTGGAGCCTTAACAATCTGGCCCGACGCTTCGTTCGCCCGGCCTTTTTGTAGCTGTAAGTTGTTGTTCTGGGAAAGGATTTCACCCGTTCATATTCCTGTGTTGGCACCTAACTGCGGGGGCAATTCGTTTCCGAGACAAATTGGCAGTGGCGGGAGCTTGCCGGGCGGGGTAGAGTCCGAGCGGGAAGGAAGAACACAGTTTCCGAACACTCAGGGGAAGGGGAAGAAGATGGCGCGCACAAAAACAGGTGGACAAAAAAACCGGGCAGACAGGCAGGCGGGGATAGCGACGCGGGCGGTGCACGTGGGCGAAAGCCGGCACGGAGTGGGCGGGCCGGTGGTGTCGCCGGTGGTGCAGTCGGCCACCTTCACCTTCGCTAGCGTGGAAGAGATGAAGCGCTGGGCCGAAGGGCGCTCGAAGGCCGACATCTACACTCGCTATGGCAACCCCACGCTGCGGGTGGCGGAGGCCAAGCTGGCGGCGCTGGAAGAAGCCGAGGCGGGGCTGGTGACCGCGTCGGGCATGGCGGCGATTTCCTCCACGCTGCTGACCTTCGTGGGCGCGGGCGAGGAGATCATCGCCACCCGGCGGCTCTACGGCGGGACGTATCGGCTGATGCGGGACCTGCTGCCGCGCTTCGGCATCAAGGTGCACTTTGTGGAGAGCGACTTGCGCGAGGTGGAGGCGCGGATGACGCCCCGGACGCGCCTGCTCTATACCGAAACCCCCACCAACCCGACGCTGGGAATTGTTGACCTGCGCAAAGCGGCGGCGCTGGCGCGGCGCCTGGGGCTGGTGAGTGTGGTGGACAACACCTTCGCGACGCCGGTGCTGCAACGGCCGCTGACACTAGGTTTTGATGTGGTGTGCCACAGCGCGACCAAGTACCTGGGCGGGCACTCGGACGTCATCGCCGGGGCGGTGGCCGGGCGGCGGAAACTGGTGGAGAAGATTCGGCACACCATGATCGAGCTGGGCGGGTCGCTCGACCCGGCAGCGTGCTACCTGCTGATTCGCGGAATGAAGACGCTGGAGACGCGGATGCGGCGGCAGACGGCGACCGCTTTGCAGGTGGCGCGCTTCCTGGAGCGGCACCCGAAGGTGGCGCGGGTGCACTATCCCGGCCTGCGCTCGCATCCCGGCCACGCGCTGGCCCGGCGGCAGATGAGCGGCTTTGGCGCGATGCTGGCCTTCGACCTGAAAGGCGGGTTGGGGGCGGCGCGGCGGTTCGGCAACCGGATTCGATTGTTCTTGCTGGCGGGGTCGCTGGGCGGGGTGGAGTCGCTGGCGGTGCTGCCGATTTACACTTCCCACCACCACATGTC
>JACZYA010000185.1 GCA_022571295.1 Acidobacteriota bacterium | reverse complement strand
TCACTCCACCGTCCGAAGCGCAACAGCGTGGTAGCAATCCAGCGGCTGCAATCGACCTGACCCTCCTGATCATCCAGCGCTTCGTAGATCGCTAGCGCGCTGCGATAAACCGCCAACGCTTCGTCCGGATGCCCCAGCATCGTCTCCGCGTACCCCTCTTCGAGCAGGAGTCTTGCGCGGAGTCTTGGGGTGTCAAACGGTAACCTGTCCAGTGCGGCGTTCCCAGCCTGCGCGAGCCGGCGCATCTCGTCCGCCAACGGCTCCTCGGAGGGCCCGTCCGTGACGATGAGCACCATGCTCCCCATGCTGGTCGGCAGCGGGCCGATGGGCGTGCCCCGCTCGATCTCAGCGTCGAAGAGCAGGTTGTCGAGCTCGGTGAACGCCCCCCGCGGGACCCACCCCACTTCGCCGTCCGGAGCCGAGAAAGCCGTTTCGATGTCCAGCCCCCGCTCGTCGAGGTCGAGGGCAACGGCGGCGAACTCCTCGCCGGCGCCATCGACGTCTATCCCCGCCGCTGGCAAAGCCCGCAGCTCACCCTGCGCCGCAAGGAAATTCTGCGCATCCTGGGCGCGCCCGTGCCCGACCAGGCCACCGAGCGCATCCTCGCCGCCCTCGGCTTCACCTGCCGGCGCGAATCCGTCGACCAGTGGAGTGTCACCGCCCCTTCCTTCCGCCGCGACGTCACCCGCGAGATTGACTTGATCGAAGAGATCGCCCGCCACCACGGTTACGACAAGTTCCCCGCCCATCTGCCGGCCGCGCGCCAACCGGTGGCGCGCCAGCCGCACGCTCGGGCGGAAGAAGCGCTGCGCCAACGCGTGGAAGGGCTGGGCTTCGATGAAGCCGTCAACTTCTCGCCCGTCGATCCCACCGAAGCGGAAAAATTCCTCGCCCCCGGCCGGGAGTTGGTTCGCATCTCCAAGCCGCTCTCGCAGGAAGCGTCCGTCCTCCGCCCCACCGGCCTGCTCAGCCTGGCCAAGACCGTGGCCCGCAACGTCAACCGCGGGCAGCGCGACGTTCGCTTCTATGAGATCGGCAAGACCTACACCGTTGAAGACGGCCGCTTCCGCGAGCGTCGCGTGCTCACCCTGGCGGCCACCGGCCAACTGCGCGCCAAGAGCGTGTACGACCCCGGCCAAACTTACGACTTCTTCGCTCTCAAGGGCGCGCTCGAAGCGGCGCTCGAACCCTTCGCGCTCGACCGCTTGCGGTTCCAGGCGTGCGACGCCGCTTGCTTCCATCCCGCCTACCGCGCCGCCGTCTTTGCCGGCGAGAAACCGTTGGGCGTGCTCGGCCAACTGGCTGCGCCCGTAGCCGCCGCCTTCAAGCTGCGCCAGCCCGCCTACCTGGCCGAGCTCGACCTGGAAGCGCTCTACGCCGCCGGCCTGCGCGAGCGCCGCTACCAGCCGCTCTCCCGCTTCCCGGCGGTCGAGCGCGACTTCTCTCTGGTGCTCGACCCCGACACCAGCTTCGGCGCCGTCCAGCAGGTGATCGAGCAGTTGCAGATTCCCGAGCTGGTTTCGGTGGCCGCCGTGGACCGCTTCCGCGGCCAGCCGCTCCCGCCAGGCAAGTACAGCCTGCTGGTGCGCGCCATCTTTCAAAGTTCCGAGCAAACCCTGGCGGAGGAACAGGTGCGCCGGTTCACCGACCGCATCGTGGCCGCGCTCGCAGCCGAACTCGGCGCCACCTTGCGCACTTAACCGCCGAGGATTACTGTCGTCCGGGAGGCGAGATGGACGACCCCACGCACGAAGCCCTGCGCGAACTGGAAGCGCTGGAGGCTAAGCTGCGCCAAACGGTGGAGCGCCTGCAATCGCTGCGCGCCGAGCGTAACGCCGCCCGCGGCGAAACGGAGAAGTTGCGCGCCGCCCTCCACTATCGCGCCGGAACCATCCGCGAATTGGAATCCCAACTGCTCGACCACCAAACCGAGCGCGAAAAAGTGCGCGGCCGCATCGAACAACTCCTCGCCCAAATCGACGCGCTGGAGAAACAATCATCTTCGTGACCCGCTCACAAAAGGAAAACCAATGGACGATATCGAACTGAAGATCTACGGAGAAACCTACCGCATTCGCGGCGCCCTCGACCCCGCCTACGTCGAGCAGCTCGCTGCCCGGGTGGACCAGAGGATGCGCGCGCTGGCCGACCAGACCGGGACCAGCGACGTCCGCAGCCTGGCCGTGCTGGCCGCCCTCAACCTCGCCGATGAGCTCCAGCAAGCCAAACAGGAAACGCCGCCGGAACCCGAAGCCGAACCGGCGCCGCCCTCCGAAAATCTCCCCCGCGAACTGGCGCAGCGCTTGGCGGCGTGCAACCGCCAGATCGAGGCCGCGCTGGCAGAAACCGGCGACGGCAGCAGCAAGCAGTCGGCCAAATTCGCCTGAATCGGCGCCTCTTCTCTCTTCGCCTTTTTTCCTATTGACGACTACCACGCTGGTGGGGCTACAATTCTAGTGTGAGCTACGCCTGCGACGCAGGTGAGGGCACGAGGATAAACTGAGCCAACACTTAGAGAATGGGGGTTCACGTCGCGCGCCGGTGAGCATGGCCCGATCCTGCGGGATCGGGAAAGCCTGAAGGCGCGCGCAGAACACCCACCTGGACCAAGGGTTCAGGCTTGTCGCGTGTCCCACGGCGCCCGCGGACGTAGTTCATTTTTCTTGTCAGTGATGCCGGCGGCCCCGGCCACGCGGAAACTTCCCTGTGTTACACTCCCCGGTTCGCCATGAACATTCTTTTTATTGGTGACGTTTTCGGCAGCCCGGGCCGCCGCATCGTCTGCGAGCAGGCGAAGCAGCTCGCCGCCGAGCACGCCGCCGACCTCGTCATCGCCAACGGCGAGAACGCCGCCGCTGGCTACGGCATCACGCCCCCGCTGGTGCAGGAGCTGCTCGACGCCGGCATTGACGTCCTCACCGGCGGCAACCACATCTTCGACCGCAAGGAAATCCTCCCTTTCTTTGAGCAAGGCGCCGCCCAGGGCCGCCTGCTCCGCCCGGCCAACTACCCCGGCACCAACCCCGGCAGCGGAGTCTATCTCGGCAAAACCGGCAGCGGCATCCCCTACGCGGTGCTGAGCATCCAGGGCCGCGTCTTCATGCCCGCGCTCGACTGCCCCTTCCGCACCGCCGACCGCTTGCTGGAAAACCTGCCGTCCGAAGTCAAAGTCGTGCTGGTGGACGCCCACGGCGAAGCCACCTCGGAAAAGCAGGCGCTGGGCTTCTATCTCGACGGGCGCGTCTCCGCCGTCGTTGGCACCCACACCCACGTCCCCACCGCCGACGAAAAAATCCTGCCCGGCGGCACCGCCTTCATCACCGACGTCGGCATGACCGGCCCCTACGACTCCGTCATCGGCAACGACAAGCAGGCCGTGCTCGAACGCTTCCTCACCGGCCTCAACAAACGCATGGAGGTCGGCAAGGACGACGTCCGCCTCTGCGGCGTCACCCTCGACATTGACGAGGTCACCGGTCGCGCCCGCCGCATCCAGCGCTTTGCGCTCTCCGAAAATCAAAAATAGCAACCCCTCAAGCCGCTGTCACACAAACTGGATTAGAATAGTTGGGCGCAACCATAGAACCCTAATTCCTGATTTGCGAGGTTCAGTTTTCGAGTTTCTAGCTTCGAGCCATGTTTGAGGCGCTGACGGAAAAACTGGAGCGGGTCTTCAAGAGCCTGCGGGGCGAGGGCAAGCTCACAGAAGAGCACATCAACCAGGCGCTCGCCCAGATTCGCATCGCGCTGCTGGAAGGCGACGTCCACTTCAAGGTGGTCCAGCAACTGCTCGACAACATCCGCCGGAAGGCTCTGGGGCGGGAAGTCCTGCTCTCGCTCAACCCCGACCAGCACGTGCTGAAGATCGTCCGCGACGAATTGGTCGCCCTGCTGGGCGGCACCCACGCCCCGCTCCAATTCGCCAAGAAGCCGCCCAGCATCATCTTCCTCACCGGCCTGCAAGGCTCCGGCAAGACCACCACCACCGGCAAACTCGCCAAGTGGCTGGCGAAGAAAGGTCACCGCCCGCTCGTCGTCTCCACCGACGTGCGCCGCCCCGCAGCCCGCGAGCAGTTGGCGCAGATTGCCCGCGCGGTGGGCGTTCCGGTAGTGGAAAAAGAAAGTGACAACGTGCTTGAGCTGCTCAAAGCCGCCAAGCGCGAGTCGGAGCTTTCCGCCTACGACGTCATCCTGGTCGATACCCAGGGCCGCCTCCACATTGACGACGAGCTGATGCGGGAACTCGAAGAGATGAAGCGCGCCTACCCGCCGGTGGAAACCCTCTTCGTCGCCGACGCCATGACCGGCCAGGACGCGGTGAAAAGCGCGGGCAGCTTCCACCAACGGCTGGGCCTGACCGGCGTGATCCTGACCAAAATGGACGGCGACGCCCGCGGCGGCGCTGCCCTCTCCGTCCGCCACGTCACCGGCCAACCCATCAAGTTCATCGGCGTGGGCGAAAACTACGACGCGCTCGAACCCTTCCACCCCGACCGCATGGCCAGCCGCATCCTGGGCATGGGCGACATGCTCTCGCTGATCGAGAAAGCCGAAGAAACGGTTGACCGCGCCC
>JACZYA010000184.1 GCA_022571295.1 Acidobacteriota bacterium | reverse complement strand
TTTCTGGGGCCCGCCCGGCTCGGGCAAAACCACCCTGGCGCCGGTGATCGCTCGGATTACCTCCAGCGACTTCAACCCTTTCAGCGCCGTCCTCAGCGGCACCAAAGAAATCAAGCAGGTCATGGCCCAGGCTGAGCGCGTGCGCGACTACGGCCGCCGCACCATCCTCTTCATCGACGAGATTCACCGCTTCAACAAAGCCCAGCAGGATGCCTTCCTCCCCCACGTCGAAAGCGGCAACGTCATCCTGATCGGCGCCACCACCGAAAACCCCTCCTTCGAAGTCATCGCTCCCCTGCTCTCCCGCGTCAAGGTTTATTCGCTCAACCCGCTCACCGCCGAGCAGTTGCTGGAGCTGCTGCGTCGCGCGCTCGCCGACTCGGAGCGCGGCCTCGGCACCCTCAACGTCGGACCCGACCAAGCCCTGCTCCAGGAGATTGCCGTGTACGCCAACGGCGACGCCCGCGTCGCCTACAACACCCTGGAGGCCGCCGCGCTCGGCTCCCAGCCCGCGCAAGGCCGCCGCACACTCGACCGCGCCGTGCTGGAAAGCGTCATGCAGCGCCGCGTCCTGCTTTACGACAAAGCCGGCGAGGAGCACTACAACATCATCTCCGCGCTGCACAAGTCCGTGCGCAACAGCGACCCCGACGCCGCCCTCTACTGGCTGGGGCGGATGCTGGAAGCCGGCGAAGACCCGCTCTACATCGCCCGCCGCCTGGTGCGCATGGCGTCCGAAGATATCGGCCTGGCCGACCCGCAAGCGTTGACGGTGACCATGGACGCTATGCAAGCGGTCCACTTTGTCGGCATGCCGGAGGGAAAACTGGCCCTGGCCCAGGCCGCGGTCTATCTGGCGCTGGCGCCCAAGTCCAACGCCCTCTACCGCGCCTACGCCCAGGTGAAAGAGGACGTCGAGCGCACCCTGGCCGAGCCCGTGCCGCTGCACCTGCGCAACCCGGTCACGCGCTTGATGAAGGAATTCGGCTACGGGCGCGGCTACCAATACGCCCACAACCACGAAGACCGCACCACCTCCATGCCCTGCCTGCCCGAAAGCCTGCGCAATCGCCGCTACTACCTCCCCACCGCGGAAGGCTATGAAGAAAAGCTCAAGACCCGGCTCCGGGAACTCGAAGCACTGAGGAAGAAGAAGAAATGACGCGCGTCGCGAAAAATAGTCTGGCCTTGCTGCTTCTCCTGGCGGCAGCGCTCGCGCCCCTGGCCCCGCCGTTGGCGGGACAGTCGGAGCAGGTCCCCTTCCCGCGGCTGGTGGCCACCATTGACACCGGCGAGGACATGCCGGTGGTCGCCGCCTGGTCGCCCGACAGCGAGCGGCTGGCCTACGGCACGGAAATCCTGGTGGAGCGGAAGCGCTCCCCCATGGCCTACGGAGATGAAAAGTTCCGCCGCTATTACCCCGGCGAAGTTTGGTTGGTCACGCTGGCCGAGATGGAGAAAAAACCCAAACGCATCCTGCGCTACCGCTTCCTGCGCCGCGTCTTCGGCGACTTCAGCTACACCGTGAACGCCGTCTCCTGGTCACCCGACGGCTCCAAGCTGGCCTTGGAGCTGACCAACGAGAAAAGAGAGTCCGCCGTCTTCTTCTTCACCACCAAAGGTAAGCGAATCAAATTGAGCCGACGCAGCAATTTTACCTTTGGCTACGGCGGCGCCTGGCTGGCCGACAACGAGAGCTATGCCATGCTGCACGAGTCCGTCAAGCCGCGCCTGCTCCACCAGATCGGAGTGCTGCGCTCGGTGGCCGGCCGCACGGTGGCGCTCTTCCGCTACCGCAGCTTCGTCGCCGTAGCCTGGCTGGCCAAAAAACAACAGGTCGTCGCGGCGGAACGCGACCGCGACTTCGCCGACCCGCCGCAGCTCATCCTAGGCGACCTCAAAACAGGGAAAGCGGAAGTGCTGGCAGAAGTGGCCGACTACCTGGGCGGGCTCCAGGCCGCCCCGGACGAGAACCGCGTCTCCTACTTCGTCGGGCAGGACACATTGGCCGTGCGCGAACTCACCCCCGACGCAGAAGTAGCTACCTTCCCCGTTCCCCTGGGGCGTTACCAGTGGGCACCCACAAGCGACGCCATCTTCTTCCTCCAACCCGCAAAGTTGGCCGGGCGAACCGGCCGCCTGCTTCGCCTCCACCTCGGCGATCCGGAACCGAGGAAAGTGCTGGACGACATGCTCCACAACTTCTGGCTCGCGCCCGACGGTCGCCACGTCGCCGTCCTCACCGTCGGGCTGGAACCCAAGCTGAAAATCTATCGGCTGAAATAAAAACGGGCAGGAATTTCAAGCGGTTCGCTTGGCGTGCTCTTTCAGCAGGCAGCGGTCCATCACCACCTGCAAACCGGCTTCGCGCGCGCGTTCGGCCGCCTGCTCGTGGGTGACTCCCTCCTGCATCCAAACCGCCCACGCCCCCACCGCAATCGCGCTCTCCACAATCGCAGGCACAAACTCCGACCGTCGAAAGATATTCACCACGTCCACCTGCACCGGGACGTCCTCCAAGCGGGCGTAGCTCTTCTCCCCTAGAACTTTTTCTTCGTTGGGATTCACCGGGATGATGTGGTACCCAGCCAACTGCATGTAGCGGGTCACGCCGTAGCTGGGCCGGTGCGGCTTGGAAGACAGTCCCACCACCGCCAGCACCTTGCCGCGCTCCAGGATGTTCTGGATCGGGTCCTCCACAGCTCACTCCCGCCTGCCCCGTCCATCCTCGCCCGCGGCGCGCGCCGCCTGCAGACGAGCAAACGCTTCCACCACCCGTCGATTCTCCTCCGGCGTGCCAACCGTGACCCGCAACCCGGCAGGCAAGCCCATGAATCCCATCGGGCGCACAATCACGCCCCGCTTCAGCAGCGCCTCGTACTCCTCCTGCGCCTTGTGTCCGGTTTCGAGGTACACGAAGTTGGCCACCGACGGCACCACCATGAAACCCAGCTTGCTCAGCTCCGCCTCCAGAAAAGCCCGCCCCTGACTCGTCAATTCCACCGAGCGGCGCACATGCTCGGCATCGTCCAGCGCCGCCAGCGCCGCCACCTGCGCCAGGCTGGAAACATTGAAGGGCGAGCGAATCTTGTTGAGCGCGGCAATGATTTCAGGATGGCCGATGCCGTACCCAATGCGCAGCCCTGCCAATCCGTACACTTTGGAAAAAGTCCGTAGCACAATCAGGTAGCGCCCGCCGCGCACAGTGTCCATCGAGCGGCTGTAGTCGGCCCGCTCGACGTAGTCGCAGTAGGCTTCGTCCAGAATCACCAACACGTTCTCGGGAACCTTTTCCAGAAACCGGTCCATCTCTCCGGCAGTGAACAATGTCCCGGTGGGATTGTTGGGATTGGCCAGATAGACCACGCGCGTGCGAGCGTCGAGAGCGCCGGCCAGCGCCTCCAGGTCGTAGGCGTATTCCTTCAGCGGCACCAGCACGGCCTCGCCCCCGACCGCCTGCACCGACAGGGGAAACATGACAAAGGAGCCTTCCGCGGACAAGCCCACCGCGCCGGGCGCACAATAAATGCGACACAGGAGTTGGATCAGCTCGGTCGAGCCGCACCCCAGCACGACTTGCTCCGCTTCCACCCCGTGCCGCTCCGCCAGTTTCTCTCGCAAGTAGAATCCCCCCGCGTCCGGGTAGCGATGTGACGACGCCAAATGTTTCTTCATCGCCTCCAGCGCTCGGGGGGAAGGCCCGAAGGCATTTTCGTTCGAGGCCAGCTTGATGGCGCTAACGCCCAGCTCCCGCTCGACCTCCTCGATCGGCTTGCCCGGCACGTACGCGCAGAGCCGCGACACATACTCGGGCACAAGGTTCGAGAGCACCTGTTTCATCGCCACTTGCAGTCTCGCTCCCCTAGCTATCTCTCATACTTCATACGGCCAGGCGCGCGCGCTTGGCAGTGGCAGGCGCACCTGCCGCCACCTCTTTTTCCAGCCGCGCGCGTTCCTCGCGCCTCAATTCCCGGAACTCGCCCGCGCGCAACCCATTGTCCCGCAGCGAACCGATGGCCAGCCGCTTCACTTTTTCCACCGGATGGCCCAGCCGAAACAGCGCCGTCCGCAGCCAGTCCGCGCGCGGCTCCCTCAAGCACACTTCATACCACGGGTTGGCCCCGGACTTCGTCATGCGCAACCGGAGCGGAACACGCTGGTGCCGCCCCGCCATGCGCTCCAGACGCGCAACCGCATCCGCATCCAGCCTGCCTTTGACCTTCAGCCCATAGGTCTGCGTCAAACGCCCTCGTTGTATAAGGTCGGAAAAATCGCCGTCGTTGGTAAGCAACAGCAGCCCCTCCACGTCGTAGGGCAGCCGCCCGACGACAAACAGGCGCTCGCGCACGCCCCGCAGCAAGTGGAACACCGTGGGGCGACTCTTGGGATCATGCGCGGTGCAGACCGTCCCGCGCGGTTTGTTGAGCAACAGGCAGAGCGTTCGCTCGGGGAACTTCAGCAGCCGACCGTCCACTTCGATCCTGTCCTTCTCCGGGTCAGCCTTGCTGCCCAGCTCGGTGACCACCTGCCCGTTCACCCGAATCGTTCCGGCGCGAATCAGCGCTTCCGCCGTGCGGCGCGAGGCC
>JACZYA010000183.1 GCA_022571295.1 Acidobacteriota bacterium | reverse complement strand
CGCCCCCGGCCGCCGCAGCCGCGTCTCCGGCGCCCCCGCCTTCCACCTGGGCGACCGCCTCCGTGTGCGCGTGGACCGCATCGATCGCATGGCCCGGCAGATTCAATTCTCCGTGGCGGGGAAGACGATAGCGGCACAGTAGGCGGCCCGCGCGTCTGCTTCTATTGTGGGGAGAGAGTTTTCTTGGGCGGGTGGGCGCGCAGGGCGCGGTCGATGTCGCCAGCGGCTTTGCGAGCGGCGGCCACGGCGGTGACCACCAGGTCGGCGCCGCGCACGTTGTCGCCCGCGGCCCAGATGTCCTGCCGGCTGGTCTGGCCGGTGGATTCGGTTTCTACCCAGACGGTACCCCACTTCGCCACCCGCAGCTCCGGGGTACTCTCGCCGATTTCGGGATCGACGTTGTAGCCCAGCGCCAGCACCACGGTATCAACTTCCATCGTGAACTCCGTGCCCGGCAGCTCCACTGGACGGCGGCGGCCCTTGGCGTCGGGCTCGCCCAACCGCATGCGGATGCACTCCATCGTGGCCACTTCCCCGCGCTGGTTGCCCAGGAAGCGTTTGGGCAGGGTGAGAAACTCGAAGTGCACGCCCTCTTCGTGGGCGTGGTGGCGCTCCTCTTCGCGGCCCGGCATCTCCGCCTCGGTGCGGCGATAAACGCAATAGACCTCGCCTTCCGGCCGCAAGCGGAGGGCGGTGCGCACGCAGTCCATGGAGGTATCGCCGCCGCCGATCACCGCCGTGCGCCCGCCGACGTAGGGCTTGGTGCGCAGCTCCTCCGGCAATTCTTCCGGCGGCAGGTTGCCGCGCACCAGAAACTCGGTGGCCTGATAAACGTTCTTCAACTCCTCGCCGGGCGTCTTGATTCGGTTGCCGGCGGTGGCGCCGTGGCCGAGGAAGACGGCATCGTAACCGCGCGCCAGCAGCTCGTCCACGCCGTGCTCGCGCCCGATGTGGACCCCGCACTCAAAGCGCACGCCCTGACTTTCCAGACGCTCGATCAGTCCCTGCACCACTTCTTTCTTCAGCTTGAAGTTGGGAATGCCGTAGAGCAGCAGGCCGCCGGGGCGCGGCCAGGTGTCAAAGACAGTGACGCCGTGGCCGCGCCGGGCCAGTTCTTCCGCCATCGCCAACCCGGCCGGGCCGGCTCCGATCACCGCCACCTGATAGCCGCTGGGCGGCACCGTAAGCTGCACCAGGAAGCCGTTGGTCGAGCGCAGGTAGTCGGTGCAGAAAGCCTCCAGCTTGCCGATCCGCACCGGCGTGCCCCCGGTGGTGAGCACGCAGGCGCCTTCGCAGAGCGACTCCTGCGGGCAGATGCGTCCGCAGACGTCGGGCATGTTGCTGGTCTCGAAAAACTTCTGCGCCCCCTCAGCGAAGCGCCCGCCGGCAATCAGGAACATGGCCTCGGGGATGTCGTTGCGCACCGGGCAGGCGTACATGCAGGGAGCGTGCTCACACTCCAGGCAGCGCGAGGCCTCATCGATCGCCACCTCCTGCGTGAAGCCCAGGAAGGTCTCGTTCCAATTGTGCACGCGCAGGTCGGGCTTCTGCTTGTTGAAGGGGTTGGGCTCAATGCGGTAGCGCTCGTTGCGCCGCACGGGCACGTCCGCGCCCTGGAAGTCTCGGCTGCCCTCGCCGGAGTGAAGGCCCATTCGCGTTTTCTCCCCGTGCAGCGCCGGGCCGGGGACACAGCCGGTTTCGACACCAGCCGCACCAACGCTCCGGCCCTTTAGCGTGCGCGAGAATTATACCTCTACGCACCTTATCGGCATATCGCACCCTTCCCTTGCCGACCGGCAAGTAACCCCGCGCCGCCCGCCCCCTCACCCACCTCCGAGCTTCCAGGTAGGTTTTGCCGGCGCTTTCCCGTAAGCGGTAGTTTTGGCTATGTACCAGCTAAGTTGCTGGCTTGTCTCATCTTTTTCCTTCCTCAAACCGAACCACAGCATTATCTATTCTTGCCGGTTTCTTTTCGGGGGAACTCGGGATACAATCTTTCCAAGCGACGGCGCTACGGTAGCAGGGCATCCCTCTTGAGGAAAAATAGCAAGGTCGTATCGCTGGCTATTGTTGGAGCCATTGTCATCCTTGTGCTCATTTTCGTGGGGAGAGATCTATACATAAGGAACCCAAGAACCATCGAATGTGATGATGGTTCCAGGCAGTCGATCGACATCCGAGATTTTGCTATCCGCTATTCTGCCTATTCGGTGGAGCTTGAGGCTAGCGTAGGCAACAAGGCCAAGTTTTCGGGCAAGCTGAATCCGGTGCAGTTGCAAGAGCTGTCCGAGGCGCTTCAACATGCCAATGAGTTCCGCAAGTTCCTGGTGGCTGGCTACAACTCCTGCGCGATTTCCAAACAGCAGTTCGCGCAGCACGGGGCAACCTTCCAGGCCATGGACAGCCTGTCTCGTCAAATCGATAGCATCATGAAAAAACCTGACTTGACCGAGCCGGACAGGGAAAGCCTCGCGGGTCTCGTGAAGCAATACATTGAGCTTTCACAAAAGTTGGGTGCCGTATGATGTCGGCTATCTGTGCTCAACTCCGAAAGCATTGCGCAGAGCGGCATTTGGTTGCCCTCCTCCTCTTCGGCTTTCTCTCCGCAACAAACGCATCGGCCCAGAAGAGGGTCACCTGTGACGACGGCGAGGTCCATGTTCAAATCGACCTCAAGCAAATCGCGATCCAATACCAGGGCTCTTCCCTGGCCGGGACACTCAGCGGCCTCAGTTTTTTCGGCAGCCGCCTCACTGTTGAGCCCAAGACTTTGCAGATAGCCGCCGCCGCCACCCAACAGTGGAACGAGTTCCTCAAGGGGCTGGTAACCGGCTACAACAGTTGTGCCATTACCAAGAGTCAGTACAACGAAGGACTGCGGCGCATTTACCCGCGGCTCAAGGAAGATGCGTCTGACCTGGAGAAGATTCGCAAGCTCCTTCTGGAAGGCCGACAGGTGAACGAAGCGCGACTGGAGCGTCTGCTAGAAAGCTATCTCGGGAACCTCCGCCGGTTCGCTGAGGTCAGCGGCCAGGAAACCCTGCTCGAACAGATCAGCGCGGTTGTAGAGAGAGTGGTGGAGAAGGGCACAGCAAAGGTTCTAAGCGGCCAGGAACAGATCTTGAATCAGTTGGAGTCCATTAAGCGGAGCCTGGCCAGAGCCCCCCTGGCCACACCGGCTGAAGTGAAAGAGGAAACCAGCGTGCTGAGGGCCAGCCTGCTGGCCAAGGTGGACGAGGCTGAGGCTGCTTACGACCAAGGTTATGCACTGTTAAACCGCTCTCGGTTTCCTGAAGCTATCCCATATTTCGAGCAGGCTCTTGCGAGCGTCAAACTGCCCGACTTTTACCTGGCGCTGGCAAGCGCTTTCTATCAATTGCCTGACCTTCACCGGGCAGAGAATACTCTTCGGGAAGGGTTGGACCGACTCGCGGGCGGGGATGACCTAAAACATGAAGCCAGCCTAGGTAATTTGTTGGGACTGGTACTCCAGGACAAAGGCGATCTGGAGGGCGCCCTCAGCTACACCCTACGGGCGCTCGCCATCGATGAGCAGGTCTTTGGCCCCCACCACCCCAAAGTGGCCATCGACGCCAACAACATCGGTTTGATTCTTAAGGCCAAAGGCGATCTGGAGGGCGCCCGCAGCTACACCCAACAGGCGCTGGAGATTCTGATTAGTGTGTACGGACTAAATAATCCTACAACCAAGCAGGTTGCAGAAAATCTTGCGCGGATAAAACAAGAGATGAAATAGCGAGTTTTTGTTCACAAATGGCGCGACATGCGCCCCGAGGGTTCAACTCCATTCTCAAACTGCCCGGTTCGTCCGGCGCCCCCGATTAACTAATCCACCATATCAACCACCAACCGCTGGCGTTGGCGGCTCACTGGCAGTGATTCGTCTTTTCGGCCATAATAGAAATCTCGCGCGCCGCCGGACGCCCGCGGGCGCAGCCCCACGCAGCAAGGAGACCGTCGGTATGCCCAAGCTCCCCCCGTTCAAGAACGAGACCTATCAGGACTTCTCCCGCAAACCCGTCGCCGACAAGCTCCGCGCCGCCCTTGCCCAGGTGCGCTCCACCTTCGGGCAAGAGTACGACCTCATCATCGGCGGCCAGCGCCTCAAAGCCCCCGAAACCTTCGTATCCTACAACCCCTCGAACAAGAACGAAGTGCTGGGCGTTTTCCCCAAAGCTTCAGCCCAGCAGGCGCGGCAAGCCGTTGAGGTAGCCCACCAAGCCTTTCAACGCTGGCAGCACGAGCCGGCCGAACGTCGCGCGGCGCGCCTCTTCAAGGTCGCGCGCCTCATGCGCAAGCGCCGTAATCAACTGAACGCCTGGTGCATTCTGGAAGCCGGCAAGACTTGGCCGGAAGCCGACGGCGATGTGGCCGAGGCCATCGACTTTGCCGAGTTCTACGCCCGCGAGGCCCTCCGCCTCAGCGGCCCGCAAAAGGTCACCCCCTTCCCGGGTGAGCGGCCCGAGGCGCGCTACATCCCGCTGGGCGTGGTGGTGGTGATTCCGCCCTGGAATTTCCCCGCCGCCATCCTGGCCGGCATGACCTTCGCCGCCCTGGTCACCGGTAACACCGTGGTGCTCAAACCCTCCAGCGACACGCCCGGCATCGGCGCCCAAATCGCCGAGATCATTATCGAAGCCGGCTTCC
>JACZYA010000182.1 GCA_022571295.1 Acidobacteriota bacterium | reverse complement strand
AAGCTACCAGGAGGGAAGCAATGACCGCGTGGGGAAAAAGGGTGGGGCCGGGAAAACCACCCCGAACCATTGCCTACGACACAGAGGCAAGAGCCCCAGACGCCACGGGGAAGCAGAGAGCTGACTGGTTATTCGATCCTGGGGTCGAACGCCGTGTTCGTTCGGCGATTCAGGAAGGCTGGCGGTGTGGCTTCTGTGGTTATGTGCCTCAGCCAAAGTTTCGGACGGGACTGAATCCCACGCAGAAGCAGATTGAAGGCACCAAGCGCATGCTGTTGCGCCGACACATGGCGAATCACCTTGACGACGAAGGCGACCAGTCCGACAAGTGGCAGCACCCACCGGGTTTCAACTTTCGAGGCCGGATTAAACCACAGGGGGACAAGTCGTGAAAGCCGCCATCTACGCTAGGGTGAGTACCACCAACGGCCAAGACCCGACCATGCAGACCCGCGAGGAGTAGGCCAATGAACCACCTGACACCCAATGAACTCCTGGCCGTCTTGAAAGCAGCGCGCTCCCGCTCTGCGCGTGACTGGTGCATGATCCTGCTGGCCTATCGCCACGGCATGAGGGCTTCGGAGGTTTGCGACTTGAAGCTGGCCGACGTGGATACGAAAGCAGGCTCGATCTCGATACGTCGGCTGAAAGGCTCGCTCCACACTGTGCAACCGCTCTACCGGCACAAGGGACAGCCGCTCCTGGACGAAGTTACCGCGCTGCGAGCGTGGATGCGCGAGAGACAGCCGGACGGCTCGGACTACTTGTTCCTCTCGCAGAAGGGGGGTCGCCTCCACCGCTCTCAATTCTTCCGCATCTTCCGGGCCTGCGCTGAGGAAGCTGGCCTGCCACCACGGAAGCGACACCCCCACGCACTCAAGCATTCTCTTGCCTCGCACCTTGTCGCTGGCAATATGAACCTCGCCCTGGTCAAGCAATGCCTCGGCCACAAGGCCATCGGGAGCACGATGAAGTACGTCGGCACGAGTGATGCTCAGGCATCTGAGGCTGCCCAGGCTGCGTTGATGCGGCTATACTAGGAGCGTAGAATCGCCAAGTATGGACCAGGGAAAGGTTTTCATTTCTTCGATTCTGAGCCGCAAGACGGAAGACTTACTTGCTGAGCGAGAGGCCGTGCGGGAGGTTGTTGACTCCTACCGATTTCTGAGGGCCTGGGTATTTGAAAAAGCGCCAGCATCGACGGAGGATTTGGACCAAGCCTACCTACGCCACGTCAGCGAATGCGATTTATTCATATTGATTGTTGGGCGTGAAGTCACCAACCCTGTAACTGCGGAATGCCAGCGAGCAAAGGAAAAGAACAAGCCAATCCTTGTGTTTGCCAAATCAGTGCAGAACCGTACTCCCCTGTGTCAAGCCCTACTGCAAATTGCAGACAAAAAGTATGCACTTTTCGATTCAGTAGATAGCCTTCGGCAAGCTGTTCAAGCCGCTATTGATCAGGAGCTAGTTTTGGCCTTGCGGTCTTCGCGCAGCAGGAGCGGAGTTTGGTCCATTCTCGAACGTTTGCGGCAGTTGGCCAAGAAGAGAACTACAGTCCACATCAGGCCTACTTTCCCACGTAAAGCGGACCTAGATGAGTTCCAATTACAGGAAGTAAAGCAGGACGTCGCCATCTTCCAGAAGCTATCCTCTGGTCACCAAGTGAACATCCCCACAAGTAGAGTTACCGAGATCCTTACTGTGTCGCCAAGCAGTTCACCGGTACTGCTTTTAGAAGGACGCCTGCAATGGGTTACGCCAAGTGAATCGTGGAGGTTTTTCGAGGAGAAACCAGAGCCTGATTCTATACTTGGTTTTCACAAGCCCTCTCACATGGGCGACCCAGCGGCAAACACCATCGAAAACCAAATCCGCGAGAAGGGATATGAACCAGGGTGGGTCTCTGAGGTAGACCTGCCTGGCCGTGAGGGAACTGACTTTGAGACAGTCTACGACGAAGACGGAAGATACTTTCGCATCCCCGACCCTCACCGTAGCTTGATCCTAATCAGAAAGCGGCGCTAATCTGGTGCAACAGAATGCTCGTTCTGTTGCGTTTCTCCCCTGACCGCCCACCATCCCTCAAGCACTTAGCCCGCAAGATCGACAGCCCCCACCGCTCGTAGTGTTGCATTTCCTGGCCTAGGCCAAGGGGAAGAAGCTGGGGACGGCCCCGGAAAGACGTGGATCGCGCCCGTATAGCCCTCCGGCGGTGCTCAGGCGCGTCCTGGGCAGCCATAGGGCAAGAGCTAGGCGTGGGAAGAGGGTACGGTCCGCCGGGCTGCTAGGAATCAGTAGGATGTACCTTTGGATACTGAGCGCAGTCGTGTTCGTTGAATGAGGTCTGTACCTTCCTCCGAAGTTTTTCAGTCTCCCCCATCTTTGTTATCAGCGGGAGATCAATTCCCAAGACACTAGGATTGGCATAGACCCACCCACATTCTGAGCAGCGCCAGCCCTCAAAGCCCCTTTCCTTTGTACTAATCATTTCTCGCACTTGGAATCTCCTCTTGCTTAGATTTGTAGCACAAAGCGTGTGGGCAGGGGGAGCCCATCCGCCAAAAACCCTGCTGCAAGAGTCTCTCTAAGTGCCTCAGAACACGCCGCCGACTGAGGCGGTTTCAGGCCCGTCAAAAACATATGTTTTTGGAACGCCCTACTCGTACCGCAGCGCCACCATAGGATCGCCCTTGGTTGCGCGGCGAGCCTCCGGCAAGAGTAGACTGTGGCAATGTTCATCGTGCTGTTCGCTGCTTTGTTCTCTCTGGCGTTAGTTGCTGTCATTGCAGGTGTAATTTTTCAAGCGGTCGCCCGTGCCAGAGATGCCCGCAGATACCCTCCTCCCGGTCAGTTGGTAGATGTAGGCGGCCATCGCTTGCATCTCTATTGCACCGGTGAAGGCAGCCCGACTGTAGTGATGGATGCCGGGCTTCCCGGCACTTCCCTCAGCTGGAGGTTGGTGCAGACCGAGGTTGCCAGATTCACTCGCGTATGCAGCTATGACCGCGCCGGACTAGGATGGAGCGATCCCAGCCCGAACCCACGCACTAGCCAACGGATCGTGGAAGAGTTGCGCGCCTTGCTGACAAATGCTGGAATCGAACCGCCCTACCTCCTGGTGGGCCACTCGTTCGGTGGGTTTACTGTGCGCTTGTACGCCGCCAGATACCCGCAGGAAGTTGTGGGGATGGTGTTGGTTGATGCCATCCATCCAAGCGAGTGGCTAGACATAACGGCCGCACGAAAGAAACAGATTGATAGACTGGCAAGGCAATCCCGCCGGACCGCCTGGCTTGCACGGATGGGGGTTGTACACCTTTATTTCTTTCTCGTTAGGGTTGGCATACGGAAGGTGAAAGACGATCGGGGCATGATCTCGGCTTTGAAGAAACTCCCCGCCGAACTGCTGCCAATAGTCAGAGGGTTCTGGATGCGGCCGAAGACTTATGAGGCTGTGGCCAGTCAACTCCAGTTTCTTCCAGAAAGTGCAAGGCAGGTTGATACGACCGGTGATTATGGCGACATACCGTTGGTCGTGCTCTCAGCCAGCAATGCCGACCCAATCCGCGTGGCCGAGCAGGATCGCGTGGCACGCCTTTCCTCGAACGGCAAACACATTGTTGCTTCCAATAGTGGCCACTGGATACAGCTAGAACAGCCAGAGCTAGTGGTTGAAGCTATTCGCGAGCTGATTAAACCGGGTTGGTAGACGGTGGGAATGCCAATATCCTAGCCCTCCGCGTTGACTTGCCGGCGGGTGGGGGCGTAGAATCGCCACGACCAAGGGGGGTTCGAAAATCAGCCTAAATCCGATGGTAAAGGGGGCGCATATGCGACGGGCAATGTGGATTTTGGTGGTTGTAGTCTTGGTGGTAGCGTTCGCGCTGTGGCAATACAGCAAGCCAGTTCACGCAGAGCCTGACTTTGAAATAACTGCTTCGTATATCGAGTCGTGCAGTTGCGACCAGTTCTGTCCCTGTTACTTCAATGACCACGCCATGCAGCACGGCGACACCCACTTCTGCAAGTTCAACCTCGTGTTGCGCGTGGACGAGGGGTATTACAAGGACGTGAAACTAGACGGCGTCAAAGCATGGTTGAGTGGCGACCTGGGCAGTGAATGGGGCACGGGCAAGGCCGATTGGCTGGTCATCACCTTTGATCCCTCTGTCAGCGAGGCGCAACAGGCCGCCATGACCGACATCCTGCCCCAACTCTATCCTATGGAGTGGGATATCCTCGGTGTGGATACGGTCCCGTTCACGTGGAAGATCGAAGGGGACCGGGCCCATGCCCGCATGGAGAACGGGAAGGGTGAGGTGATTCTCCACCGCTTCTCCGCTAACAATAGCAACCCGGAGAAGGAAGTAGTGGTTGACAACCTGAAGTATTGGGCGGCGCAGTCCAACACCGGCTTCCGTATGTGGAAGAACGAGCGCAACTACTACGAGGGCCATGGGAAAAAGTTCGAGACCAACGGAACCAACGGGTTCCTAATCACGATCAACTTCTCCGGCCAAGCCAAAATGGCTCCATCGGGAGACTAGAACCGGACGCCGCTTAGATCTGTAGATTAGTTGCTCTCTGTTCGACTGTTCGCTGACGTTCAGGGAACCAGAACCGTTTGCTGAGCCACGCGTGGGTGAACCCGTGTTTTCCGACCCCCGCTTCCAATCCC
>JACZYA010000181.1 GCA_022571295.1 Acidobacteriota bacterium | reverse complement strand
GGCCCGGAGCATCGTCGAGGCGTGGCGGGAGGACTACAATGCCGTCCGGCCGCACAGCGCCCTGGGCAACCGGACGCCTGAGGAGTTCGCGGAACAGGTGGCTAGGAAAACGCCGGTCGGACTCTAGTTATCTTTGGACCTAATCTTGGGGGCACGTCAGTCACGGGCGAGGCGGCGGCCGGAAAAATGTCAGGTACGCAAAGGGCACGCACAGCTATGACGTTCGACCGAGACAGCGTCACGGAGGCCGCCTTCACCCCGTCGAGTTGATTTCGGGTCAAATGAGGCTGCGTGAACATGACCAGCTCTCCTTGGACACAGGCGACAGGGGAAGCGAAGGAGGCTTTTGAACAGGAAGCCCTGCAGCATATGGATGCGCTGTACCGGACGGCGCTTCGCATGGTTCGGCACCCCGAGGATGCGGAAGACCTGGTCCAGGAGACATTTCTGCGTGCTATTCGTTTTTTCGACAAGTTCAAACCAGGCACTAACCTTAAGGCATGGCTGTTCAAGATCCTCACGAACATATTTATCAATCAATACCGGAAGGCCGCCAGGGAGCCGGATGTCGATTATCTGAACGATACTGAGGAGTTTTATCTCTATCACAATGTAAAGGAGGCCGGATCCCCGCCGCTCTCGAAAAGCGCCGAGGAAGCGGCTTTGGACCAGATCGGGCGAGAAAGCATAATCCAAGCCATCGAGGGCTTGCCAGAGCCGTTCCGCCTAGCGGTCATATTGGTGGACGTTGAGGGCTTCTCCTATAAAGAAATAGCCGAGATGACCGCGTCGAAATTAGGCACAGTGATGTCCAGAATAGCGCGGGGACGGAAGATGCTGCAGCGGCTTTTGTGAGACGAAGTTCCATGCTGCACGGCATGGAGAAAACGAATCGAGAGCTCAGGGAGAAGGATTCGAATGAGTTCAGGAGCGCCCATTTCTGCAACGACCCGATCACGCTGGGACTCAAGAATCTGGCATCGACTTCTCAGTTACCGCGCTGGGTTCCTTCTACTTTTCATTGTCTCGGCTATCGTCGCCGCGGCCTGCTCAGGCGGCTCCGAGGACGCGACGATGTTCAACGAACGGGGCGAGGCCATGGATGAGCAGGAGGCTGCCGACGCCAGAGCCGCCGCCAAGGGCATGGTAGACTCGGACGAGGCTCCAGACTTCGAGCTTACTCTCTTCAAAAATGCACTCCACGACGCAGGCGAGAATCTACGCCTTTCGGAGCTCAAGGGCCAGCCGGTAGTCGTCAACTTCTGGTTCCCCTCATGTCCTCCGTGTCGTGCGGAGATGCCTGACCTCGAGAAGGTCTTCCAGAGCCATCGCGGTGACGGGGTAGAATTTGTTGGGGTGCAATTGCTGGGCCTCGACTCTGCACAAGATGGGCAGGATTTCATCACGGAGGTCGGAGTCAGCTTCGCGGTCGGTGCAGACGAGGACAGCAGTATCGTGCGCGCGTACGAGATCATTAGCTTCCCATCTACCTTCTTCATCGACAGGCACCTCAGGATTGTCCGCGTGTGGAGCGGGCCGCTGAACGAGAAAACATTGGAAGAGCTCGTCCAAGAGATCCTGCCCTAGCTGGACGGTCCTCACTAACCGCCATCTTGTCGGCCAAAAGAAGGTGTTTGTTCCTAGGCTCCCAGGTGGAAGTCATTCGGCATAGGGCGACGAATTGCCCGAAACCCATCGCCATGTGGTCTCAATCCAGGTGGCGACACGCCTGGGACAGCAGCATCGGCCCCTCGTCCCCTCAAGCGTCTGGTCTACCGTAGCGGCAAGCCACCGTAGGGCGACCTGCTCGCTCAAAGGGGCCCATCATTGCGCGTTGTCGCCCACCCCGCTCCCTCAAGCCTGACGAACCGGCAGAGCGGAATGCCCCGCCTCGCTCGCCAACAGCCTGTCAAGCCCTCGTTGGGAATATTTCCGGTACCTGCGTTGTTACACATAGTGACGGGGCGTGAGATGACCATGCGTCAGGCTAAGTAAGCGCGAGGTGACGGCGGGGATCGCGGGATGACACTGAACTGGGAGGAGGGCTACGTGAAACAGATAGATTGCCAAGAAGCCGAGAGGCGCCTCCATACCTTCTTGGACCGAGAGCTGGACAAGGAGGAAATGGCCGAGGTACAAGCGCACTTGGACGATTGTAGGGAGTGTCATAGCAAGTTTCGCTTCGAAGCCTCGTTCAAGAGACTGATAATGGCGCGCTCTTCTGAGCAACGCGCTCCTACAGGCTTACGCGAGAGGCTCGCTGAGCGTCTCCGACAACAAAGGGGTGAGCGAAGGTCCCGAGACGACAAGTAGAAACCTGCGTTGGGAATATTCTGTGCCCGACTTTTGTTATAGATAGTAGGAAAGCTTGTAAAGGTTGTCCTAGTTAGACCAAGAAGGATGGAGGACGACTATGAATGCTGCATTGGTACAAAGGCGCATCTCCCTGCGGACGTTTCTGCTGCCTGTGCTGGTAGGAAGCCTCGCGGTGGCGGTCGCCGTTATTGGAGCCATTCTCGTTGGGAACAGTAGCGGCATCGACGGCGTCAACTCTTTCGTCGAAACTCTGTCGGGAACTTCCGGTTCATTCCTCGGAGGCTTAGGGATTCTGGCCCCCTTGGGATTTGCATTCGCGGCCGGCGTGGCGGCCGCCTTCAACCCTTGTGGATTCGCAATGCTCCCCGCCTACATGGGCCTATACATGGGCACCGGCGAAGGGGACGATCCCCGAAGGCATCTTTTCCATGATCTGGGGAGGGCGCTCGTGGTGGGAGGAGTGGTCACCGCCGGGTTCATCGTGCTGTTCGGCGCGGCAGGCACGCTCATAGGTGTGGGCGCGCGCTCTGCGGTGGCGGACATCCTCCCGTGGCTTGGGCTAGGAATTGGCATCGTGCTCACGATAACCGGTTCATGGCTACTGGGCGGCGGCAAATTGTATACGGAGTTCGCAGCGCGGGCCGCAACCCGTATGGGCAATCCAAGCCAAACCAATGTGCGAGGATACTTCCTCTTTGGACTGGGTTACGGCACTGCCTCGCTGAGTTGCACCCTTCCCATATTCTTGGCAGTAGTTGGCACAAGCTTCGCAGTCTCAAGCATCGCAACATCCCTCGGCCAGTTCGTCCTGTATGCCATGGGTATGGGGTTCGTAATAATGGGGCTCACGATCGGCATGGCCCTATTCAAAGGGTCGATGGTCGGCGCGATGCGAAAGGCCCTTCCTTACATCCAGCCATTTGGCACCTGGATGATGCTTGTGGCCGGCTCCTACATAATCTTCTACTGGCTGACTATCGGTGAGTTGCTCTAAAGCACGAGACGGATCGCTCAGAGAATATCAACGGACGAGGAATCTTTACCATCATGAAGCACAAACTGACCGTCTCGCTGGTTGCACTGGGCCTTGTGGGGATAATTGGGATCGTCGTAAGCTTCGGGATGAACGCAGCCGGTGAGTCCAGCGACTTCCCTTCGATCCCCACAGCGACGCCGCCAGCCGAGGTAGCCGCGCCCCATCGCGCGCCGGCTTCTGGGGCCGCGGAAGTTGCGACTGATGTGACCATCGAGCCAGACCCGGATTTCGAGAGTGCGCTTCGGAGCGCCGGGATTTCCCGCCGCGGCTGGCAGACTGACTTCAGCAGACACACCGTGCCCTACAGCGAGATACTGTCGGGCGGTCCCCCCCGTGACGGTATTCCGCCCCTGGACGACCCGCGTTTCATAAGCCCGGAAGATGCGTCAAAGTGGCTCGGTGATCAGGAACCGGTCATCGCCTTTGAACTCAACGGAGATGCCAGGGCCTATCCTCTTCAGATACTCACCTGGCACGAGATCGTGAACGATGTGGTAGGTGGCGTGCCGGTAGCAGCGACCTTTTGCCCCCTCTGCAACGCTGCCATCGTGTTCGACAGGAGGCTCGACGGGACCGTCTATGACTTCGGCACCTCTGGCAAGCTGCGCAGAAGCGACCTGATAATGTGGGACCGCCAGACCGAGTCCTGGTGGCAGCAGTTTACGGGCGAAGGGATCGTTGGAGAGCTGGCGGGCAAGAAGCTGACCATCTTGCCTGCGTCTATTATCTCCTTCGCAGACTTCAGAGGCGCCAATCCACAGGGCAAGGTGCTGTCACGGGAAACCGGATTCAACCGCTCCTACGGCCAGAACCCATACGCGGGCTACGACCGCGCCGACCAGCCACCGTTTTTGTTCGACGGCGACCTGGACGGTCGTCTGCTCCCCAAGGAGCGGGTCGCGACCGTGACTATCGGCGAAGTTGACGCAGCCTTCCCGTTCTCGATCCTGGAGAAGGAGACGGTGGTCAACTACACGGTCAACGGGAAAGACGTGGTGGTCTTCTTCAAGTCCGGGACCACCTCTGCCCTGGATAAGACTTCCATCAGAGGCTCCCGTGATGTTGGTGCTACCGGGGTGTTTGATGCGCAGGTAGATGGGCAAAACCTTACCTTCGCCGCCGACAGCGGCGACATAGTGGACGCCGAAACCGGCAGCGTCTGGAATATCCTGGGCCAGGCCGTGGAAGGCCCGCTGACAGGGGAAAAACTTACCCCCATCGTACATGCCAACCATTTCTGGTTCGCTTGGGGGGCATTCAAGCCCAACACCTTGATCTATAAGAGCATGGGTTCGGTCGAGTAGCACCTCGGATCCGCCAATGTTGCGCGGAGGGCAACGCGCTCCCACCCGGAGAGAAAGCGTGGTCGTATCGCGCAATTTCATCCGCTGGGGGGCG
>JACZYA010000054.1 GCA_022571295.1 Acidobacteriota bacterium | reverse complement strand
CTACCAGCGCTGGTGGCGCTTCCGCCGCCTCCACCGCCGATTGGGCTGGAAGTTCTGGGCCTTCGTCTGCGGCGGCGCCACCCTCGACCCCGACACCGAAATCTTCTGGAAGCGCCTGGGCTTTGCTGTCATCCAGGGCTACGGCCTGACCGAAACCACCTCCCTCGTCAGCGTCAACCATCCCTTCAAGCTGGCCGCGGGCTCCATCGGCAAAGCCCTGCCCGGACGCGAGCTCAAGCTCGACCCCGGCGGCGAAATCCTGGTGCGCGGCGAGAACATCGCCGCCGGTTACTGGCACGGCCGCAAGCTCCAACCGGTGCAGGGCCGGGAAGAATGGTTCCACACCGGCGACCTCGGCGCGCTCGACCCCGACGGCAACCTCTTTTTCAAGGGGCGCAAGAAAAGCGTCATCGTCACCGCCGAGGGCTTGAACATCCACCCCCAAGACTTGGAAGCCGCCCTGCGCCACCAGCCTGAAGTCCGCGACTGCGTAGTGGTCGGCCTCCCCCGCGACGGAAACCAGGAGCCCTGCGCCGTCCTCCTCTTGCACACTGCCGATAATCCCGAAAAAATTGTCCAGCGCGCCAACCAATCCCTGGCCTCCTACCAACACATGCGCCGCTGGTTCCTCTGGCCCGACCAGGACTTCCCCCGCACCTCCACCCACAAGCCCCGCACCAATCTGATTCGGGAAGCGGTGCAGGCGCAAACCGAGCAGCGCGCCGCACCGCCCAGCGGCACCCTGGCCGACCTGATCGCCCGCACCACCGGACGCACCCCCTCCCACCTCTCACCCGACGCCAACCTCGAAACCGACCTCAACCTGAGTTCCATTGACCGGGTGGAGCTGCTCAGCGCGCTCGAAGACCGCTATCAAGTTGAATTAAGCGAAACCCGCTTTTCCGCCGCCACCACCGTCGGCGAGCTGGAGCAAATGCTCCATCAACCCACCGTTCGGCGCTCCGCATACCACTACCCGCGCTGGCCGCAGCGCTGGCCCATCACTTGGCTCCGTCTGGCGGTGTACTACCTGCTGACCTGGCCCGCCACTCTCCTGCTCGGCTACCCAAAAATCACAGGGCGCCGAAACCTGCGCGGCCTGCGCGGCCCGGTCCTCGTCATCTGCAACCACATCACCAGCATAGACCCCGGCATCATTCTGGCAGCATTGCCCGCGCGCTTCCGGCACCGGCTGGCGGTGGCGATGGAAGGCGAGCACCTGCAAGCCCTGCGGCGTCCCCCCGCCGACGCAAGCTTCCTCCGCCGCTGGCTCGACCAGGCCACCTACTATTTGGTCGTTGCGCTCTTCAACGCTTTTCCCCTGCCGCAACTGTCCGGCTTTCGCGAGAGCTTTGCGTTCGCCGGGGAATCGGTTGACCGCGGCTACAACATCCTGGTCTTCCCCGAAGGCGCACTGACCAAAGACGGCAAGCTGTCGCCCTTCCGCGCCGGCATCGGCCTGCTGGCCTCGAACCTCCGGCTCCCCATCGTCCCGCTGCGCATCGACGGCTTGTTCGAGCTGAAGCAAGCCGGCAAACGAATCGCCCGCCCCGGCGCCGTCAAAGTCACCATCGGCTCGCCCCTCACCTTTGAGCCCGACGCCGACCCCGTCCTCATCGCCCGCCAACTCCAAACCGCGGTCGCCTCCCTGCGTTGAAGTGTTGGAACCGGGGAGCACTGTCCCCGCGCTGACCGACCTTGCAAGAACAAACCGACGAAGAAGCCTGCGACTTCTTCGCCGCTACCGCTCGCTGGGCGAAGTAGCGGCGATGAACCCGACAGGGTTCATCGTCGGCTTTGCACTCCGGAATCGCGGAATCCTAACTCAGCCTTTCGCCTAGCCGCTCGACCAACCCGGTCTCGTGCCTTCCGTGTTTTTCTCTCGGTGCCTCTGTGGCCCTCCTTACCTCCACCGGCGAGCCCCTATACTTTCTCAGTCGCGTGGACTATCATGGCGGTTTAGATACCCAGAAGGAGAAACCCCGATGAACTGCTCAGCACCCAGCCCCCAACCCGCCTCCGACCCCAGCGGTCGCACGGTCAAATGCACAAAATTCCAAAAGGAACTCCCCGGCTTGCCCGAGCCCCCCTGGCCCGGCGAGCTGGGCCAGCGCATCTTCGACAACATCTCCCAGGACGCCTGGGCACTCTGGAAAGAGCACGCCAAGATGATCCTGAACGAATACCGCCTCACCCCTTGGGCGCCCGAGTCCCAGGAAATTCTCGAAAAGGCGATGGAAGAGTTCTTCTTCGGCGAAGGCGCCGTCCTCCCGCCCGACTACGTCCCTCCCCAACAGAAAGCGTAGAACACACTTGAGGAATCTGCTGCGACTCCTCGTCAGGGCACGGCGGAACTTGTCCCGAGCGAAGTCGAGGGAGCCGTGCCAGATCAGCTTGCCAAGGAGACGGGCCTTTAGCCCCTGAGGTCAGCCAAACTCAGTTGCGGCGCAGCACGAATCCGGTGACGAGGAACCTGCTTGTTTCCCGATGCGAGTTTCTTCGCCAGAGAGGGCGCGTCACCCCGCGCTCCGGCTGGAAATCACCGGCAACTCGGTGCGAATCCGGAAGCGCAACTTCGCGTGCGCCGCGCGCAGGGCGCCTTCCACCAACTCCGGCGACGCCGCCCGCGCAAAGATAAACCCCAAATAGCTCGCCCCTTCCGGCAGCGGCACCAGCTTCTGCTCGGCCTTGGCGGTAATGATGACCTCTTCCACCCCCGGCGTTTCCTCCGCCGCCCGCACGCCTTCGACGCCCTCGTAAATCCCTGCCTGCGCAATCGGAATCATCATCACCCCGGCGGCGACACCTTCCCGCGCACTCCCGCTCACGTCCTCTCCCAGCGCCTGCCGAATGATCAGCTCCTCCAGCGACGTCCCGCCCTCAAACCGCAGCGCGCGCGAGCACAGCCCGCCAATCGAGCGCGCCGCCACCTCCAGCACCCACGGCCCCTCGCGGTTCAGCCGCAGCTCGGCGTGCAGCGGCCCGTGCGAAAGCCCCAACGCTTTGCACGCCTGTCCGACCGCCGCCACAATTTCCTTTTGCGTCTCCGCAGGCAGGCGCGAGGGCGTGACGTAGAGGGTCTCCTCAAAGAAGGGGCCGTCGAGCGGGTCGGGCTTGTCGAACAACGCCAGCACTTTTAACCGTCCCCGGTCGAGCAGCCCCTCCAGCGCCACCTCCCGCCCCGGAATGAACCGCTCCACCTGGATGAAGTTGCTAGTCTCTTCCCGCAGCACCTGCACCTCCCGGCTGCGCAGCAGCGCCCGGATGCGCTCGAAGGCGGCTACGAACTCCTCCCGCGTGTCGGCGCGAATCACTCCCCGGCTGGCTGAGAGCGCCAGCGGCTTCAGCACGCAGGGAAACTCAACTTCACGAGCAATAGTTCGCGGGTCATCATCAACTTGAAAACGCCGGAACGTCGGCACCCGCAGCCCGGCGGCGCGCAACCGCTCGCGGGATTGGTACTTGTCCCGGCAGGCTTCCGTCGCTTCCGGCGAGTTGTGCAGAAACCCCAACGCCTGGCAGGCCCACGCCGCCGTCGGTGTCGGGCGGTCGCCCACCGCCACCACGCCGTCCAGGGGATTTGCGCGGGCGTAGTCCACAATCACGTCCGCCGACCGGCGCGCGTCCTCAAACCGCAGCGCCAGCGCACCGTCTCCCCACGGGTCTTCCAACACCTTGCAGCGGTCGGTCCCATACACCACCTCGACGCCCGCCCCGGCCGCTGCCTCCGCAAACGCCCGCGTCTGGTAGCCGGTGGTGGTGCACAACAGCAGCACCCGCCGGCCGCGCGTTTCACCGCCGTCGCTTCTCGCACTCATGGTGTACGACCTAAATTAAGAACACTGTCATTCCGAGTCCGCCTAGGGAGGACGAGGAATCTGCTTGTCTGTATTCCCCGCCTCCATCGTGTCAGAAAAGAGCCACCTGCTCTTCGGTGGGTTCGGCTCAACAGTACCAGGGCTCGTTCAAGTACGGGACCGCCGCCCGCGGCAGCGCCCCCTTGCATCCCGGCATCGCCTCCACCGGCATCCCCGCCGCCTCGTGCGCCAGCGCCCAGATGCGGCCAAAAATCTCCCCGCGCGTCTGCCCTTGCGCCTCGCCTGCCTTCACCGCCTCCTGCACGTCCCAGCGCAACCGGTCAACCCGCGGGTCGCGGTGCTGCCAATGGTAGCTGAGCGCCGCCGGATCAAACTCTCCCACCATCTCCTGCATTTCCGAAAGCTCCAGCAGCTTCGACCCCGCCGGAATCAATAGACGAATCGCCAACTGAATCGGCGCGACGTTCTCCACCAATTCCAGCTCCGCCAGCACCTGCAGCAGCTCCAGGTAGCCCGGCAAGGTCGTCCAGGGCGTAAAGGCAACAAAGGTGGGCGAAAGCGTTAGCCCCACCTCCCGGAACCGCCGCACCACTTCGATAAAATCGCTGCGCGTGTGCCCTTTATCCAGCCGCGCGAGCACGCCGTCGTCCACCGACTCCACCGCGCTGGTCACGAACAGGCAGCCGGTCTCGCGCAGCGTCTGCAAGTGCTGCGCGTGTTTCAACAGATGCTCGATCTTGATGGTGACGTCATAGGTCAGCGCGGGATGCTCATCGTGCAGCGCTCGCACCAGCGCCACCGCGTGGCCGATGCCATTGAAAAAATCCGGATCACCAAAAGTAATGTGCTCGGCCCCGGCGGCCACCTGCCGACGGATGTCCTCCAACACCACCGCGCGCTGCACGATCCGGAACTTTCCCTCATAGACCGGCACAATCGGACAGTGCCGGCACAAGTGCTTGCAGCCGCGGCTCGCTTCTACATAGCCCACCGTGCGCTGCCGGCCATTCCCCACGTGCAACTGCGCATAGCGCGCCAGCGGCGGCAAGTCGCTGCGGTCGGGCACCAGGAAATTCTGCCGCGCCAGGGAAATCAGCGGCTCCGGCTGGCCGCGCTCTCGGCGAGATTGGCCGTTGCCTGAAGCTGCTCTCCCGCCCTTGTGCAACCGTCGCAGCAGATCGACCAGCCCTTGCTCAAACTCGCCGCCCAGGATGGTGTCCGCCCCCAGCCCGCGCAAATAGCTTTCGTTCATAGGCGCGTACAGACCATAGAAACATAAGTGCGCGTTGGGATTCAGGCACCGGACCGTCTCGCTCGCTCGCGCAGCCAGGCGCGTGGCCGTGTGCATGGGAACGTAGAAGGCGATCAGGTCAGCCGAGCGCACCGCCTCCTCCGCCAGCCGCTGCCGCGAGAGGTCCAAGCAGGTCACGCGCGCCCCTTCCCGCCGCAGCCAGGCCGCCGGCGACGCCAACCCAAACGGCTGCCGCCCCAACTCATAGGTGGAAAGCAGAAGGACGTTCATCGGACTCCAACCTGCGCAGAAGAGAGCGCAATAAAACTTGCTCATCCATCTTAGGCTCCGCTTCCAGGGCCGTCAACGCAACCCGGCCCCACCAAATAGTGTTTCACCACAGAGGTGCACCTAAGAGGCGTCCATATGGACACAGGGAACGCAGGGTCAAGACATTGGCTACAACTCCGCCCGGGCGCCCGTGCGGACATCGCCGCTACTCCTCTACCCAACTGCCCTGCCTACCGCTTGCCCGCCGTGGCGGGCAGGCAGGCGCAGGCAGAAATGCCCGCGCCACTGAGTCTTTCTTTTTTTGTGTGGTAACCTTGTCCGCGCCACTGAAACTTCCTATGCTCCGGTGGGGCAGACATTCTTGTCTGCCTAAGGGACGCTAAGCCTCCTCGTGGCCTAGCCGAAGCAGAAGCGCTCTTCCTTCCAGGAGTCGCCGTGCATGTGGTAGCCGCCCTGCTCCCAGAAGCCGGCCTTTCCGTTTGTCCGCGGGCCTTGTTTAGTTTGCTGAATAAGTTCGTTGCATGTAACCTTTGACTTTCATCCTGCGTCACACCTATCATCTGGCTGTCAGTGAGGGAGGAGGGCTTTCCATGCCCCGGTGGGTTTCAGGCACCCGCACCGAATCCTTGTTTTTCTCCGCTATAACTCCGAGGAGGTGTCCGTATGGACAAACGCGATGATGGCAAACCGCCGGCTAGCCACGATGGTTCGAGCCGCGGCTTGTCCCGGCGCGACTTCATCAAGGTCACCGGCGCGGTGGTTCCCGCCGGTGTGCTGGTGGGCGAGAGACTGCTGCACGCCGAGGCGGCTGCGGCTGCCGACGTGGTGGGCCCCGGCGCGGTTCCCATCACCCTCCGCATCAATGGCACCTCTCACCGCTTGAGCGTCGAACCCCGCGTCACCCTGCTGGATGCCCTGCGCGACCGGCTGGCCATCACCGGCGCCAAGAAAGTCTGCGACCGTGCCACCTGCGGCGCTTGCACCGTGCTGGTGGACAGCAAGGCCATCTACGCCTGCTCAATGTTGGCCATCGACGCCCAGGGCCGCGACATCGTCACCATCGAAGGCCTGGCCCCCGAGGGTGAGCTGCACCCGGTCTCGGCCGCCTTCGTCGACCACGACGCCCAGCAGTGCGGCTTCTGCACCCCCGGCTTTGTCGTCGCCACCGCGGCTTTTCTCCACCGCCACCCCGACCCCACCTATGAAGAAGTCAAAGCGGGCCTGGGCGGCAACCTCTGCCGCTGCGGCACCTACGTCGGTCTCCGCCAGGCCGCGCTCGACGCGGCCCAGCGCATGAAAGGAGGGCTGGCCTGATGGCTGACTACCAGTGGCCCCAAGCAGATGATCGAAGTTTAATCGGCAAGCGCATCTCGCGCCTGGATGGGCCCATCAAGTCCTCCGGCCGCGCCACCTATACCTACGACGTCCAGCGCCCGGGCCTCCTGTTCGGCAAGCTGGTGCTCTCGCCCCACGCCCACGCGCGCATCGTCAGCATAGACACTTCCTCAGCCGAGCGCATGCCGGGCGTGCAGGCGGTGGACGTCATCCGCGACGCCGGCCAGGAGGTCCTCTGGGTCGGCCAGGAAATCCTGGCGGTAGCGGCGGAAACCGACGAGCAGGCCCGCGACGCTGCCCGCGCCGTCAAGATCACCTACGAAAAACTGCCGCACTTGGTCAGCGACGTTGAGCCCGCGCAGGCCGGCGACCGCGCCGAGGAAGAAGCCGAGCAGGTCACCGGCGATCCCGATGCGGGCTTCCGCGAAGCCGACGCCACCATCGAAGGCCGCTACGGCTCTTCCGTCATCACCCACTGCTGCCTGGAATCGCACGGCCAAGTGGCCGAGTGGGAGGGCGACAACCTGACCGTCTGGGCCTCCACCCAGAACGTCACCGGCCTGGTCGGCCAGTACGCTGAAGGCTTGCAGATTCCAGCCGGCAACGTCCGCATCATCACTCCGATGATGGGCGGCGGCTTCGGGAGCAAGTTCCAGGCCGATACCTGGGGCCTCTCCTGCGCGCGACTGTCGAAGCAGGCCGGGCGTCCGGTGAAGATGATGCTCGAACGCGACCAGGAACTGCTGGTCGCGGGCGCGCGTCCTTCCATCCACGCCCGCGTGCGCGCCGGCGCCAAGCGCGACGGCACCCTCACCGCCTGGTCGTCGCAGGCCTGGGGCACGGGCGGAATCACCTCGCGCGGATCGGTCAACCTGCCTTACATTTTTCAGATCCCTAACCGCCGGTCCAGCTACGTCAGGGTCTCCACCAACATCGGCCCCGCTCGCGCCTGGCGCGCGCCCCGGCATCCCCAGATGTGCCTGATCACCATGGCGGCGCTGGAAGACTTGGCGGCCGAGCTGGGCATGGACGCGCTCGACTTCTTCCTGAAGAACGTCGGCATCATGGGGGCGCGCGCACAGACCTACCGGCAGGAGCTGCTCAAGGGCGCGGAACTGATGGAGTGGAAAAAGAAGTGGCATCCGCGCGGCGACCAGACCTCCGGCCCCAATAAGCGCGGCCTGGGCTTGGCGCTGCACACCTGGGGCGGTGGCGGCCACCAGAGCAATTGCAACTGTACCATCCACCCCGACGGCTCAGTAGAGGTCTCGCTCGCCAGCCAGGACCTCGGCACCGGCACCCGCACCGTGATCGCCATCGTCGCCGCCGAGACCTTCGGCCTGCCGCTCGACGCCGTCAAAGTGAACATCGGCGACAGCCGCTACCCGCCCTCCGGACCTTCGGGCGGCTCCACCACCGTGGGCGGTGTCAGCTCTTCCACCCGCCGCGCCGCCACCAGCGCGCTCAATGAGCTGCTGGCCAAAGTAGCGCCCTCGCTGGGTGTCGAACCCGGCCAGCTCGAAGCCGTCGACGGCCGCATTCAGGTGATCGGTGACTCGTCGAAGAGCATTGCCTGGAAGCAGGCCTGCGCCAAACTGGGCACCACGCCCATCACCGCCAGCGGGCGTCGCTCGCGCGACCTGATCTCCAGCGGCGTGGGCGGCATCCAGATGGCCGAGGTGTCGGTGGACATCGAAACCGGCGTGGTCAAGATGGAAAAAATGGTGGCGGTGCAGGACTGCGGCTTGGTCATCGACGTCAAGACCGCTGAAAGCCAGGTGCACGGCGCCTGCATCATGGGCGTCACCTACGCCCTCTACGAAGAAAAACTCATGGACGAGGCCACCGGCCTCTGCCTCAACCCCGACATGGAGTTCTACAAGCTGGCCGGCATCGGCGACATCGGCGAAATCGAAGTCCACATGATGACCGGCCCCGGCTACGACGACCGCGGCGTCATCGGGCTGGGTGAGCCGCCCGTGATCTCACCCGGCGCGGCCATTTCCAACGCGGTCGCCAACGCCATCGGCGTGCGCGTCCCCACGCTGCCCCTCACGCCCGAAAAAGTGCTGGCAGCGCTTGAGAAAAAAGGAGGTGCAGCCTAATGGAACGCTTCGCCTACGCCAATCCCTCCACCCTCAAAGAAGCGGTGGGGCTGCTTTCCTCCCGCTGGGGCGAAACCGCAATTCTCGCCGGCGGCACCGACCTGCTCAGCCTGATGAAGAACTACGTCGCCGCCCCCAAGCGTTTGGTGAGCATCAAAAACATCGCCGAGTTGCGCGGCATCAATAGCGACACCGACGGAATCCGCATCGGCGCGCTGACCACACTGCAGGAACTACTGGACGACGAGAGCATCCGGCGCGACTTCCCTGCGTTGGCGCACGCTGCCGAGGGTGTCGCCAGTATGCAGCTTCGCAACATGGGCACGGTCGGGGGCGACCTCTGCCAGCGCCCGCGCTGCTGGTACTTCCGCAGCGGCTTCGGCCTGCTGGCGCAAGATGAGCAAGGACGCTCGCTGGTAACCGAAGGCGACAACCGCTACCACGCCATCCTCGGCAACCGCGGCCCGGCCTATTTCGTTCACCCCTCCAGCTTGGCCCCGGCGCTGATCGCGCTGGACGCACGCGTGTCCATCTTTGGACCGAAGGGCGAAAACTCAATGCTGCTGAAGGACTTCTTTCAAACACCGCAGAGCGCGAACGAGCGGGAAACCGTGCTGCAAACCGATGAGATCGTGACCAGAATCACCATCCCGTCGTTCCTGCGCGGCTGGCCAAACGCCACCTATGAGATTCGGCCGAAGGAAGCGCTGGACTGGCCTCTGGCCACCGCCTCGGTGCTCTTGCAGCTCGAAGGCGACGCCGTGGCCCATGCCCATGTTGTGCTCGGACATGTAGCACCGATTCCTTGGAATGCGGAAAGTGCGAGCCAGTGGCTCGTCGGGCAGCGGATTAACGAGCAGACCGCTGCCAAGGCCGGCATGGAGGCGGTGCGCGATGCCCGGCCTTTGAGCGGGAACGGATACAAAGTCAAGCTGGCGAGCGTGGCCGTCAAGCGCGCGCTGCTGGCGGCAGTCCAGGGAGGTGCGTAGCCATGACGAGCTTGAATCTGCTGGTCGAGCGCGGTGAAATCTGCAAGTGCCTGCGCGCCAAGTCCATGTACTACGACGCCGCCGGCGAGGACCCCAGCGGCGAAAATGAAGACTCCATGTGGTGCGCGCATACGCAATCCATCCTCGGCCCCGACGGCCAGGTAGTGGACGTGCGCCACTGCCGCCCTGGCCGCTCCTGCTGCGAAACCACATGAGAGCAATCTCATTTGCCTGTTCCTCTGAGGCGTGAGAAAATAGGCAACAGTACGAAGGAGCATAGGGCAAGGAGGTAAGGAAATGAAGAGCGCAGGAATCTTTCTACTCTCAATACTACTGCTGGCAGCCGTACCCGCTGCGGCGGAAGGAATCAGCACCGGACAAATCTCAGGCGACTACGCCGAGCTCCGCACTGCCGACGTTTGGACCGGGCCCTGCTTCGCCAACGGCGAGGTGGGCCTGACGGGCAACGACGCGCTCATGGCCTGGCGCATCCGGAAAGGAACCTGGAACGCGGTGGCCCTCGACGGCCTGAGCGTGGTGGCCGTGGTTCACGCCCGCTCGACCCTGGGCGATCCTTACAGCAATCCTTTGCCCGCCCAGGCAGTGCTGCTGGTGGACAACCGCGCCACCGAGGCACAGCACGCCGCCCTGGTCCAATTTGCACAGGCGCAAAATCCTGAATTGCTCAACCATCTGGTAGCGGTGGAGTCTTCGCCCATTCGCTTCCAAGTGGACGAGTGGGGCCGCCA
Source organism: Acidobacteriota bacterium (assembly GCA_022571295.1). Taxonomy (GTDB): domain Bacteria; phylum Acidobacteriota; class Terriglobia; order Acidiferrales; family 2-02-FULL-67-57; genus JACZYA01. The sequence goes on along the minus strand of JACZYA010000054.1, from coordinate 8,068 downwards.
CGGCTACGTGACCGTGGAAGCGGGCCAGACAGCGAGAATCTCCACCCGCGCCCTGCGCGAAGACGACCGCATCTGCCACAACGAGTCGGTCTTCTACCCGCCGCTGGCCGCGAACCTCGACCACGCCATGCCGGCCGTCGCCATGGACAGCGGCTACCAGGGCAACCACCTCGGCACCACCTGGAAGCAGTCCAACCGCCGGGGTGCCTTCGTCGGCACTTTCTCCTTCTAGCAGCGCCGAGCCGACCGCAACGCTTGTCATTCTGACGTGATTCTTCGCTTCGCTCAGAATGACACGGACAGTAGCCAAGCTATAATTAAAGAGGGGCGGTCAGCGCCTCTTTTTTCTTGGAGCAAGCCGAAGGAAATGACCGAGCGCATCCGCAAAGTTCCCACTCTTCTCTTTCTGAGCCTGGCCGTGCTCTCGCTCACGGTCGCCGCCGCCGGGCAGGAGTACACGGTCGAGACGTTCGCCGCGCCCGCCCCGGAAGAGCTCGCCCCCGCCGTGCGCGAAACTCTGGCCGGCGAAGCCGTCCGTGTGCTCGGCCCCAAGGGCCCTTTCTGCGACATCTGGTTGCGTGACCCCGTGCCTGTTAAAGCCGGTGCCGCTATGCAGCTCGGCATCGCGTACAACCAACTCCGGCAAGGTTCGCTGCTGGGGGCCATCCGCTTCCACGGAGAAGTGACCGGCTACCGCAAGCAGCGCGTGCAGCCCGGCGTCTATACCTTGCGCTACGCCCTGCACCCGGTGGACGGCAACCACATGGGCGTCGCCCCCCAGCGCGACTTCCTACTGCTCGCGCCCGCCGACGACGATCGGACTACCGAGGCGCTGCCCTATGATGAGTTGGTCGCTCTCAGCCACAAGGTCACCGGCACGCGCCATCCTTCGGTGTGGAGCCTGGTGGAGCCCGAGGACGACCCCGACTCCCTCCCGGCCCTGATCCACTGGGAAGAAGAAGGCCTCTGGATACTCTACCTGAAGGCGCAGGCAGGCGAAGGTGTGGAATTCCCGCTGGCGCTGGTGATCGTCGGCTACGCCCCGGAAGCCTGACCCTCTCTTGAAACCAAGCTTAGAAACTGCACATCGTGGAATGCCGCGCGGAGCGGCCTTGACAAATTGAGCCGGGGAAGCAGAATTGTAATTCATCGAACCACCTAGATAAATAGGCGCGCGAACGAGGGGGATTCAATGGGCAAGCTAGGCGTAGCAGTGGTGGGCGTAGGAGCGATGGGGCGGCGTCACGCCGAAAATCTGCGCCGCACAATCCCCCAGGCTAAACTGCTCGCCCTCGCCGACCCCGACCAGGATCGAGCCCGCCGCCTGGCCGCCGAGCTCGAAATCAAAGATTGCACCGACAGCATCGAACCCTTGCTGGATCGCAAAGACATCCAGGCAATTGTCATCGCCTCGCCCGCCAAGTTCCATGCCCCCGCCATCCAAGCCGCGGCTGCGGCCGGCAAAGACATCCTATGCGAAAAGCCGCTGGGGCTGACGCTGGCGGAGGCCGATGCGGCTCTGGCGGCGGTGGCCAAAGCCGGCGTCCGCCTGCAGGTGGGCCACATGCGCCGCTACGATCCGGGCTACGCCGCCGCTATGAAACGCATCGAGGCGGGCGAGATCGGCGAGCCCCTCATCTTCAAATCTATCGGGCGCGACCGCGAACCGCCCCCGCTCAGCTACTTCCAGGCCGGCCTGAACGGAACTTTGTTTCTCGACTCCAGCATCCACGACTTCGACCTGGCGCGCTGGCTGATGCGCGACGAAGTGGCCGAAGTGCAAACCTTCGCCGGCACGCTGCTCTTGCCGGAGCTCAAACAGTTCGGCGATGTCGATTCCAGCGTGGTCAATCTGCGCTTTTCCCGCGGCGCCATCGGGAACGTGGAATCCTTCCGCCAAGCCCGCTACGGCTACGACATCCGCACGGAAATCGTGGGCTCGAAAGGAACCTTGACGGTGGGTTACCTGCGCCAGACGCCGCAACTGGTGCTGACGGAGGCGGGCGCCAGCCACGACGTGGTCGATCATTACCTGGTGCGGTTTGCCGACGCTTACCAGAACCAACTGCAAGACTTCGTCGAAACCATCCTGGCTGACCGTCCGCCCCGCGTCACCGGCCACGACGGCCGGCAAGCACTGGCGGTCGCGCTGGCCGCCGAGCGCTCCTACCGCGAGTCGCGGCCTGTCTCTCTGAAGGAACTGGCCGGCAACCCCGCTTAAAAGTTCAGGACCAAACTGGTAGTGACGACGTGGGCGTCGTAGTCGCTGAAGGTTCCGCCCTGCTGGTTGTAGTCGTAGTAGCGCCAACCCGCCTTCCAGCTTACATTGTCGCTGAAGGCGTAGCGGACGCCCAAGTGCGGCTGGTGGTACTTCAAGCCTCCGTCAAAGATCCCAAGCGGATCCAGCCCGCCGGTGTTGTCACAGGACTGGGGCACAAACGGGACGCAGGCACCGGCCGGGTCAGAGGCGGGGAAGGTGCCGGAGCTGTCCGTCAAGCGATAGCCGCCGTCGGCGTAAAGCTTGCCGCTGATGCGGCCGCCGACATCAACGTAGAAGTAGTTGTCATTGAGGATGTAAATCGAGAGACCCCCCTGGGGCGGGCCGAAGCCCGGAATGGTGACGTCGGTCAGGGCGGTAACGTCGTTGCGGCTGTAACCGACATTCAGATACCCGCGCTGGAAACGGCTGAGCTGGAAATCAACCGAAAAGCCGCGGTTGCGCGAGCTGTGCCGTCCGCCGGGGTTGAAGCTGGTCGGCAACTCGAAATTGCTGTTGTCGAAGATGAACCAACTGGCGCTGATCTTCACGCCGTCCACGGGCTCGAAGCGGCCACGCAGGCGGTAGCGGTCAATATCAGCCGGGCTGAGGCGGGTGAACACGCGCGTGCTGCTGCCTTTCTCTCCGTCGAAGAACAGGCTGATCCGGCGCTGCGGCCGCAGCACCACCCCGAAGAGGTAGCTGCGATTGAGGAAATCGAGCTCCTCGCTGTGTTCTAGGAGGCCGTCTTCGTATTCGAAGAAGCGGAACTGACGGTCGGTGTAGATGACCCCACCCCGGACCGCCAGCCAGCGGTTGAAGTCGTAGCGAGCCTCGAAGCGATCGGTGAAGGTGTCCAGGTCGAAGAGCGTGCTGAACAACTCCCCGAAGCTGCCCGGAACGCACGAAGCCGAGGTAGCGCCGCAGGTTCGGTCGAAGGCTTCGTCATGGAACCCGGCAATGTCATAGCCCCGGTACTGGAAGTTGTTGGTGAGGGTGAGCTGGCGCACCGGCCGCCAAGTAACGTTCCCATCGAAGGTGGTCAGGGGGCGGGTGGTCGAACCGAAGGAAGAAAAAGTTTCGGTGACCGCAACGCTCGGGACAGCGGGGCCCTGCGAATAGGTTGTTCCGTCGCGGAATTCGCTCCGGGTAAAGATGGTTTTGGCGCGGGAGTACGCCAGGCGGGCGTTGACCTCCAGGGTATTGTGAGGACGCCCGGCAAGGTTGAGGCGGACGAAGGGAATCTTACCGCGCGCGGGGTAGTAGCGGTCGTAGATGTTCAGCGAGGCCGCGTCACCCGGATCGTTCGGCAGTGTAGGCGAGGTCAGCAAGGTGATGAAGCGGTCGTGGCGGAAGAAGCGGTAGCCGTAGTTTGCCACCACGAGCCAGCGGCTGATGTTCCACTCCGCACCCAGGGTGTATTCGTCGTAGGTGCGGCGCAGCGGCTCGAACTGCGGAAATTCGCCGCGCGAGAAATCTCCCGAAGTCAGCGTGGGGCCGAAGATCGAGTTGCGGCGGTAGCCCAGCTTCACGCGGAAGCGCCGTTGCGGCAACAGCGTCAGGTCGTAGTTTTGTAAGCGCCGCTGGTTGGTGTCAAAGTGCTGGCTGCGGGCAAAGCCGGGGAAAAACCAATTGTATTCGCTCTGGCGGAACTTGCCCTTGAAGTCGAACCATTTGTCTTTGCTGAAGCCGAAGCGGGTCCAACTGTAGGGCTCGTTGATGCCCCAGCCGCCGCCCTCAACAAAGAAGTCGGAGAAGAGAGCGCCGTCCTGCCCCTTGCCTCGGAGATTGAAGGTGAAGACTTTGAAGCCGTCGCCATAGTTCTGGTGGGCGTCGTACATGGTGTGGTTTCCGTCCACGGTGGCTACCTGCCCGCCCACCTCCAGGACGAAGGACAAGACATAAGGGTCCCAGGGGCGATAGATTCTCTCCGGCGCAGGAGCCACCGGCATGAACTCCACTTCAGACCGCTTCTGGGTCTGCTGGGCCAGCGCCGGCTCCGACGAGAGGGAAACCACCATGGCCAGCAGGCCAAACAAAACCACTACAGTTCTTAGTCGCATGGTTCCCTCCTTACTCAAAGAAGACCTCGCTGAGGTTGGACCCGTGAATTTCCACGTGGCAGGTGGTGCAATTCTGCCAGCCGGGTTGAGTCAGGTTGTGGAAGCCGGGCGCGTTGGGACTCAGGACACCCAACGTGGCCGAGTGGCACTCCAGGCAGAGGAAGCGGACCTCGGAGCGTTTCAGCAGTCGCGGGTTGGAGGAGCCGTGCGGGTCGTGGCAAATGGCGCAGCCCTCGACCCTGACGGCTGCGTGCTCGAACACGAAGGGTCCCTGCTTGTCAGCGTGGCACTTGTAGCAGGGCAGATCGTTGCCGGTGGAAGTGCGGAGCTGGCGAGCGCTGTAGCCGCCGTGCGGGTTGTGGCAGTCGGCGCAGTCCATCAACCCCTCATTGACCTTGTGCCGGAAGGGCCGGTTGAACTGCGACCGCACCTCGTTGTGGCAGTCGTAGCAGAGCGCCGGAGTGCGCGCCTTGAGCAGTCCTTCCATCTTCTGCGGGGTATGGACGGTGTGGCACTCGGTGCAGGCCACGGTGTTCAGCCCGTGCTCGTTGCGCAGAAAGTTGACCAGCGTTTCGTTCTGCTTCAAGTGGCAGTCCAGGCAGGTCTCGCTGATGTCCTGCGGGCTGGCTTCGGTGAAACGGAAAATCTGGGCAACGTCACCGCCGCCGTCCACGTGAGCCTCGCCGGGCCCGTGGCAGGTCTCGCAACCACGCTTGTCCCAGGGCAGCGATTCGTCCTTCCAGCTCTTGTAGTGAGGATTCTTGGCGAAAGCTTCTTCGATGTCGTGGCAGGCCAGGCAGGTGTCGCCCCCCACGTAGTTTTTCTGTTGCGCGGGCGGCGCTTTGGCCAGCAGAGCGAAGCCTGAGGCAAATGCCGCAAGAAAAATCCCCAGAACTGCGACCTTCCACCCATCTTTCTGCTGTAGCATCTTCAATCTCCTCATACCAACCTATAAGGTGCACTTCCGCTGCCAAGTCTGATCGTTTCGGCGAAAAGGACTACGCTGGCAGCCACGCAAACTCCTGCTGGGCTTGTCTTCATTGGTCTGGTTCTTGTAAGGAATTAAGAGCGCAAAGCCGAAAATAGTCAATCAGTTTTCAGTAAACGGTTGTGGCAAGAGTCCCAGAGGCAGCCCACTCCAACCAAGCGTGCTCACTGCGACTGACAAAACAATCACACCGCACTCAGAGACGGAATCCCAGCAGCAAGAAACCGGCAAAGAAAAGCGAGAGCGCCACCTCGCTCCAGCCCAGCCGGCGCAGGGCGAAGGCGTGGTCGGCCCGCCGCGCGCCCCAACCGGCGCGTCCGGCCGCCACCACGAAAGGAATCACAATCAGTGGCGAGATGTCGCGCAGGAACACCAGCGCGCCCACAAACAACACCACCAACAAGTGAAAACCCACTGAGCAGGCCGACTCGTGCCCCGCCTCAGGCCGGTGCGCCGCCCGCCGGGCGCGAATGCGTGACTTTACATAGACAACCGCTGCACAGAAGAAGACGCAGTTCAGCAGCCAGACCAGAAATCCAGTCTGATCTATTCCGCCGGTGGCCGCCACCCAGCCGACCAAGGCTGTGAGCGTCAGACCGGCGGCGCCCAACAACTCAGCCGCCCAACCGCGCTCGGCGCCCCGCCGCGCCAGCCACAGGTGCAAACCGAAAGACAGCGCCGCCGCCAGCGCCAGCGGCACCAATAGGTACAGCTCCCAAACGAAAATGAGAAGGCCGCCGCCCCCAGCGGCCAACAAGCTGTAGAGCCACGCAAACCGCCGCACACGATCGCGAGCGGGCCGGCCCGCGCGCACCCATGCCCCGGGAACCAGCAGCAACACTAACGGGTAGCGAGCCAGGAAGACCAGCAGCACCGTTGCCAGCGCCAGCCACACCGGAAGCGTAAGAGGGCCGGCGATGGCAGCCGCAGTCAAGAAAGGGATCAGCAGGATTCCCCACGCGCCGTGTTCGCGCGGCAGAAGAAGTTTCAATGTACTGACTCAACCGGGATAAACGGCTGACCGTCCCGGCGGGAGGCCACCGCCCGGCTCGCCGTCCCCGGCTGATAGGCGCAGAAGGGCTCTTCCGCCAGGTAGTCGCCGGACTCGGCAAAGGCGCGCGCCCGGCAACCCAGGCAGATTTTGCGGAACTCGCAAGCGCCGCACTTGCCCTTCAAGTTGTCGGGATCGCGCAGAGCGGCGAAGACGGGCGAGTGTTCCCAGATCTCGGCAAAGCTCTGCGTGCGCAGGTCGCCGGCTTTCACCGGCAGGTAACCGCAGGGGAAAACCTCGCCCCGGTGGGAGATGAAGCAGACAGCCGAGCCCGCCAGGCAGCCTTTGGTGACCGCGCCCATCTGCGGATGGCGCGAACGGGGCGGGGCGGAAGAGTGGTGAGCGACGCGCGACCTGAGGTCCGCGCCAAGGGCGCCAGGATGGGGGGCGTCCATCTGGGCTTGGGCCGCGCGCCGCTCATTGACTTCGCGTTGCTTGCGCACGCGATAGTAGTGCGGAGCGCAAGTGGCTTTCAGTTCCAGCCGCCCCTCGCGCTCCCGGTCATAAAACCAGTGCAAAATCTTTTCGTACTCGTCCGCCGGCACCATCTGCTCCTCGGCAATGTTGACCCCGCAACCCACCGGCACCAGCAAGAAAGTGTGGAAAGCGTCCACACCCAGGTGCAGCGCCAGCTCCAGGATGGCCGGCAGTTGATGGAGGTTGTGCCGGGTGACGGTGGTATTGATTTGGGTCGAGATGCCGACCGCCTGCACCGCCCGCAGTCCGCGCAGCGCGCCCTCAAAGCTGCCGCGGATACCGCGGAAGCGATCGTGGGTGGCGCTGTCGGACCCGTCCAGGCTGATGGCCACCCGGCGGATACCGGCATCGCGGATGCGCCCGGCGACCTCGGAGTCAATCAAAGTGCCGTTGGTGGCCAGCGCCACCAGCAGGCCGCGCTGCCGGGCGTAGGCGGCGATGGTGAAGATATCTTTGCGGAAGAGAGGTTCGCCACCGCTCAAGATCAGGATTGGGTGGGCATAACTAGAGACTTGCTCGATGACCTTCAGGGCGTCGGGCGTTGACAGGTCGTAGGGCGAAGCAAGCTCCTGAGCGGTGGCGCGACAATGGACGCAGCGCAGGTTGCATCCGGTTGTCAACTCCCAGAAGACCAGACGCGGAACGAAATCGGATCGGTTCATGGGCGAACCTCCGCGGCTGCGGGCTTCGTGGGGGCAACCTCTCTCTTCGCAAAGCCAAACAAAGAACCCGGGCGACGGGTGGGAAGGCTTGTGTGCGTGTTGGGTGTGCATTGCGTCATTAGCATTAACCGCCCTTGCCCGGTCCTCTTGCTCTTCTCCTATGGCACATGGACTGCCAAAATTCCCGCCCAGGCCGGTTTCTATTTCTTTGTAAACAAATCGCTTAAGAGAGCCAGAAATTGAGGAGTCTTCTGTCGGGAAAGGCGCCGTGGCAGAACTCTCAGGCCTGCGAAAAAAAGCCCAGAAAATCAGTTGGGGGAGTTAGGCCGACGGGCAGACGGGAATGCCTGCCTACCCCGGGCCGATCCGCTCCACCAACTCCAGTCCATCGGATAGACGGCCGGGTCGAAGATCACCCAATAGAAGTGCCAAACCAGAATCGCCAGACTGGCGAGGATGGCTTCGTAGAAGTGGATGGCGGTGGCGGCGGCGCTCACCCAGCCGGGGAGCCAGCGCAGGGTAAAGGTCTCGAACCATAGCAGCAGTCCCGTGACTGCCATTACCGCCGTG
>JACZYA010000180.1 GCA_022571295.1 Acidobacteriota bacterium | reverse complement strand
ACTCCTCCGCCGCTTGCCTGCGGCGGGCAGGCATGAACTTCCCGGAGTAGGTTGCCATCCAGTGTTTTAGTTGACACTTTTCAACCGGCAGGTGTAGGGTGGGCTCGAAATGGGAGATCCCTTCGGTTCAGTCTTACTACGACCTAGGAGGGCAACCATGCTCAGGATTGGCTTGGTGATTCTTATCGCGTCGGCTTGGATGGGCTTCGGAAGCCTGGAGGCAATCAGCCAGGATGTAGTCTTGCTCAAGCAAAAAATTAAAATCCCGTATGCCCTACAGTCCGGCTCCAAGATCGTCAAACCGGGCGAGTATTTGGTAACCATCTCAATGGAACGAGGAACGAAAATCTTGACCTTGGATTCGGACAAACGAAGGGTATTGCGGACGAGAGGGGAAGATCAGGAACTCCCGGAGCGCGAACGTAGCAAAGTCAAGGGCCGACGGCTGAGGGTCTTCCCGTTGCCGAACCGGAAATCCCCGGGTGAGAGGTGGATAGTCTTTATGTTGGACATCAGAGGTCCAATCGGGGACTTTTACCGGATTATCTTCCGGTGTCGCGAGGCCACAAAGGTAGAAAAGAAATAGCCGATTGGTCGGTGGCTCGCCCTTGTGGGCCGCTTGCCTAGGCGTCATCGTCGGGTTTCTGTCGCAACTTCCCGGCTGAGGTCGTCCCGGATTGCCAGCATCCTTTTCGCAGCATCGCTATTGGGGTAGAGCTTCACAAACTCGTCGAGCTCGGCCAGTGCCGACGCGTAATCCGATTCGTTGACGCAGGCATTGTAAAAGGTGAGGTGTACGTCGGGTACCTCCGTGTGCAACTGGTGGGCACGGTAGGCGTGGTGGTAGGCATCCTCGACCTCCCCCTGCTTTCCCAAGATTTGTCCCAGATCGAGGTGTGCCAGCCAGAGGTTGTTATCCACCGGGCCAGCGCACCACACGCTCCAGCCAACTACTATATAATTACTCCCGTCGCAACAATGCCCCGTGAACAGGCGTGTGAGCAGCGAAACATGGAGGGCGAGAGTGAAACTGGCTCGTTCTAGGGGTGTGGCGCTAGTGCTCGGCGTTGTTCTGGTATCTTTGGTGAGCCCCAGGGCTGCGCCGGGTCAGCCCTCTCAAAAGGACGAGCAACTCCTACAGAAAATACAGACTGACATCTTCGCCGGGCGCTGGGAGCAGGCGCAAGCGCAGCTTGAAGTTGCCGCTGACAGGCTCTCGAGTCACCCTGACTTTCATTATCTGCGCGCCATCATGTTCCACCAGCTCCTGGAATTCAGTCAGGCGATCGAGGCGCTCGAACGTGCGGTGGCCCTTGCCCCAGCACAGGCACGCTACTACCTGCTGCGGGGCAGGATTTACGAGGTTGTGGAGGATTTGTCCGCGGCCAAACGGGACTACCAGAAGAGCATTGAGTTGGCGCCCAACCGTTCCAGGGCTGTTCTCTCGCTGGCGAAAATCCTCGTCACCGAGCAGCGCCCGGGCGACGCAGCGACGGTCCTGGAGGAAGCTCTGGGGCGGATGTCCGACAGTGCCGCTCTGCACCACAGGCTCGGGCGGGTTCAGGAAATGCTGGGACGCCCGGCAGAAGCCGCTGCCAGCTACGCCCGGGCGGTGGAGCTGGACCCCAGGCTGGCGTCGGCCCACGGAAGCCTCGGGCGCCTTTATCGCGAAAACCCCGAAGAGCCCGAAACTCTGGCCCGCTCCGTCCATCATTTGCAGCAGGCCCTTAGATTGGACCCGCAGAATCCGCAATGGCACTACGAGTTGGGTGCCACCTATCGCCGGCAGCAGAACTGGGAAGCCGCCCAGGCCGCACTGGAGAAGGCCGCCGAACTTGCCCCTAAGGGTCGCCTGATCCACTACACCTTGGCGGAGGTCTACCGCCAGCGGGGGATGGGTGAAAAGGCCAAGCAGGCCCGCCAGCGCTTTACCGATCTCGCCCGCAAGGCGGAAAAGGACAAACTGCAGCGGGCCCGTCTGACGGCCCAACTCACTCGCGCCGAGCAGATGGAGTTTGGCGGGCAGACGAAGGAAGCGGTCGCCGTTTATCAGGACATCTTGGATAGCCTGGACGGCCTGGGGGATTCTACCCGCGGGAATCAGGTCTACTTTGCCCTTGCTCGCCTCCATCTAAATGCGGGCGAGTACTTGCGCGCGGAAGAATACATTCGTCGCATCCTCGAGCAGCAGCCCAACAATGGCGACAACCACCACCTGTACGCACTGACGCTTCTCAATCTGGGCCGGAAAGCTGAGGCAACCCAGGAATTGCGTACAGCCATCCGGCTGAAACCCTCGGAGGAGACGTTCCACAACCTGCTGGGGAATCTGTTGCTTGATACGGGGCAGGTTGACGCTGCGATCGCTGCCTACCAACGTGCTGTGGAGCTGGCACCCCGGGAGCCGGACTACCACCTCAATCTGTCGGCTGCCTACCGCCGCAAAGGAGAGGAAGCCGGAGCCGCCCGTGAATGGCAGGCATACAGGAAACTTCTCCGCGAGCAGAGGCCTCGCCCCAACTAGTGCTCCTTGGCCGCCTCCGGTTGTTCGGGGAGAGAGGCGTGGCCGTCACCTTCCCGCAGGACGAGAAGCTGGTTCACCGGCACATCTTTCAACTCATCCACTACCCCGCTGGGCCAGACGACTCGCAGCAAGCTCACGCGCGGGGCTTTCCCCAGGCCGAAATATAGTCGCGGATCTGACGCCGAGAGGTAGCTGCCTCCGCCCACCTTCTGTTGGGTTTGGCTGATGGCGTCAGCAACGACGGTCACGCGGGCACCCACGGCATCGCGGTTGCTCTTGGTTCCAATCAGCGTGAGCGCCAGCCAGTTATTTCTATTCCCTCCTTCGTTCAGCCACAGTTGGGCGGGTTCGCCGTTGTTGGCCACGGCGAAATCGACGTCGCCGTCATTGTCCAGGTCGGCCAGGCAAAGCCCTCGGCCAACGGCGGGCCGGAGGAAGTCCGGGCCAAGTTGTTCAGAAACGTTGCGGAAGGTGCCGTTGCCCTGGTTCAGCCAGAGGATCTTAGGTTCGGCATACTCGACGTGGCTGTTGTATAAGTTGATGTTGGGCAGGATGTGGCCGTTGATTTGAAGGATATCGAGCCAGCCGTCGTTGTCGATGTCCACGAATTTGGTGCCAAAGCCACTGAGGAAGTTGGTCTGGCGAGCGAGGTGCGAGGCGCGGGTGTAGTCAGTGAAGAAACCTTCCTTGGAGTTGCGGAATAAGCGGTGGAGCTCCATGTCCAGATGGGTCACGAAGATATCTAGGAATCCGTCGCGGTCGTAGTCGCCGAAGTCTGTCCCCATGCCGGCTTCTGCGTCCCCGTCTTCGCCGTAAGCCACGCCTGCCTCGAAGCTTACATCCGTGAAGGTTCCATCGCCATTGTTGCGGAAGAGGAAGTTCCGCACCGCATCGTTAGCCTGGAAGATGTCCACCCAGCCGTCATTGTCGTAGTCGGCCATCACCACGCCCAGCCCCTTGCCCTCAAAGGTGTCGAGACCGGCGGCACGGGTAAGGTCGGTGAAGGTGCCGTCGCCGTTGTTGTGGTAGAGCGTCGGCGGCACACCGGGGAACATGTCGGGGTGGCAGTAGGTACGGTAACCCGGCTTTGGGAGACCGCAGCCAAAGTTCTTCTCGTAGCCCCAGGCCATGTAATTCACCACGATCAGGTCGAGCCAGCCGTCGTTGTCGTAGTCAAAAAAACCCGCGCTCGTGCCCCACTGTCCGGCGTTGGTCACCCCAGCCGACTCGGTTATATCGACGAAGCGGCCGTCGTCGTTGCGGTAGAAAAGCGAGCGAGGGAAACCGGTGACGTAGAGGTCGGGGTCGCCGTCGTTGTCGAAGTCGCCTACAGCTGCGCCCATGCCGAAGGTTGATGTGATATCGCCCAGACCGACCTTCTGACCCACATTGACAAAGGTTCCGTCGCGCTGGTTCCGATAGAGTACATTCCGCAGGGGCTCGGAAGGTTGGTAGGAAGGCGTGGAGCTACTTTGCACCAGGAAGAGGTCGAGCCAACCGTCGCGGTCGTAGTCCAGCCAAGCGCAGCCGCCCCCGATGGTCTCAAGCAGGAACATGTCCGGGCTGGCCGCGTTGTCATGGCGGAACTGGATGCCGGCGTTAGAGGTAATGTCGCGCAGGTGAAAGGTCAGCGCAGGGGGCTCTTGGGAAGGCAATAGCACAACCGACGGCCCCAAGCACAAGCAGAAGATACCCACAACCCAGACCAGCCATTTCCTAGGACTGCGCATATGGAAACAACATTATACAACATACAACGGGAGCAGCGGACACCAAAGCATTGATGGCCGGCTCACGGGACGCTATTGATATAGCTTTGCCGCGGGGGTCGCGATGAGTGAGTGATAGTAGTGAGGACGGGTTCGAGTGAGATTCCGTCTCTGATTCGCACCCCGCTGGGCGTTGGAGGGTTTCTGCGCGCAGCGATCCAGATTTCGTTCACTTGCGGTTGCCCTCAAACCTTGACTCGTAGGGGGGGCACGGCTAGGATAGAAGACAGGGGCATGTGATATGAGTTTCCGGCGCATCTGGCTCAGTTTGCTGCTTACCGTAGCGTTTGCACCCAATTTGCCCGCCCAACAGAAACAGCCTGCCCAAGAGCCGCAGAAGCCTGAACCTATTACCAAAGGTCTCCCGCAGCGCGAGGTGAGCAAGAAAAAGCGGGAGAAGCGCGAAAAGGCGTTGCGCAAGGAGCTGCAAAGCTACTTCCGGAAGTGGTTGCAAGAAGACGTTGGCTACATCATTGCGCCCGAGGAAAAAGATGCCTTTCGCCACCTGAACACCGATGAGGAGCGGGAACAGTTCGTCGAGCAGTTCTGGTTACGCC
>JACZYA010000179.1 GCA_022571295.1 Acidobacteriota bacterium | reverse complement strand
TACACCGAGCCGGGCGCCTCGGTCCCGGCCATCACCGGTCACCTGCTGGTTTTTTTCTACGTGGGCCTGTTGGGCAGTTTCGTGGTCCAGCTCCGCTGGCTCGGCGAGCGGCCGGCCACGGGGGCGATCGCGTTCCTACTCGTGGTTTTCGTGCCGAAATGCGGGGATATCGGCGCTTACTTCACCGGTCGCCGGCTCGGCAAGAGGAAGCTGGCCCCGGTGCTGAGCCCAGCAAAGACGGTCGAGGGCGCGATTGGCGGACTGTTATGCTCGGTGGCACTTGCAATCGGGATTGTCGTTGTGGGAGAATGGCTCACTGGCCAGCAGTTCAGGGGATTGTTGTTCACCGCGGTTCTCGGCCTGATTCTGGGCCTGACAGCCCAGCTCGGCGATCTGGTAGAATCCTTGATCAAGCGGGACTGCAGGCAGAAGGACGCCTCGGCGAACATCCCCGGCTTCGGGGGGATCCTGGACGTCATCGATTCGGTCCTCGATTACGATCTGAAAAGCGGCCGGACCTCGACGTCCAGTGCCGACAAGGTAATCGCCTTCGTCGAGGACAACGAGCTCAAGCCCGAATGGATACTCGAGACCCACGCCCACGCCGACCACATCCTGGGGTTGGACGACCTGCGCCCCTTCAATCTCCGGCAGGGCCAAATTCCGCTCTATGCCAATCGCGCCACCCGCGAGACCATTCAGCGCGTCTTCTCCTATGTGTTCGACGGCGGCGGCACGCTCAACAGCACCATCCCCGAGGTGGGGTTCACAGATATTGACGGGCCCTTTGACCTCTTCGGCCTGCGCTTCCTGCCCTTCCCGCTCGAGCACGGCGACATGGGCGTGCTCGGCTTCCGCTTCGGGCGGGCCGCCTACGCCACCGACTTCAGTACCATCCCGCCCGCGGTGCTGGCCGAGTTGCAGGGCTTGGACGTGCTCATCCTGGACGCCCTCCGCGACCACCCCCATCCCAACCATTCCACCGTGGAGCAATCGGTGGCGCTGGTGCGGCAACTGCAACCCCGCCGGGCCTACTTTACCCACATCGCCCACGATCTGCCCCACGCAGAGACCAATGCGCGCCTGCCCGCCGGGGTCGAGCTGGCCTACGACGGCCTGACGCTGGAGGTGGAGAGCTGACCATGCCCTTCCGCGTCTGCCGTTCCTTGGACGAGCTGCCCGCCCCGCTGCCGCACCTGGTGTTGGGCATCGGCAACTTTGACGGCATGCACCGCGGCCACCAGCGCATTTTCCGGCATGTGGTACGCGAGGCCCGGGCCCGGAATGGCACGGCGGCGGCTCTGACCTTCGACCCGCATCCCAGCCGGGTGCTGGCTCCGGCCTCCGCTCCGCCCTTGCTGATAACGTTGGCGCAGAAGCTCAGCTTGCTGGAAGCGGCAGGCATTGAGTTGGTGCTGGTGCTCCCTTTTACCCGTGAGCTGGCGCAGCTTTCGCCGCTGGAGTTTGTGCGCGAGATTGTCCATCGGCGGTTGGCAGCCGAGGTTGTCTTGGTGGGATCGAACTTCCGCTTTGGCCACGGCCGCGCCGGAACCGTGCAGGTGCTGGGCAAGCTGTCGCGCAAGTTCGGCTTCGCGCAAAAAATCGTTCTTCCGGTCAAGGTGGGCGGGCAGACGGTCTCCAGCAGCTTGATTCGTCGCCTGGTGGCCGATGGACGCATCGACCGCGCCGCCCGCTTGCTGGGGCGTCCCTTTGCCGTCACCGGCGCCGTTCAGCCGGGAGCGCGGCGGGGCGCGCCCCTGGGCTTCCCGACCTTGAACCTGCTCCCGGAGCAGGAGTGCCTGCCGGCGCGCGGGGTGTACATCACCGAGACCCTGCTGGAAGGAGAAGCCTATCCCTCTGCCACCAACGTGGGCGTTCGCCCCACCTTCGGCGGTCAGCGCCTGGTGGTGGAGTCGCACCTGCTGGATTTCAGCCGCACGGTCGCGGAAGGCCGGCTGGAAGTGCGCTTCCATCACCGCCTGCGCAAGGAGAAAAAGTTTCGCTCGCCCCAGGCCCTGCGGGCGCAGATTGCGCGCGACGTGGAACGGACCCGCCGTTATTTTGCCCAGCGCGCCAGTGCCC
Source organism: Acidobacteriota bacterium (assembly GCA_022571295.1). Lineage (GTDB taxonomy): Bacteria > Acidobacteriota > Terriglobia > Acidiferrales > 2-02-FULL-67-57 > JACZYA01. The sequence goes on along the minus strand of JACZYA010000179.1, from coordinate 2,782 downwards.
GTACTCGTCAGGTGCGCAGGCAGGAATGCCTGCGCCACTGAATCGCTCTTTTCCGGTGGGGCAGACCTGCCTACCGCAGGCAGACATTCTTGTCTGCCGCTCAAGGGAGAGCGGATATAATCCGTTCGTGCTCTACGCAGTACCCGAGAAGGCGTGAGGGTCGATGGTCGGCGAAGAGAGCAACATTGACCGGCTGCTGAAAACGCAGCCTACAATCAGCCCAGAGCCGCGTTCTCACAAGACCCCCGTAACCATACTCTTCACCGACGTGGTAGGCTCCACCGCCTACTTCGACCGCTACGGCGACACCGCCGGCGTCGTCATGCTGGAGCGCCACACGGAGCTGGCCACCGGCGCAGTGGCCGAGTTCCAGGGCACCCTCATCAAGACCATCGGCGACTCGGTGATGGCCGATTTTCCTGACCCTGTCCACGGCGTGCGGGCGGCGGTCGAAATCCAACGGCGTTTGCTGCGGCTCAACCAGACCTTGCCGGAGCGCGACCGGGTGCAGCTTCGGATTGGAATCAACGCCGGCCACGGCATTCGCCGCGGCAACGACATCTTTGGCGACGCCGTCAACGTCGCCGCCCGTATCACCAAGAAAACCGGCCCGGCGCAAATCCTGATCTCGCGCTCGGTGCGCGACGCCATCCTGCCGGAGTCCGACCTGCGCTGCACCTGGCTGGGGAAGTTCGCCTTCGCGGGCAAGGCGGAGAAGGAGGACCTCTTCGAGGTGGTCTGGACCGAAACGGCCGCCTACACCGAGTTGCGCGCCCACATGACCGCGGCGCTGGCGCGGGGCGACCTGGTCTCGCCCGGCCTGCGCGTGGACGACTTGGCGCAGCCGACCCGCTCACCCACGCCCGTCCCCGGTGACGAGCCCACGCTGGAGTTGTCCACCACGCCCGTACAGGTGGCTCTGGGGGCGCGCTACGATTTACTGGGCGAAGTCGGCAGCGGCGGCATGGGCATCGTGCACAAGGCGCGCGACCGCGAGACCGGCGAGTTGGTGGCGCTGAAAATCCTCAGGCCGGAAATCGCCGCCGACCAGCGCGCGATGGAGCGCTTCAAGAACGAGCTTCGCCTGGCGCGCAAGATTACCCACAAGAACGTCTGCCGCGTGTACGAGTTCAACCGCACCGGCGGCGTGGCCTACATCTCGATGGAATTCGTGGAAGGCGAGAGCCTGCGCGCCGTCCTGAAACGCTTTGGTACTCTGCCGGTCCGCAAAGGGATTCAGATTGCCCGACAGATCTGCGCTGCTTTGCGCGAGGCCCACGCGCAGAAAATCGTCCACCGCGACCTCAAGCCGGAAAACGTGATGGTGGATCAGAACGGCAACGTCAAGGTGATGGACTTCGGCATCGCGCGCTCGGTGGAGGCCGGCACCACCACCACCGGCGCGTTCATCGGCACGCCCGCCTACATGGCCCCCGAACAGGCCGAAGGCAAGCCGGTGGACCGCCGCGCCGACATCTACTCCTTTGGGTTGGTTCTCTATGAGATGTTCACCGGCGTGCCCGCCTTCAGCGGCGACACGCCGCTCAGCGTCGCCCTCAAGCACATCCGCGAAACCCCGCCGCCGCCCAGTCAGCACGACCCCACCGTGCCGCCCCCGGTGGAGCGCGTCATCCTCCGTTGCCTGGAAAAAGACCCGGCCAAGCGTTTCCAGTCGGTGGACGAGTTGGAAGCTGCCCTGGTGCGGCCGGCCGCGCCCACGCCGCCGCCTGTGCCGGTACCGGCCAGAGCGCCCGACCTGCTGGGCGCCGCCGCCGAGCCCAGACGGAGCCGGGCGTGGTTGGCAGTGGCCGGCCTCGCGCTGGCAGGCGCGCTGATGTTCTACTTCCTTTCCGGTCGAGGATGGTTCGCACCGGCAGAACAAGAAAACCAACCTGCGGCAGAAACGACGGCGCAGGAAACGCCGGCAGTAGAGCAGTCGCCGCCGAGTTCTGCTTCCGGGCAGGTCTCGCCTCCTACCCCTGTGCTTCCGCCCGCAAGCGAACCGCCCGCCCCTACGGTCCCCCTGCCCGCAATTCACTTCGATTCGGCTTTGCGAGCCTTCAACAGCGGCAACTACGATTTTGCCCGGCAGCAGTTCGATACTTTCCTACGCCTTTATCCCCACAGCGAGTTGGCCGATGAGGCGCACTACCTTCGAGCAGTTTCTTTCCAACCCCAGCGCAGGTTCCCGGAAGCCATCGCGGGTTACGACAAGCTGTTGCACGACTTCCCCGACAGTGACAAAGTCCCCGCCACGCGCCTGCGAAAAGGCGAGGCGTTGTTGTTGTCAGGAGACCGGGCTGCCGGTCTGCGCGAGTTGCGCGCGCTCATTCACTACTACCCGGATTCGGAAGCAGCACAGCAAGCTCAGCAGCGGTTGCAACGGCTTGAGCGGTTCGAGCAAGCCGGCTCCAGCTTGGGCCTTCAGGTGCGCGAGTTGAATCAGCAAATGATCCGTCGCCTTGGACTTTCCTCCACGGAAGGTGGCCTGCTGGTGCGCCAAGTGGAGCCCGGGAGTTTTGCGCAAAAGCTTGGGCTGCGGCGGGGGGACATAATCACGGCAGTCAACGGCCGCTCGGTGCGCAGCCAGCGAGCGTTGATGGACATGCAGCGGTCGCTGACGCCCGGCCGCGAGGTGGTGGTTCGCATCAAGCGACGCCAGCGCGGCCGCGGCATGCGCGACCTCACCCTTCGCGCCACCCCCTAGCAGGAAGTGAAAAACTCGCTGAGTTTGTCATTCTGAAGAGACTGCCTCGGGCCTGTCTGCCGCAGGCAGGGCAGG
>JACZYA010000178.1 GCA_022571295.1 Acidobacteriota bacterium | reverse complement strand
CGGCAGGGACGGGACTTGGAGGCTGCGCTGGCGGCGGTGCGGCAAGCGCTGGAGCACTTCCCCGAAGAGCGCGGCTTTAAGTTGCAACTGGCTTCCTTGCTGGGCGACCACGGAGAGCTGGAGCAGGCGGTGCCGTCGGCGCGCGCGCTGCTGACCGGTGGGCCCGAAGACCGGGCGGTGTACCTGAGCCTGGCGCAAATCTATGAGCGCAACAAGAAGTACGCCGACGCCGAGGCGGCCGTGGACGAAGCCCAGAAGCTCTCCCGCGCGCCGGGCGAGCAGGAAAACGCCCACTTTCTGCGCGGCGCCATCTACGAGCGGCAGAAGAAATACGAGCAGGCAGAAGAGGAATTCCGCCGGGTGCTCGAGCTCAACCCTGACAGCGCCATCACCTTGAACTACCTGGGCTACATGCTGGCCGACAATGGGACCAAGCTGAAGGAAGCGGAGAAGATGATTCAGCGGGCGGTGGAGCTGGACCCCTACAACGGCGCTTATCTCGACAGCCTGGGGTGGGTGTACTTCCGGCTGGAGAAACTGGAGTTGGCCGAGGACTACCTGTTGCGGGCGGTCGAGCGCGTCAGCCGCGACCCCACCATCCACCAGCACCTGGGTGACCTCTACTACCGCACCGGGCGGCTGCGCCGGGCCGAGCAGGCGTGGACGCGCGCGCTCGAAGGGTGGGAGCGCGTGCCGAAAACGGAGTTCGACTCCACTGTCCACGCTCAGGTGGCCGACAAGCTGCGGCAGTTGAAAGTCCGCTTGGCGCGGGAAACCTCCCAGAAGCCTTCTCCGCCGCCGCAGCCCTGACGCCATGCCTCGCGACTGGCTGGCCCTGCCTGCCTTCGCCAAAATCAATACTTCTCTGGAACTGCTGGGCCGCCGTTCCGACGGCTACACCGAAATCCGCACCGTTTACCAGAGCGTCACCCTGCACGACCGGCTGCGGTTGCGGCTGACCCGCACCGGTGAGATTGTGGTGCGCGTTGCCGGCGGAGGTGCGCCCTCCGGCCGGGCCAACCTGGTCTATCGCGCTCTGACCCGCGGTCGGGGGTTCCTAGGATTGCGGTGCGGGATCGAAGCGGAATTGGAAAAGAACATCCCGGCCGCGCGCGGTCTGGGGGGCGGCTCAAGTGATGCCGCCGCCGCTCTGGTGGGTTTGCTGCGGCTGACACGCACTCGGCTGACCAGCCAGGAGTTGGAGCGGCTGGGCCGCTCGGTGGGCGCTGACGTGCCCTTCTTTTTTCTGGGCGGGCGGGCGCTGGGGGTTGGCCGCGGGGATGAGGTTTATGCGCTGGCTGACCGGCCCCGGCAGTGGTGCGTGCTGGTGTGCCCGTCCCGGCTTTTGGCCACCCGCAGCGCTTACGCATGGGCGGCAACTGCGGCCCCCCGGCGGTTGACGCTCAAAGGAAGAGCCGCTAAGATAACTGGTTTGCGCTCCTCGTCGGACGCGCTGTGGGCAACCGGCAATGAGTTTGAAACGGTTGTCTTTCCCCGCTTCCCGGAACTTGCTAGAATGAAAGCCGCGTTGCTCGCGGAGGGCGCCCGGCAAGCCGGACTCGCAGGAAGCGGTTCCACCGTGTTCGCGCTCTTTTCCCGGCGTGCGGCTGCCCAGCGGGCCGCCGAGCGGTTGGCAGAAGCTGGCAGGGTTTTTCTGGTGCAGACACTCCCGGGCCAGGCTTACCGCCGCGCTCTAGGTTTGTGGTTAAAGTGAGCGGGAGCCACGGCGCGCCGGTAGTAATGGTGGGGAGTCGTCCAGTGGCAGGACATCTGCCTTTGGAGCAGAAGACTTAGGTTCGAATCCTAGCTCCCCAGCCAATTCCTGGCGGAAAGCGGAGGGAGTTGGCAGGGGGAAGACTTTGCGGCTTTTGCGCTTTGGATTTGAATTGAGGTAAGGGTGGACTTCGACAAGCTCAAGGTGTTCACGGGCAGCGCCAACCCGGCGCTGGCGGAGGAGATTTGCCAAGGCTTGGACGTGCCGCTGGGCGATGCCACGGTGGACAAGTTCAGCGACGGTGAGACCCGCGTTCGCATCCACGAGAACGTTCGCGGAGCCGACGTCTTTGTGGTGCAACCCACTTGCCATCCGGTGGACGTCCACCTGATGGAGCTGCTGCTGATGATCGACGCCCTCAAGCGGGCTTCGGCGGTGCGCATCACGGCCGTGATGCCCTACTATGGCTACGCGCGCCAGGACAAAAAGAGCGAGCCGCGCGTCCCCATTTCCGCCAAGCTGGTGGCAGACCTGTTGGAGAAAGCGGGCGCCAACCGGGCGCTGACGCTGGACCTGCACGCCCCCCAAATCCAAGGTTTCTTTTCGGTTCCGGTGGACCACCTCTACCCTACGCCGGTCCTGTTGGAGTACTTCGTCCGCAAGGGCTTGCCGAACCTGACTCTGGTGGCGCCCGATGCCGGAGGGGTGGAGCGGACGCGGTTTTTCGCCAAAAAGGTGGACGCGCCTCTGGCCATCGTGGACAAGCGCCGGGTGGATGTGGACGTGACCGAGCTGCTCCACATCATCGGCGACGTAGAGGGCCGGACTGCGCTCATTATTGATGATATCGTGGACACCGCCGGCACGTTGGTGAAGACCGTGGCTGCGCTCTACGAGCAGGGCGCCAAGGATGTGTGCGCCACCTGCACCCACGCGGTGCTGAGCGGGCCGGCCATCCCGCGCATCCGCGAGTCCCAGTTGCGTGAGCTGGTGGTGACCAACTCGATTCCGTTGACCGAAGAGGCCCGGGCCTGCGCGCAGATCAAAGTTTTGAGCATGGGGCCGCTGCTGGCGCGGGCCATCCGCTCCATCCACAAGGAGGCCTCGGTCAGCACACTTTTTGTCTGAGTCAGGAGCAAGCAAGCAATGGAAAAACTGGTAGTCGAAGCGCAGCCCCGCGAGCGCAAGGGAAAGAACGCCGCCCGGCAATTGCGCCGGGCCGGCCGCTTGCCGGCGGTGATTTACGGCGGCAAGCAGGAATCTTTGGCCGTCAGTGTGGAGCCGCGGGCAGTGGAGCGCATCATGTACTCTGAAGCCGGCCACAACACTGTCTTTACTCTAGAGGTGAAAGGCAAGGGCAAGACGCCGGCGATGGTGCGCGATTGGCAGATGGAGCCGGTGAAGGGTTCGCTGCTGCACGTGGACTTCCTGCGGGTTGCCCTGGACGAGCGGCTGCGGGTCAAAGTGCCGATGCACACCCGTGGCGAGGCCAAGGGAGTGAAGCAGGAAGGCGGCATCCTGGAAGTGATCCACCGGGAAGTGGAAGTCGAGTGCCTGCCGACGGACATCCCGGAAGAATTTGTGGTGGACGTGAGTGAACTGGGAATAAACCAGAGCATCCGCGCCAATGATTTGCCGATTGACGCAAGCAAGCTGCGCCTCCTGACCGATGCTAATCAAGTGCTGGTGCACGTGGTTATGCCACGCGCGGTCGAGGAAGAGAAGCCAGCCGAGGAAGTAGTCGTGGAGGAAGGGGCCGCTGAGCCGGAAGTGATCAGCAAGGGCAAGGCCGAGAAAGCCGAGGGGGAGGCGGAAGAGGCTTCCACGGAAGGGGAGAAGAAGTAGCGAGGGCGCGGCATTGTGCTGTTGATCGTGGGGCTGGGTAACCCGGGCCGCGACTACGCTCACACCCCCCACAACCTGGGTTTTGAGGTGATCGAGCGCTTGGCGCGGGCTGCCCGCGTCCACAAGCGCGAGCGCCGCGCGCAGTCGCAGTTGTGGCGGGCCCGGTTGGACGCCCGTTCGGTGCTGCTGGCGCAGCCGCAGACCTACATGAACCTGAGCGGGGTTGCGGTCAGCAAGCTGGTGCGCGGGGAGAAACTGACCCTGGCCGAGTTGGTCGTGGTCTTTGACGATGTGGACCTGCCCTGGGGCACGATTCGCATTCGCGAGCGCGGCAGCGGCGGCGGGCACAAGGGCCTGGAGTCGGTCATCCAGGAGCTGGGCACGCAAGAGTTTGTGCGGGTGCGGCTGGGAATCCAGCCCCCCGGGCCGGTCAACGATTTGGCCGAGTACGTTCTGACCCCGATGGGGAAGGCGGAGCGCGCGCAGGCCGGCGAGATGGTCGAGCAAGCCGCGGGGGCGGTACGAACCATCTTGCGGGAAGGCGCCAAGAAGGCTATGAACCGGTTCAACCGGCGGGCGGCAGTCGGCGAGTCCAAAGAGTGAAAACGAACTGAGGTGAGCATGCGAGTCTATGAAGTGATTTTCATCATTCGGCCCGACGTGCCGGAAGCGGAAGTGGACGCCTTGGTGGAGCAGATGCAGCAGGGAGTCACCGGCGCCGGCGGCGAAGTGGTCAAACTGGAAAAGTGGGGCAAGCGCCCGCTGGCGTACCGCGTGGCGGGACAGCGGGAAGGCTTCTACGTGTTCTTTGAGGTCAACGGCACGGGCGACACGCTGCGGGAATTGGAGCGCCGCTTGAAGGTGACCGAGTCGGTGATCAAGATGCTCAGCGTGCGAGTGGACGAGGAGCGCACGCGGCTGGCCAAGCTTCGGCATCGGCGCGAACATCGCGCCGCCCGGCGCCAGCACAAACCCCACAGCTCCGCCAGCGGATCGGCGGAAGCCTCCGCCCGCTTGGCATCTGCTACGGCCCGCTCGGCTTTCGTGCTTGAGGTAGAAGCGGCCTGTTTCCACTCGGCGACGGTCTTCGCCGACTCCTCGTAGTGATGCTTCCAGGTTTCAACGTCGGCGCGAAGTCTCGCCATCCGTTCTTCGACCTCCGAGAGTCTTGCGGCCGCCCGCCGTGCCTGGTCGCTGAGATGCTCGACCTGGATGGCCGGAGCGAGGCGAACGATTGCGAGCAATCTCTTGATGGCCGTTTTCATGCGACAGCTACTCCCAGCCAAACAATCGTATGATGAGCCGAGCCTGATCGCGCGATCTCGCCAGGCG
>JACZYA010000177.1 GCA_022571295.1 Acidobacteriota bacterium | reverse complement strand
TTGCCATCAGATCAAATAAGCGGAGCATGAAATGGCTGCCAGCGATCCTTGCCTTCCTAGCAGCAACAGCGAGCTTCAGTGGAATATATGCCGGCAGTATTGTTGAGAAGCTAAGCCAGGAACTTCGAACTGCTGTCCCTGTTGTTACGGCGGACTTACGCAAGTCGGATGAGCTAGGATTCTATGTCAGAATCGAATCGAAAGACCTCCTACCGTTTGAGTTCCACTATGCAGTCGTTACCCGACCCAATATCCTGATTGGCCCGATCCTGATGGGTTGGGAAAAGGTCTATCCGATAAGAAAACAGCCGGCGTTTGCAATCCCAACTCAACTTCAACTAGAGCGCATAGTTAACAGCTACGTCGAACTCCAATTTCGCTACCGATCTGTCTATTCGGTGGAACAAAACTATCCTGAGGCGCTAGAAAGACAGATAGTTCGCAAGTACAAGCTTCTCAACGGACGCTTGCAGCCTGTGACTGAAGAACCGACCTCACGTCAATAGTTGCCTCCTTCGCCAGAATCTTACCCGCGTAACTGTCATCCCCTTCCCCACCTAATTGTCCTGAAACCTGTCGCATTAGTAGAGCATGGTAAAATTAAAGTAGCGGCCACAAAGCGACGCGGAGTGACACCAGACGCCAAAGGCGGGAGGCATCATGGAAGTGCTGGCGGTCGATACGAAGCGGGCGGGAGAACTGATCGGGTTGAGCCAACGAACCATCCAACGCTACATCCACGCCAAGCGCATCCGCGCGGTCCGGGCTGGTCGGCGCGTTTGTGTCCCGCTTACTTCGTTGGAGGAGTTCTTGCGCGTGGACAGCCATCCCAGCGCAGAGACTTTGCGGCGTAGTGAGGAGAACTGATGGGCGCCTTCGACTTGAAAAGAGCACTAGATGAAGCCACCATCGGTCCCGGCGCTCAGCGGCGCATCCCGTTTCAGATCAGGCGTGCCGCGCTGGAACGCCCCCCTGTAATTATGGACCGCGGCATAATTGACAGTCCGATCTTTGCGCCGATCTTTAGTGCTGATAGCATCCCCCCGGTGTTCGACGGAGAGGACGACGGCCTAGATGTTATTCCTGGTGGCGGCATTCCTGGAGTGAGCACGGGAACTTTCACCGGCGAGGATATTGAGCTAGGACAAATTTCCGTAGGGCAGCCTGTACCACCCGTCAAACAGAGCCGTGGCGACCGTCTCAGGGCCTTATTGGGCAACTTCCTCCAGAACTTCGGTACGGGCCTCCAGGCGGCCTCCAGAGCGCCATCCGGTAGCGAATTTGCCGCAGGCTTCGGGGGAGCACTTTCAGCCAGTGAGGAACGGCGTCGGCAACAGATGTTCGAAGACCTGCTACGAGCAAGGCAGGCGTCTCGCTTGGCAGAGGCCGCCGAGAGAAAGCGACGGTTCGACTTGACGTTCGAAGCCGGAGAAGCGCAGAGAGCACAAGAGCGCATCGACGAGGAGAACGCAGCGGTCCGCGCCGAACGATTGGCGTTGGCAGATATTTCCGCCGACGAAGCAGCCGCAACCATCGGGGGGATCGAGAGGAAGCGGGCGCGATCATTCCGCCAAATGTTGGAAGAAAGGAAGTTCAGACGCGGGATTAAAGGCCAGAAAGAAATTCTCAGTTTCCAAGACATCCTAACACGCAGGAAGCCTGGTAAGTTCCCCGAAGCCGAGCGCAAGCGTTTAGCAGAAAGTCTTGCCCTACAGCTAGGCATCGAATTGCCAGGGACAGGACCAACCGGAGGGCTTTCCCCCACTGGCAGCTTCCAGTTCATGCTCAAACTGAGCCGCATCGGAACCCTCATAGACGCCCTAGCCCGAAGGGGGGCAGACCAGGATCAAATCCTCCGAACCTTTGAAGTGGCAACCGCTAAGCTGAAGAAAGACACAGGGAAAGACCCGACGCCAGAAAAAGTGCTACAGCTAGTTCGAGACAAGTTGTCACAGTAGCCGATGGGAAGCCAGTTTTCACCCGAACAGTTTATCAACGATCCTACTCCCGCTCGTTCCCGCCGAAGAAGATTCCCAAGAAAGCAACGAAGCGAGTTCTCCCCAGAGGAGTTTATTGGGGGCGACCTTGACCTTGCGGCACCACCACTGAGCGAAGATGCCCGCCGCGAGCGCGCCTTGAAGACCGGCATCGGCATTGAGGAATTTGCGCCCTCGCCTAGTCCACCGAAGACGGAGTTCAAACCTCAGCCTTTGACCGGAACCGAGTTTCTTGATGAGCTGCTAGGGCGTGTCACCGGCATAGGTGAGCGCCTAGCGACTGCAACCCGTCCCGATCCGCGCATCCAGGCCGCGATACAGGAAGAAGAACGGCTAGGGCTGCCTGCGGGGACTGGCCCGCTGTCCCAGGAACGAGCACGAGATGTTTTCAGGACTGCCAGTGAGACTAACCCGGAACAGGTGGAAGCCTTGGAGGGCGTCCTGGGCGACATTGTTTCTGTCACCGGAGCGGGCAAGGTGCTCACCCTTGGTCGTCAACTCGCGGGCAAAACTTTTTTCTCAACGCTGGAGAAGCTGGGGCCGCGCGGCGCTCAGGCTTTGGCACGTTCGATTCGCGGGGCGACGGAGGTAGGGGTCATTGAGGCCGTGCTTCCCTCACGGGAAGCGGCGGTTGATGTTGGTAAGCGTCTGGAAGGCGCAGCCGAGGGCGCTGCCTTTGGTCTTGCGCTGGGGCCTAGCTTCGGACTCGTGGGCGATCTGCTCACCGCCACCGTAGAGCGGATTGCTGCCAAGCCAGCCGCTCAAAGGTTTGTCACCAACCTGCAACTCAGCAAACTAATCGCTCAAGTAGAGCAGAAGTTGAGAAATGCCGCACCGGGAGAAGCGCAGCAGATAATTTCCGACACAGTAGCCGCCACTCGTAAGCTACAGGGAGACTTGGCAGAGCTGCTCGGTGACGCCGGGAAACTCCTCGATGCCGAAGCGGAAACCATAGCCCGCACCGGCACCCTTTCTTCTGCTGCCAAAGAGCAGGCCCGCAAGCTCGCCCGCGCCCAAGGCGGCGCTGAGGTTTTCAAGGTCAGCGAGAAAGTTATTGACGAGATTCGCGCCCGCGGTGTGGCCGTTGTCGCCGCCTCGCGCGCCATCGCCAACGTCGCCCGGCAAACCGCTGTGGGAGCCGAGGAAAGAATCCAAGCGGATTTACTACTCGCACGCTCCAGACAGGTGCAGGAAACGGTCGGGGAACTGTTCCTACGCGCCCGCCGCTCTGCTGGTCTGACGCTCCAGGCATTGCAACGACCTCCGCAGGTGACTAAGGCGCTGCTGGACGGCGGGTTTCAGGAAATGCAAGCAATCATCGAAAGCGTCACCGCCCAGGGCCTTCAGCGTTTGACGGGACTCGCCCCGGCAAAAAGATTTATCCAAGACCTACGCATCGCCAAGCAGCGCAATGTGGGCGACCCGCTGGGGCTTGTCAAAGATGATTTCGTGGCGCTGGCGAAGCTGGGCGTGGACTACTGGCGGCTCAACATTTTTCCACTTTTCAGTGCGGGCCTAGACGTTCTCTCCAACACCGCAGCCCTGGGAAGCGTAACAACGCAGAACGTTGCCACTGACCTCTTCGACGCGATTGTGAAAGGCGAAGCTGGTTTTTACCGCAGCCGAGGAATCCTGCACGGCATCTTCTCTCGCGCCCGCGTAGCCGAGGAAATCAAGCAAGGCTTCGGGCGCACCGCGTTCGGAGAAAAACTCGCTGGCACCCGCCGCGAGGGAATACTTGGCAGAGACCTTTTCAGCTTCATGTTGCCCGGTCGTGACAGCTCAACGTTTGTGCGTGTGGCTGATAGGGTAACCAATGTCCTAGACCCAATTATCAGTGCGCCAGCTCTGAGCAAGGGTTTGATCGATGACGCCTTCAAACGTGTCGGCGCATTGTCCGTGCTGCACGAAGCTGCTCTCCGACAAGCAACAAAGCAGGGGCTAGAGGGACCGGCGCGGACGGCGTTCATTCGCAAGATGGTTTCCAATCCAACGAAGGAGCTGGTGGACGCGGCGGTTGAGCGGGCCAGAGTGACCGGCTTCAACCGTGTGCTGTCCAGCGTAGAGGAGAACCTAGCCAACTCCACGTTGGTCAAGATGTTCGTCACGCCATTCCCTCGCTGGAATTTTCAGATTGCAAGGTTTGTGGCGGAGCACTCACCCATTGATCCGACGTTCTGGCCCAAGGTCATCAAGGGCACGGCCAACTCAGAGGATTTCGTAAAGTTCATGACACGCAACCTGGAGGGCGTGGCCGCGCTGAAGTTTGTGGACGAACTGATCTATCCCCACTTGGACAACTTCCTCCAGTACCGCCGTGAGGATGGAAAGGTCATCCCGATGGGATTCATCGAGCCGATTCCGCAAATTACCCTGTTGCTGGCCCTAGCAAAGGGCGACAGCGAAATGGCCTTCAGAGCGTTGGAGCGTGCTTCGATCTTCGGCATGAGGATCGAGGGCGTCTTCAACGTCGAAGCCCTGACGAATCTCTACTCCAAGAATCCCCGCGTGCGCCAGTCGGCGGAGTCTCGCCTTGACAATATGCTTGATGGATTCATTCCCGCGAGAGGAATCCGCCGTGCAATCGAAACGATCATTGACCCTGGCCTAGTCCGCGGCCCGCTCAAGAACGTCCCGTTCTTCTCCCAGGACGGTTTCCCTGTGATCGACCCGACCACAGGCGAGCAACGGCAAGCGGTCGTCAACATCTTGGGTTCGCTGCGCCCTGACTTGGGAATCCCGCTACTCCCCCGCGAGACGAACGAAGTAGAATCGGAAATCACGCGGCTGCGGCAATTCGGCGCTGAGCGTGTAGGGCGCCGCCGGCCGGAACTTGGAGCACGGCAGGAAGAAGCCTTGAAACGCGACGGGATCAACCCGAAGAGTTTTACTCACCGGAGAACACTAGAAAAGTTCGAGCGGCTAAGCGGACAGCTCTTCTTCAAACAG
>JACZYA010000053.1 GCA_022571295.1 Acidobacteriota bacterium | reverse complement strand
GGTCGCCGATGCGGTTGGGGAAGCTCAGCACCGGATGCTCCGGCGCCAGCAGGCGCACCGCCGCGGTCTCGTCGGTGACGCGGGGATTGCCCGACTTCGCTCCCGGGAAGGGCGCAAACTTGGCTGGGTCCCACCGCCGACCCTGGTGCTCTACCACCAGCACGCCACCCGCCTGCACGTAGTCCAGCAAGCGCGGCGTCTGCTCGCCCAGGTCGGCGAGCGCGTCGTACATGCGGTTGCTCACCACCACCGCGTCGTAGATTTCCAGCGGCACCTGTGCCAGCGCGCGCTCGTCCAGCATGGTCACCGTGATGCCCAGCCCCGCCAGCAGTCGCGGCACCGGGTCGTCGGAGAAGCCGATGTAGCCGATGTGCAATCCCGCCGGCACGTTCACATCTATGACTTGGACGGCCGCGCTCGCCGGCTCATAAATAAAAGTAGGTGAGCTGGGCTCGCCCGCTCGATTGGGCCCGGGCTCGATGCGCCGGCGGCTCAGGCCAAATGTCTCCACGCCGTGGCCCGCCTGCACGCGCAGCTCGTGCCGGCCGGGGACAATCTTGGCGGGCAGCGTGAGCGGGAAGCGCAGGGTGGAGGTGGCGCCGGGCTGGGCCAGCACGGTTTCTTTGGGCACCGGGGTGTACCAGCCCGCCGGTACGTTGAACCAGGCCGAGCACTGCCCAAAACTGCGATGGGCTTGGAGGTGAACCTGGAAGTCGCGCGTGGTCTCGCCCACCTGCGCCGGCAGCAGGCGCAGCTTGGGCTCGATCGCAAGCGTCACCGCCGGACACACGTTGAGCGGCTCCAGGCGCGCCGTTGCGCTCGCTTCCTGGGGTTGCAGCCGCAGCAGCCGGCGCGGGTCGAGCCGCCGGGCCAGCCCCCGCCGTTCTTTGGTGGTCGCGGCCAGCCCGAGTACCGGTGCTTCCAGCGTCACCTGCAACCGGCCGATCCGCAGCCGGGCCCGGGCGCGTGCCACCGGAACCGGCAGCGTCTGCGGGTCAACGTCTTTCGGGATGTGGAGGGCAAATTCCGCTCGCTGCCCGCTGGGCGTGCTTTCCGACAGCAGAGGCTCCACCCGCCAGCCGTCCGGCGCCACCAGTTGCAGTCCGCCGGGTTCAAAGCCCACCGCTTGCGCAACCTCAGGGTCGGTTACCTTCAGCGCCAGCCCCACCCACACCCGCTCGCCGGGAGTAACGGTGGCTCGGTCGGTGAGGGCTTGCAGTTGCAGCCCGGCTACTGCGGCTGCTGCCTGCAGGAACTCTTCCTCTTTGTCTGCCACCCAGGCCTGGGCGCGGCCGGCTTCGAGCGTCAGTTCCCCGTCCGAGGGAAATTCGCGCCGCAGCGCTGCCAGCAGTCCGGCTGCTTGCACCAACTTCAGAGCGGCTTGGTCGGGCTGACTCGCCTCCAAACTCTCCACGCTTTCCCGTGCCAGTGCGGTTGCCTGCGCCAGCCGCTCGCGCCAGTTTTCCAGCCAGCCCAGCGAAGGAAACAGGTCAGGCAGCGCCGCCAAGTCGGGCGCGAGGTCGGCCGCGCTGGTCGGCGCCGGGGGTCCCTGCCGCAGTGTGGCTTCCACCCGCAGCCGGTAGCGCCGGATGAAACGCCTGACGTCGGCCAGTTTGAACCGGTGCATGCCCTGGCTGCGATGATTTTGGAAGGCCTCCCAGCCCAACTCCTCAAAAGTCTTCCCGGGTACGGGCGAGGGCTGGCGCACCGGCACCTCGAAGCTCTGATCGTCGTCAGACCGGCCCCGGATTAGGAAGTAGCGCGGCTGCCAGGGCAAGAGTCCGCGGGCGAGCTGCTCCGGAAAGGCGTTGGGGTCGCCGGCCAGCGCAAAGGCCTTCCGCGTTAGCACCCCCGCCGCCCGATGTTGCCCGGCGCTGTCCCGCTCGGTGCCCGACCAGTTGGAGATGACCGCCACCGGCTTCAGTTCCCGAATCTGCCGCACCAGTTCGCCGACCAGTTTCTCTTCGTCCCAGAAGCGCAGCGTTTCCTCCACCGATTTCGAGTAGCCGAAGTCCACCGCGCCCGTGAAACGCACTTCTGCTCCGTAGCCGGCGACCGCGCGCTGGAGTTCGCGCGTGCGCACCCAGCCCAACTCTTCGCCCAGCTCCGAGCCGGTCTGGTTCTGGCCGCCCTCGCCGCGCGTCAGGCACAGGAGGACGACGCGCTGGTGCAGCCCGCGCGCAAGGTAGGTCAGGGTGCCGGCGCTCTCGTCGTCGGGATGGGCGGTGATGTAGATGATTGTGCCCCACTGCGGCAGCCGCTGGAGTTTTCTTTGGAGCGCCGGGCTGATTCCGCCCTCAATGGGGTGGGTCGTAACCGCGAGCGTTGCTGCTCCCGTCAGCACCAGGGCCAGTACAGCAACAAAGATGGAGGTTCTTAGTTTCATACCGCTACGTTTTATTGGATGCAGCCGGCGCGAAAGGGAACTCGCGCAGTATCCGCGCCCGCACCATGTATACCACCACGCCCAGAGACAACACGCCCAGTCCAATCTGGATGTACATCGATCCAATGGTGATGAACAGTGCCAACCACAGGGTGATGGAAGCAATGGCCGGCAGCGGGTAGAGCCACATGCGGAAGGGGAAGTGGGTTTTCTTTCTCGTCAGCACAAATACGGCGATGGCCTGCGCCACGAACTCAATCAGGATGCGGATGGCCATCAACCCCTTAATGACGTCGCTCAGCCGAAACAGCGCGCTGAACACCACCGTGATGGCGCCCACCGTCAGCAGGGAGATGTGGGGGATGTGCTTGGTGGGATGGAGGCGGCTGAAGACGCGGAAGAAGCCGCCGTCGAGCGCGGCGGCGTAGGGGATGCGCGAGTAGCCCAGCATCAGCGACCACACCGAGGCGAAGGCCGCCACCAGAATCAGTAGCGTGACGACCTGCCCGGCCAGCGGGCCGTACAGCTTCTCGATGAAGGTGGAAACGATGTGGCTGTTGCCCTGCGTTTCCTCCCAGGGAATCACGCTGATGATTCCGATGTTCATCACAAAATAGATGGCGGCGATGCTGAGAATAGAATAGATGATGGCGCGGGGAATGACGCGCACCGGGTCCTTGATCTCCCCGCCCAGGTAGCAGACGTTCTGGTAGCCCAGGTAGTCGTAGATGGCGAAGGTGGTGGCGCCGCCCAGTCCCACCCAGAACACCCACTCGCTCAGGTTGAAGGCGCCCGGGGGAAAAGCGAGCACGTTGGCGAGATTGAAATTCGTGATGCCGCCGTAGATGACCCAGGCGATGGTGCCCATCACCACCACCCAGAGGTAAATGGAAATTTTCCCGATGGTGGTGATGCGCCGGTAGAGCAGAAAAATGATGAACACGCCGACCGCGGCCGACAGAATCCGGTGATCGAAGTTGCGCCCGCCGTCGGCCGACGACAGTTGCGGGAAGAGATACTCGGCGTAGGAGGAAAAACCAATCAGCCCGCTGGCCATGGAGAGCGGCGCGCGGAAGATCATCTGCCAAATGAACAGGAAGCTCAGCAGCCGTCCCCAGCGGCGCGGGCCGAAGGCCTCCCGCAAAAAGACGTAAGTTCCGCCCGCATGCGGCATGGCTGTGCCGAGCTGCGACCAGACCATTCCGTCCGAAAGGGCCAGCAGCGCGCCCAGCATCCAGCCCAGCATGGCCTGCGGCCCGCCCATCTCGGCCAAGATGAGCGGGATGGTGATGAAGGGCCCGATGCCCACCATGTCGATCATGTTGAGCGCGGTGGCCTCTTTCAGTCCCAGTCCGCGCACCAACTGCTTTTCGGTTTGCGCGGTGGCTTGCTTGGCTTCGGTCGGACCGTCGGGCATGGGTGTCCCCCGTGGTTCTGTGGGAAAGCGCCCAGCATAGCCGCCGCCGCGTGCCAGAGCAAACGGAAAATGCGCTCGCGGTGCGCGGAATCCGTTAAGCTGGTGTCTTGTAAAGCGAAGAGAATGTCATAATCGCACTGTCATTTTGAGCGAAGCCCGCCCAAGGCGAGCGAAGCGAAGAATCCCTTGTTTCGAGATGCTTCGCCTGCCTGTGGTAGGCAGGCTACGGTCAGTATGACAACCGACTGAAAGGGAAGGATAAGCGAGAATGTAATGGTTTTTTCTTTGACAACTGCGGGTGTGGCGCTCACCGCTGCTGCCGTGACGTTGCTGGTGCTGAGTTACAGCAGCCGGCCCCGCGCCGCGAGCTTTCCGCTCTACGGTTACCTCGGCTTGGCGATGATTGCCGTGGGCGAGTGGCTGATGTTCCAGCAGGTGGAGCCGATTTTCACCTACTTCACCCCCTGGGCGTGGACGGGCTACATCCTGGCGGCTGACGCGGCCGTCTTCGCCTTGCGCGGGCGCTCGCTCCTGCGCAGCGACCCGCGCGAGTTGGCGGCCATGGCGCTGTGGTCAATTCCGCTCTGGATGATTTTCGAAGGCTACAACCTGCACCTGCGCAACTGGATCTACTACGGCGTCGGCATGCAGTTGAGCCTGCCGGCGGAACTCTTCGGCCGTGCTTGGGCCTACGCCACCATCGTTCCCGCGCTGCTGGTCTCGGCTGACCTGCTGGCCGCCCTGGGCTGGTTCGAGCGGGCTTCGGCGCGCGGCTGGGGCTGGCTGTTGCGATTCCAGAAACCGATGATGGGCGTCGGTGTTGCTTTCCTCATCGTTCCGCTGCTGCTGCCGCACCGCTGGGCCGTCTATCTCTTCGGGCTGGTGTGGCTGGGTTTTATTTTCTTGTTCGAGCCGCTCAACTACCGCCGCGGGCATCCGTCGGTGCTGCGCGACTTGGAAGAGAACCGCGGCCAGCGCTTCTACTGCCTGCTGGCGGGTGGTTTGCTCTGCGGTCTGCTGTGGGAGTTTTGGAACTACTGGGCCGGCGGGCGCTGGGAGTACATCTTTCCCGTTGCGCAAGACTGGAAGCTGTTCGAGATGCCCCTGCCCGGCTACCTCGGCTTCCCCTTTTTCGCGCTGGAATGCTACGCCCTGTACTACTTCGTCTCCCGTGAATCCCGCCGCCTGCTAAAGTCCAGATTGCCAACCAAGTAGCGGCGATGAAAGCGCCGCCTTGTCCTGAGTGAAGTGAAGGCAGGCGCGTCATCGTCGGCTTTTTCTCCGGGGTGAAGGTCCCGCTGCTTGGTTGCAAAGGCCGGCGAAGAATGCGGGCTTCGCCCGAGCACATTCTTCGCCGCTACCAGTTTGTGGGACTGGCAGGCAGGAATGCCTGCCCCACTGAGTTTCCGTTTGTAGCCAGTTTGGAGGAGGTGCCTGCCTGCTGCAGGCAGGCGGAGTTTATCCCGCCAACGGCGGGTCACCCACACCAGTGTCGGGTGGCGCAGGCATTCCTGCCTGCGTGTTTCCCTCAGGGGCTAAAGCCCTGAGGGTTTATCGCCTGTTGTCGGCGGGGTTCCCTTCGGCAGGCTCAGGACAAGAAAACCCCGCCCTACCAAAAACACTGCTGCACAGCTTTGGAGTGATTCGTCAGGGCACGCCTGCCTGCCGCAGGCAGGGCTTCAGCCGTGCCGAAAGGAGCAACTAAGACGGGGGCTTTAGCCTGCCTGCGGTAGGCAGGCCCCTGAGGTCGATCGGTGTGCTCAGTGTGAATCCGTGGTTTCGGTTTACGCCAGGGAAGCGGCGGCGGCTTCTTGCTGCTCGTGGGCGTGGTAGGAGGAGCGCACCAGCGGGCCGCACTCGGCGTGCTTGAAGCCCAGCCGCAACGCCGCGCGCTTGATGGCGATGAACTCGTCGGGATGGTAGAAGCGCGCGATCGGCAGGTGCTGCGCGGTCGGTTGCAGGTACTGCCCCACGGTCAAGATGTCCACCTGCTGCGTGCGCAGGTCGCGCAGTGTCTCGATGATCTCATCGTAGCTTTCCCCCAGCCCCACCATGATGCCGCTCTTGGTCGGGATGCGCGGGTTGAACTGCTTCGCGCGTCGCAGCAACTCCTGTGAGCGCTCATAGAGCGCGCCGCATCGTACTTGACGGTAAAGGCGCGGCACGGTCTCGGTGTTGTGGTTGAGCACGTCCGGGCGCGCTGCCAGCACGGTGGCGAGCGCCGCCCAGTCGCCGCGAAAGTCGGGGATCAAAACTTCAATCTTGCATTCGGGCAGCCGCTCGCGAATGGCGTGGATGGTGGCGGCAAAAATCGCAGCGCCGCCGTCGGGCTGGTCGTCGCGGTTCACTGAAGTTACCACCGCGTACTTCAGTTCCATATGCGCGGCGGCTTCGGCCACCCGGCGCGGCTCGTCCCAATCCATCGCCGGGTCGGGCTTGCCGGAGGGCACGGCGCAGAAGCCGCACGCCCGCGTGCAGGTGTTGCCCAGAATCATGAAGGTGGCGGTGCGATGCTGCCAACACTCGGCCAGGTTGGGGCAGCGGGCCGACTCGCAGACCGTGTTCAGGTCAAGCCGCCGCACTAGGCGTTTCAGGTCGGTGTAGTTCTCCCCGCCCGGCAGGCGCACCTTCAGCCATGGTGGGCGCCGCAAAGGTGGCGGCCCCGGTTGCAGAATCGGCAATTGCCCCATGCCCATACCTTTATGCTACCATGCCGGTCCTCTCCCCGACGAGTCGGGCAGGAAGTTGCCGACGAAGAAAGCTGGCTGTACCCGAACACAATCTTCACCGCTACTTCCAGTTTTTCTCTAGCGCCGAGGGTAGCGGCGAGGAAGCCGCTTTTCCCGAGCGAGAGCGAGGGGAAGGCTTCCTCGTCGGGTTTTGTCTGGATTGTTCTATGATGAAGGTTGTGGCTTGCCTGAAAAGATTGGCCCAGAGTGGAAAAGCGTTTTTTGTCACGACCAATCTTTCGCGAGGTCTGCCGCGTTTGGTACCGAAAGAACATGATCTGATCTGCCAAGCCGTTTCGCAGGTTTGCCGTCGCCGCAGAGCCCGGTTGTCCGGTTTTGTAGTAATGCCAGACCATCTGCACCTGTTGGTTCTCCTCGCTTTTGAAGATACCCTTTCCCGCTTTGTGCAGGACCTAAAATCGGGCACTGCACGGAAGATCAACTCTAGGCGGCGCCCCAGGGGAGCGTTTTGGCAGAAAGGGTTTTTCGATCGATTCATGCGAACGCCGCAGGAATTATTAGAAACCCTGGACTACATTCATCAGAATCCGGTGCGCAAGGGTTTGGTGGAAAAGGCGGCTGATTGGTGTTGGTCGAGCGCGCGGGCCTACGCGCGGATGGAAAGCATTATCCGGGTGGATTTCCTTGATTTGCCTACCCGAGCTGAAAAGAATTTTCGGTAGCTGTAAAGAACGGAAGGAACCGACGACGAAGCCGCTGCGCGTCTTCTTCGCCGCTACCAGAGAAATACAGGTGAAATCAGCATGTCCTGCGTTCACACCGATACTGGGTAGCGGCGATGAAGGCTCCGCCTTCATCGTCGGTTTTTTTCGTAGAGCTAATGTATTGCCGGGCAGCTAGGAAAAGCCGACGAAGAATGCGGGCTTCGCCCACTCGCCTTCTACGCCGCTACTTTTCGGGTTGCGGAGATTCCGGCGGGTACCAGCAGTCTTCGGGCAGTCCGAGCTCTTCGCGCCAGGCGGAGCGAATGAAGAAGCGGGCGCGGCGCTCCTCTTCCTTCATGCGGCCCCGTTGGATCAGTAGACCGCGCAGGCCCTCCTCGAAAATACTCAAGGCGATGCGCAGATGTTCCACGCCCGAAGCGTGGAACAGGTCCTTGCGCTCCAGGCCGGTGCCGTGGACGGCGCGGCTGCGCAGGTCGTAGAAGCGCCGGCACCACCAGCCCACCTCATTGTCCTCCACCGGCGTCTGCCGCCGCCCCCAGGGGTGCGTGCTCAGAGGCAAACGGTTGGGCGGGATCAAGCGGTTCATGATCCAGGCAAAAAATTTTCCTTTGCCGGCGTTGGCCGGAAAGTCGAGCAGAATCTCAAAGGCTGCCGACATGGAGACGATGCGCGCCGGGTACTGCAACTCGTCGTAGTTGGCGAAGGCCAGCTTGACCCAGTCGAAAGAGAGGAACAGGCGCTCGATGGCCTCGTCCTTTTCGCTGCACAGCGCCGCCAGCCGTGCCAGCAAGTCTTCTTCGCAGTCGCAGAAAGAAGGATTGGGCATGTACTGCGGAGTGGTGAAGCGCAGGGCGTCCCACGTCCCGGTCACCTGCGTCTTGACGTAGCTTCCGTACACAAACGTGGGAGTCGCGCTGACCATGGTCGGGTCGAAGGGTTGGGACACGGCCATGAAGTTGTCGGAAGAGCAGGCCGCCCAGCCCGCCTGCGGGTCGCGGGGAAAATTGAACAGGTAACACATCATCACGGCTTTGGCGAAGCGCGCCAGCTCCGCGGGCGCAAACTCGTTTTCTTCGGGAATGAGTGCGCGGCCGACCTGCGAGAGGATGGCGATGCGCGTTTCCTGTTCGCCGGTGGCGCGGGTGTAGAGGCTGAAGTAGTTGTCCAGGTAGGCGCGTACCTTGGGGTCGGTGATGATCTCTTCCCGGTGCTTCCACCAGTTCCAGATGCGAAAGTTGCCGTAGGTTTTGTCTACCCCTACGTCGGGAAAGTAGGGCATGAAGGAAACAACCGGCATGGGAGGCTATTCTTCTTCGGCGTAGCTGGCCTTGAGTTGGTCGAGCACGCTGGCGTCGGTGAGCGTGGTGGTATCGCCCAGGGTTTTGCCTTGGGCGATGTCGCGCAGCAGCCGCCGCATGATTTTTCCGCTGCGGGTCTTGGGCAGGTCGTGGGAAAGGATGATCCGGTCGGGCCGGGCGATGGCGCCGATCTTGCGCGCCACGTGCTCCTTCAACTCGTCCAGCAGCTCGGCAGAGACGTCTGCACCCAGGCCGCCCTCGGCCAGCCGTTCCACCGGCCGGACGCCGTCTTTCAGAGTCACGAAGGCGGCAATCGCCTGGCCCTTGATTTCGTGCGGGACGCCCACCACCGCTGCTTCGGCCACCAGCTCGTGGTCCACCAGGGCGCTCTCAACTTCGGCGGTGCCAATGCGGTGCCCGGCCACGTTGAGCACGTCGTCCACCCGGCCCAGCAGCCAGATGTAGCCGTCGGAGTCGCGCTTGGCGCCGTCGCCGGTGAAGTACACCCCCGGGAAGCGCGACCAGTACTGCTCCTGGTAGCGCTCCGGGTCGCCCCAGATGCCGCGCAGCATCCCCGGCCAGGGCTTGGTCAACACCAGGTAGCCGCCGCCAACTTTGATTGGGCGGCCCTGCTCGTCCACCACTTCGGCGGCGATGCCGGGGAAGGGGAGGGTGGCGGAGCCGGGCTTCAGGTTGGTGACGCCGGGCAGGGGCGTAATCAAGATGTGGCCGGTTTCGGTCTGCCACCAGGTATCCACCACCGGCACGCGCCCGCCGCCGACCGTGCGCCGGTACCACATCCACACCTCGGGGTTGATGGGCTCGCCTACGGTGCCGATCAGGCGCAGGCGGGAGAGGTCGTGTTTCTTAACGTGCTCTTCCCCCCAGCGCATGAAGGCGCGGATGGCGGTGGGGGCGGTGTAGAAAACCGTGACGCCGTGGCGCTCGCAGATGTCCCAGAAGCGGTCGCGGGCGGGCCAGTCGGGCGCACCCTCGTACATCACGCCGGTGACGCCGTTGGCCAGCGGCCCATAAACGATGTAGCTGTGGCCGGTGACCCAGCCGATGTCGGCCGAGCACCAGAAGACATCCTCTTCCTTGAGGTCGAAGACCCAGTTGGTGGTGGCGGTCACGCCCACCAGGTAGCCGCCGGTGGTGTGGACGATGCCCTTGGGCTTGCCGGTGGTGCCGCTGGTGTAGAGGATGTAGAGCACGTCTTCGGAGTCCATCGCCTCCGGTTCGCACCAGGCCTCGGCATCTTGCAGCAGGCGGTGGTACCAGTGGTCGCGCCCTTCCTGGATGTGCACGGGGAAGTCGGCGCCGCCGCGCTTGACGACTACTACATTTTCAATGGACGGACAGTCGGCCAGCGCCTCATCGGCCATTTGCTTGAGCGGAAGTACTTTGCCGCGGCGGTAGCTGCCGTCGGCGGTGATGAGGAGCTTGGCCTGGGCGTCGTTGATGCGGTCCCGCAGGGATTCGGAGCTGAAGCCGCCGAAGACCACCGAGTGGATGGCGCCGATGCGGGTGCAGGCCAACATGGCCACCACCGCTTCGGGAATCATGGGGAGGTAGATGGCTACGCGGTCGCCCTTGGCCACGCCCAGCCGCTTGAGGCAGTTGGCGAATTGGTTGACCTCGCGCCAGAGCTCCCAGTAGGTGAGCGTGCGGCGGTCGCCCGGCTCGCCCTCCCAGATGAGCGCGGCCTTGTTGCGGCGTGGGCCGTTCAAATGGCGGTCGAGGCAGTTGACGCTCACGTTGAGCTTGCCGCCCACGAACCACTTGGCGTTGGGCGCCTTCCACTGCAAAACTTTTTTCCAGGGTTTGCTCCACTCCAGTTTCTTGGCGCAATCGGCCCAGAACTTTTCCGGGTTGCGCGCCGCCCGCGCGTGGATTTTCACGTCGCGGCAGTTGGCTTGCCGGCGGAACTGCGCCGACGGCTTGAACAGGCGCTCCTCCGTCAGCAAGGCGCTGATGGTGGCGACGGCCCCGTCGCCTCCGCCTTTCTTTCTCTTTGCCTTGGAACGGACTTTCCTGGTGGAACCAACGGGCTTTCTGCGGCGCTTACCGGCCATGTCGAATCTCTCCTGTGGTGATGCGGCGGCTATTCTAGCAAAACCCGCCGCGAATCCACGGACGAATCTTGGTTGCTGCCAAGCTCTTGCCGGGTGGCGGGCGGGCTGCTAGAGTGGCTTATTCCCCAGCGTGGGAAAGGGTTTTTGTTCGCGTCCCTCTGTTTCAACTAAGTGAGTGCCCGGAGCCATCGGCTTGGGGCAGGAGGCAACGGCGTGGCAGACGTGACCTATGACGTGGCAATCATCGGCAGTGGGCCGGGCGGCTACACCGCCGCTTTCCGCGCCGCCCGCTACGGGCTGAAGACCGTCCTGATTGAAAAACAGCCGCACTACGGCGGCACCTGCCTGCACGTGGGCTGCATCCCCACCAAGGCGCTGCTCTTCCAGGCGGAGATCTACGACTACATCCAGCGCGCGGGCGAGTTCGGCATCCAGGTCACGGGCGTCAAGCTCGACTGGGCGCGGGTGATCGACCGCAAGCGCGAGGTGGTCAAAAAGCACGCCCAGGGCCTGGCCATGCTGATGAAGAAGAACAAGGTCGGCACCATCCAGGGTTTCGGGCGGCTGGTGGGCCGGGGCACGATCGAAGTTGACGTCGGCAAGAACCGCAAGTCGCAGGTGAAGGCCAAGAACATCATCCTGGCCACGGGGTCGGACGCGCGCCTGCTGCCGGGCCTGGAAGAAGACGGCCAGCGCATCCTGACCAACACCTCGGTGATGGAGTTGAAGCAGGTGCCCAAGTCCATGATCGTTATCGGCGCCGGCGCGGTGGGGGTGGAGTTTGCTTCCATCTACAAGACTTTCGGCACTGACGTTACCATCTTGGAAATGCTGCCCCGTGCGGTCCCCAACGAAGATGAAGAAATTTCCCGCGAACTCGAAAGGCAGCTCAAGAAGCGCGGCCTCCGTCTGGAAACCAGCGCCCGCTTCGAGAGCGCCCAGAAGAGCGCCGCCGGCGTCAGCGTCACCTACACCAAGAACGGCAAGAAGCAGGAAGTGAGCGCCGAGGTGGTGCTGGTGGCGGTGGGCCGCAAGCCGCTCACGGAAGGCATCGGGCTGGAGAAAACCAAGGCCAAGCTGGAGCGCGGCTACCTCCACACCAACGAATGGATGGAGACGGCTGAGCCCGGCCTCTACGCCATCGGCGACATCGTGGCCGGGATGCCGTGGCTGGCGCACGCCGCCGCCTGGCAGGGCTTGGCGGTGGTGGGCAAGATTGCCGGCAAACCGGTGCAGCCGGTGCGGCGCGACCGCATCCCGATGGTGACTTTCAGCGAGCCGCAGATCGGCTCGGTCGGGCTGAGCGAAGCCCAGGCCAAAGAGAAGGGCTATAAGGTGAAGGTAGGTAAGTTCCCCTTCCTGGCCAACTCCAAGGCCTCTATCGTGGGCGCGCACGGCGGGTTCATCAAATTGGTGGCGGAGGAAAAGTACGGGGAGGTGCTGGGCGTGCACATCATCGGCCCGCAGGCCACTGAGTTGATTGCCCAGGCCACCATGGCGCTGCAACTGGAAGCCACCGTGGACGACCTGATGGCCACCGTGCACGCGCACCCCACCTTGTGGGAGGCGATGGCCGATGCCGCCAACGCCGTCAACGGCCTGACCATCAATATTTAGTTTGGTAGTGTAGAGGCCGGCGAAGAAGGCGGCTTGTCCCGCGTCTTTTGCGGGGAGCGGAGCCCGCCTGCGCCTGCCTGCGGTAGGCAGGTGAGGGAAGGCCTTCATCGTCGGTTTTTTCGGACGCGAGGCCAAGCAAAAGGTTGGGAAGAGAAGTCGTGGCTAGGACCCGAAACATCTGCGGCGTGGTGGAGTGGGGCACAGTTCCCTACGCGCAGGCCTGCGCCTGGCAGGCGGAGCTGGTGGCGCGGCGCAAAGCCGGAGAGATTCCCGACCTGCTGATCTTCTGCCAGCACCCGCCGGTGATTACGCTGGGGCGGAACGCGCGGCGGGAAAACCTGTTGCTGCCGGAAGAAGAACTGGCGCGGCGGGGCGTGGAAGTGCACGCCAGCAACCGCGGCGGCGACGTCACCTTCCACGGCCCCGGGCAGTTGGTGGGCTATCCCATCATTGATCTTTCTGGCTGGCGCAAAGACGTGGTCGCCTACGTCCGGGCGCTGGAGGAAGTTTTGATCCGTACCGCGTGCGAGTTCGGCATCGAGGCCGGGCGCAAAGCTGCCCCGCAGCAGAAGCGGCAGTTCTACACCGGCGTGTGGGTGGGCGAAGAGAAGCTGGCCGCCATCGGCGTGCACATCTCGCGCTGGATCACCTCGCACGGCTTCGCGCTCAACGTCGCCACCGACCTGGGCTATTTTGATTTGATCGTGCCCTGCGGAATTTCCGGCAAGAGCGTGACGTCGCTGGAGCGGTTGTGTGAACCCGGCGGCGGGGGCCCTTCGACTCCGCTCAGGACAGGCCGCTGGGCTGGACAAAAGGGGACCGAACTGATGGATCAGGCGAAAGCGGCGGTGGTCGAGAGTTTTGGCGAAGTATTCGACCGCACGATGGAAATTGTCGAACCGGATCAATGGGAGGCATGGCTTGGCGCTCAGCCGGCAGCAGCATCTTGAGCTGTACTACTGGATGCAGCTCAACCGCAAGCTGGAAGACTTGCTGACGGTCATGTTCCGCCAGAACAAGGTCGTGGGCGGAGTCTATAGCTCGCTGGGGCAGGAAGCCACCTCGGTCGGCACCGCCTACGCGCTCGAGAAGCGCGACTGGATCGCGCCCATGATCCGCAACCTGGGCGCAGTGCTGGTCAAAGGCTACCGCCCGCGCGACATCCTGATGCAGTACACCGCCAAGTCGGGCTCGCCCACCGGCGGCAAGGACGGCACCGCCCACTTCGGCGATTTGCACGAGAAGCGCATGGTCTCGCCCATCTCCATGCTGGGCGATTTGATTCCTGTCATGGCTGGCATCGGGTTGGGCGCGCGCTATCTGGGCCGCAACGAAGTCGCGCTCACCTGGATCGGCGACGGTGGCAGCTCCACCGGCGTTTTTCACGAAGGCCTGAACTTCGCCGCCGTGCAGCGCGCGCCGCTGGTGCTGGTGCTGGAGAACAACCAGTGGGCCTACTCCACCCCCAACTACTTGCAGGCGCGCCTGATCGACTTCGCCGACCGCGCCAAAGCCTACGGCATCCCGGGCGTGATCGTGGACGGCAACGACGTGGTGGCGGTCTATGAAACTACCAAGCAGGCGGTGGAGCAGTGCCGCCGCGGCGACGGCCCGGTGCTGATTGAATCGAAAACTTTCCGCCGCAAAGGCCACGCCCAGCACGACCCCGCCGCCTACGTCCCCAAGTGGATGCTGAAGGAGTGGGAAGCCAAGGACCCCATCCTGCGCTACGAGAAATACCTGACTGCAAAGAAACTGTGGACGGAGAAGGAGAAGAACGACATCTTGGCGCGCATCGACCGCGAGTTGAAAGAAGGGCAGGCGGAAGCCGAGGCCAGCCCGCTGCCGCCGGCCGAGCGCGCCGCCGAAGGTGTCTATTGCGACGGCTGCCACGAGATTCGCGCGGAGTGGAAACGCTCGCCCAAGCCGGTCAAGCCGGGCAAAAACACGGCGCAGTGGTTTGAAGGTAAGTCCCCGGCGCTGGCGCCGAGCCTTGGTGCAAGCCAAGAGCGCAAAGAGAAAGCCGTTGTCGGACCAAGCAATCCGGGACATGGGAAGAACGCGAAGCTGAAGAAGCACAAGAAACAAAGGAAGCAGAGGAAGTAGGCGATGCCGGTGATGACCTACGTGCAGGCGGTGGGCCGCGGGCTCTGGGAAGAAATGGAGCGCGACCCGGCGGTGCTGATGATCGGGGAAGACATCGGCGTCTACGGCGGCGCTTTCAAAGTCACCGACGGCTTCCTGGCGCACTTCGGCCGCGAGCGCGTTATCGACACACCCATCTCGGAGAGCGCCATCGTGGGCGCGGCGGTCGGCATGAGCTACCTGGGACTGCGGCCGGTGTGCGAGTTGCAGTTCATCGACTTCATCGCCTGCTGCTTCAATCAGATCACCAACTTTGTCGCCAAGAGCCACTACCGCTGGGGCGCGCCGGTGCCGATGGTGATTCGCGGGCCGGCGGGCGGCGGCGTCCATGGCGGGCCCTTCCACTCGCAGAACCCGGAGATGTACTTCGTGCACACGCCGGGATTGAAGGTGGTCTGCCCGTCGAGCGCCTACGACGCCAAAGGGCTCATCAAGGCCGCCGTGCGCGACAACAACCCCGTGCTTTTCTTCGAGCACAAGTTTCTCTACCGGCGGGTGAAAGAAGAGGTTCCCGAGGACGACTACATCGTGCCACTCGGCCAGGCGGCGGTGCGGCGCGAAGGGCGCGACCTGACGCTGGTGACCTACGCCGCCATGGTGCAGGTCTGCCTCGATGCTGCCGAACAGTTGGAGAAAGAAGACGGCCTCGCTTGCGAGGTGATTGACCTGCGCACGCTGCTGCCGCTCGACAAAGAAACCATCCTCAGTTCGCTGCGCAAGACCAACAAGCTGCTGGTGGTGCACGAAGACACCCGCACCGGTGGCATCGCGGGCGAGATTGCGGCGATGGTGATGGAAGAGGCGTTCGATCAGTTGGACGGGCCGCTGATGCGGGTGACTTCGCTTGATACGCCTGTGCCCTACTCGCCCCCGTTGGAGGAATACTTTTTGCCCAACGCCGCCAAGGTGGTCAAAGCCGCCCGCGACTTGGCGCGTTATTGAAACCACCCTGCGGCAGGCTCAGGGCAAGCAGATGCGCACAGATACACACGGATTTATGGCGGCTTGCAACCGAGTTTTGTCAGGGCACGGCTTCAGCCGTGCCGTAGCGAAGAAAAAGGCAGCGGGCTTTAGCCCCTGAGGGTGCACGGTTTTCGCGTTTCGAACCAAGGAGTGAATCATGCCGGTGAACGTAGTCATGCCGCAGATGGGAGAGTCGATCTTCGAAGGCACCGTAACCAAGTGGCTGAAGAAGATCGGCGAGAAGGTGGAGCGCGACGAGCCGCTCTTCGAGATTTCCACCGACAAGGTGGACGCGGAAATCCCTGCGCCCTCGGCGGGTGTGCTGAAAGAGATCAAGGTCAAGGAAGGCGAGACGGTGGAGATCAACACCATCGTTGCTATCCTCGACGACGGTGGCGCGCCTACTTCCCCCGAAACGTCGGCGACGGAAGCTGCCGCCGCGCCCAAGGCGGAAGCAGCTAAGCCCGCAACGGCACCACCACCACCCGCTCCCGCGGCCAGGCCGGCTGCCGCGCCGCTGCCGCCCGCGGCCATCGGCGGCGAGCTGACCTTCGATCCGGCCAAGCTGCGCGAACTGGGCATTCGCACCTCGCCGCTGGTTCGGCGGCTGGCCAAGGAGAACGGTGTTGACCTGCGGCAACTGACCGGCACCGGCGCCGGCGGCCGCGTCACCAAGCAGGACATTCAGGCGACGATTGCAAAAGGTGCCCCCGCCTACGCTGAAGCTTCGGCGGGCCTGCCCGCCGCCGCTGGCGCTCCGGCGGGTAAACCGGCGGCGGTGGAATTGGGGCTGGCGGTGCCGCGCGAGCGGCTCTACTTTGGCCGCTACCAGGTCGAGCCCATGAGCGCTATGCGCAGGAGCATCGCCGAGCACATGGTGGCCTCCAAGCGCACCTCTGCGCACGTCTATTCGGTGGACGAAGTGGACATGACCCGCATCGCGCAGTTGCGCGCGCAGCACAAGGGCGAGTTCGAGCGCAAGAACGGGGCCAAGCTGACTTTCATGCCGTTCTTCATCCGTGCGTGCGTGGACGCGTTGCGCGCCTTCCCCACCGTGAACAGCTCGGTGGACGGAACCAACGTCGTTCTGCACCAGGACATCAATATCGGCGTGGCGGTGGCGCTCGATTGGGGGTTGATTGTCCCGGTCATCAAGCGCGCCGACGAGATGAACTTCCTGGGTTTGCAACGGGCGGTCACCGACTTGGCCACGCGCGCGCGCACAAAGAAGCTCAAGCCGGAGGAGGTGCAGCACTCCACCTTCTCTATCACCAATCCCGGCGTGTTTGGTGGGCTGATGGGCCTGCCGGTCATCAACCAGCCCAACGTCGCCATCCTGGGCATGGGCACCATCGAGAAGCGCCCGGTGGTGATTGACGACGCCATCGCCATCCGCTCCATGGTCTATCTGACCTTGAGCTACGACCACCGGGTGGTGGACGGCGCGACCGCTCACCAGTTCATGGGCCGGGTGAAGAAGACCCTGCAGGAGTGGCAGGAACCCATCTTGTAATTGTAGAGGGCCCACCCTCTGCACGATGTCCAACCCGGTGGCCCCTGCCACCGGGACCCAGGGGCAGAGGCTCGTCCTGAAGGTTCTCCCTGAAGGGCCGCTGGGCTCAACGGGAAAGCTCTAAGGTTGTCAAACCTCGGTTACACACCCGAAGAAAAT
The DNA here is from genome assembly GCA_022571295.1 of Acidobacteriota bacterium. Classification (GTDB taxonomy): domain Bacteria; phylum Acidobacteriota; class Terriglobia; order Acidiferrales; family 2-02-FULL-67-57; genus JACZYA01. Next base: position 2,008 of record JACZYA010000053.1, on the reverse strand, counting down.
AAATAACCAAGAGCAAATGTTTCAATTTTCTATTTTCTCCTCAGCGGAGCTGCTGGCGCAGATCCGCTGTGAAACTATCGAGTGCGGCGACAGGGACGAGCGCGATGTTCTGCTCGGCCAGGATGCGGGCGGAGAGCTGGGCGGTCTCGTTCTCGGGCGCGGGCAGGGCTTCGACGATGGCGGTGCAGGTGGCGGAGAGCTGCTGGGCGGCCAGGCGGGTCGAGATGCGCTCCATGGTGTAGGCCAGAATTTTGGCGCGATCCACTTCGCGCTCCAGCGCTAACGTCTGCAGAAAGCCGCGCTGGCCGTTGCGGCGATACCCGAAATCAAACCGGAAGTGGTCGCCGGGATGGGTGAACTCCGCCACCGGCACCCGGCGCTGGAGCTTCTGCCACACGCCGGCCCGGCGCAGCGCGGTATTGAGTTGGGAGCGAATCCAGGCGCGCGAGCGCTCGACCGCGGCGCCCAGCCGGGTCGGGTAGCGCGGCTCGCGCACGTAGGTATCGTAAAGGCGGTCGAGTTCGGCTTCCGGGTCGGCGGTGAGCACGGCTTTGGGTTCCGTCAGCTCAAGCACGTTGGAAGACTGGCCCAGGTGGTCGAGGTAAGCAGCCAGGTCGGTTTGGGCGGCGGCTTCGGTTTCGATCTGCTTTTCGAGCGCCGCCAGCACGTCGAGGTCGGCCCAGGGATGGATTCGCCGGATGCGACGGAAGTCCTCCAGTACGCGCGGCGGCAACAATTTGTTTTCCGCCGGGTCGAAGAGCAGCACGCCCAGATTGACGAACTCGCCCCGCACAATGTTGGGCACGTAGCGCAGCAAATAGAACCGGCAGGCTCGCTCACCTTCGGCCATGGCTAACTCCAGTGGGGAAAAGGTTGGCGGGAGGAATTTTTCACGGCGGCGATCAGTTCCCGGATGCGGGCGCGGCGCCGGTCGAGCTGTTCGAGCAGCCGAGTCATGGTTTGGGTGTCGGCATTGTACCACTCCGGAGGCACGGCGGCGGCGGCTTGGTCGAGCACCGAGGGCGGCAGAGCTTCCAGGCGGGAGAGGTAGGGCTCAAAGGAGCGCCAGCCGCGCACCTGGGCATAGACGCGCTGCCGGTGGTAGAGGCCGCGCAGGGGGCTGTCGGGGAAATTCCATTCGCCCGCGTTGAAGCAGAACCCCTGGTCGATCATCAAGGCGCGGTAGCCGGAGCGCTGGTGGGGTTCGGCGATGAAAATCACCTGGCGGCCGTTGGTGTTGCAGGTCCACTGATCGAAGAGCAGCATGCCGGCAAAGGCCGCCAAGTTTTCAACCTCGCTTAGGTGCTCATCGGGAAGCAGGTCGTGAACCAGGACCGAATTGGGCTGGCCCGGGAAACGGGAACCAAACTGGAACCCGGGCAGACATTTCTGCCAGCGGCCGGCTTTCTGAATGCGCAACTCGGACGTGTTGTCTATGAGTTCAGGGCTCACTTCGACTACCTCCGGGCGCGCCACGGGCAGGCCGAGCGCATCAGCCAGCAGAGCAGCGAGCAATTCGTTCACCAGAACGCGCAGGTGCTGCGGGTTGTTCTGAAACTTGGTGACGTAGAAGGCTTGGTCGTCGCAGCGCAGCAGATGCGCCTGGGCACCGCCGCGCATTCTTCGCACGTGTTGGAGAGCGCGTCGCAAATTCCGTTCACCCATGCGTGTTCTTGTCGAGAAGAAACACGCCAACCCGCGCTATCCTAGAAGGGGAGACCCTCAAAGGGCAAGCTGCTTGTGCAGTGGGGAAGAAGCCACCAGCACTAACCACCGAAAAAGTGAATTCCGCGGTTGCCAGCCGTGCTAGGATACGCCGCTGGGAATCAAAACTACGCGCTCAGCCACGGCACACAGTGGAGACAGACAGGGGCACAGCGGCATCGGAAAGGACGGAGAAAAGCGCCTCGCCGCCCGGGCGCCGGCAGTTGCTGGGCTTTCTGCTCGGTTCGAGCGTATTCGCTTCGCTGGCTTCCATTTTCTATCCGATACTCAAGTTCGTCCTGCC
>JACZYA010000176.1 GCA_022571295.1 Acidobacteriota bacterium | reverse complement strand
CTGGACTTGGTAGAGGACGTAGCGGGCCGCTTGGAAACATCATATGCCGAGGGTGTGGACCGTCAAATTGGTCCCGATGAAAAGGCTTGGGAACCGCTGATTAAGTTGATCTACGAGTATTCGAATGTCGAACTACCGATGGACAAAGAGCCCAAGATGGTGGCTCGGTACGTGGCTATTTCATCGGCAAAGATCGAACTCGGAAAGAGCAAGTTTGCCGAATGGACTGCACCCGCAACACCTATTGCAGTGTTGTACCGCGAATCACCTGGACAAAAGGTTTCGCCTGAGGATGTCCGTCTCGTCGGATCTATTGGTGACATCAGAACATGGATTAGGCGGAGCAAGAATGATTTCAAGTTCTTGGTTCTCGATTTGTTCTTGGGGGCGTTCTCTCTGGGAATAGGCGTTATGGTCTGGCGAATGGATAATTAGTGACAGTTAGAGCGGGTGGTGGAGCATCTTGAGCGGGAGCTGCGGGGAAAATAGAAGGGGCCACCCGCGTTGACTTGCCCGCGGGCGGCGGGAGGAAGGTCCTAGCTCTAGTGACGTCGTCGCTTCCTAATCACTGTATCTGTTCCCCAGGGGGCGGCGGGGCCATCAACGGGTTGTAAAACTGGTGAATCGGAACCCCATAGCTCCGCTGAAAGTATTGAAGCGTACGCCTTCCTACTTTTGAAGGTATACGTCTAGCCTCCACCTTATCGTCCTTGGCCAAAACCATCATATCGGCTTCGCCGTTCTCTTGGGGAGAAACTTTTACGCCGTTCGCCTGAAGAATCCGAATGACGGTCTTTCTGTCAACTTCGTCCGGGTCGCCCACTTCACAGTCGCAATTCTAGGTATTCAATTGCTTGAAAAGGAAGAACGTCCCGTATCACCTGATGAACCGAGACCTGAGAAAAACGGCTATGGATTGCTGAAGTATTCAGCATCAAGTTCTTCCACACCTCTGTTGGAGCCACCTCCAATAATTTCTCAATGGTTCCGTATATCTTGAGATGTTCTTGGACAGTAGCCATCAGGCCGTCCTCGAATTGCTTCCTCGCGTCTTCTGGGCTAGACCCCTGGGCGGCATAGTCAACCTCTAAACCCTGAGCAAACCAAAAATCTCCATCTGGAACAATGGTTACACGGAGATTTCCTATGCCCACTACGTGGGTTGTTCCATCTTCGGCGGTCACGTGCATGGCGGTGGTCTCCGGCAACTTGCTAGGCTTCTTACCTTTTTTAGGTGCGCCTGCCATAGGAATACTCCTCACTACATTTAGATGCAGACACCATTCCTGGTAGATCGAGAATGTATGGAGGTGCCCCGTCGAGCGCTTCTTGTTCCCCCTGCCACCAAGAACGTTTCAGGGCTGCACCCACTACTCTATATCCCAATCGGCGGTTGTCAAGCAAAGTTCAGTCTCCCGTCCCTCGCCCCTGTTGCTGAGCAATCCGTAGTCCACTGGCCCCTCCAAAATCATAATGCGGCAGGTTCGCGTAGGGAATGGGAAATAGGTACTAGTGGGTGCTCAGTGGCAACGCAATTCCGACTCTTTGTTTTGTTTCGGTTACGGTCTCAAGAGTGCTAGAAGAAAGATTGTAGAGCGGCGGTCATAGGTAGGAAAGTTTCCACCGTAGGACTGCACGAGCCAGCAGGAAGTTGCCCGCTAGTGGACGGTTTTCACGGCTAGTGAGGGGTTGCTTGCAGGGTTTTGGGGCTTTCCGTCACTTAGCGGTTCCGCTCCAGCATGTCGCGGAAGGTTCCCTCACCAGCCAAGCGGACTCCCTCGGTTTGCAACTGGGCTTTGCTGATCTTGGTTATCAAACTCCGTTGTTGCCGGTAGATTCTTTGCAGAGCATTCTTTTGTTCCGGGCTCAACTCCCGGTTGCCGAACTCGCTCCGCAGACCAGCAACGAGCTGGCCATGCAACTTGCCCCAGATGCGCTCAAATCGTTCTTGTATCTCCGGCGGCGTGTCACTTGGTTTGTCTGCGCCCACAGTCTGAATCTGCGGGAATCGCACGGTGGTGAATCGGCCCTTGATTCCAACAGAACGGAGAAATTCTTCTTCCGGTGAGAGTTCAGTAGAAAACACGCGGGAACCCACAGCGGGGGGTACTTCAATGTCTGTTCCGGTAACGAAGCGTTTAGTAACTTTTGACTCGCCTGTGAAGGGGTCAATTCGGACTCGGCCAGATTCTTCCAGCACGGGGATGCCGCGAAAGCCAGTGTCGCGTTCCTCTGGAGAGAGGAAGCTGTCAAAGAAGCTGATAGCGGTTCGCTGGGGGAAATAAGACGCGACCAATTCTTCAATCTGTCGGCGCATCGCTTTCGTGGAGGACCTACCATCAAGCCATTGTCTGATACCTTCTAAGACACGGCTGGCAATTCCCGGACTCGAAAGGATTGTCACCGAAGTGCTCGTCGCTGCTTTTCGGGCCTTCTCACTGTCGCCACGCAGCAGGGCGGCAACGAACAATGCTTCGGAAATGAAGGGAATCCCCCGCAGGGATTTCCTTCGGACTACATTTCCGTCCAGGTCTTTGAACTGATACTCGAAGCGATCCCAATCCACCTCGTCATAGATGACCTCATTTGTGAACTGCACAAAGCCCGCACCTGCGAGATTTCTGACGGCAAAGTTCACAACATCGGCACTGGTAGCTTTTCCCGCCAAGAGTGCCTTGGCGAAGCTCGGAGAGGCTGGAGTGAACTCAGCCAGGAATCTCAGCCATTGAACCGCAAACCGCCCGAACGGGCTGATAAACAAAATGAAGAAAGGATTTGCGGTCAGGCGTTCAATCGAACGTGGAAGAGGAAGTGTAAACGAAGCGCGTTGGGCTTCCACCAATGCGCTTGAAACTGCCACCTTGTCTTGCAAGAGAGACACAACGCGATTCCTTACGTAGTTCTGTCGGGAAACTCCTGCAAGCCCCCGCACAACCGCCTCAGTCCGCGCCTTCTGCAATAGCACGGTCTTGAAAGCGAGACTTTGGGCAGCGCCGTCCGTCAGAGTCTTGAGCTTCAACCCGGTAAAAACGGCAATGTCGGCCTTCTCTCCGAAGAAGGGCTTGAAGCGCAGGCTCAGCGCCGGATCGCGGCCTAGCGCGGCTTCTAGCTCTCGCTTGGGAAATTGCCGCCAGAATCGAATTGCATCAAAGTGCGCCGCAACCCGCTGGCCCGGTGTCCCGGTCTTGATGAACTGGAACAAGTCATCTACTGCTGCCCTCCCCCCGATTTCCGTCAATGATCCAAGATTGCTCGGCAGGTCTGCCAGGAAAGACCCCCAGGGGAAAATCGCGCGTCTCCAAAAATCAATCCCGAAGATTCGAGCCGCCCGGCCGAGGTTTCTTTCCTTCAGTGCATCTAGACCTTCTCGAAAGAGAGTTTTCGCAGGACCGCTTTCAAGCGCGGGCAGGACCTGGATGTTCAGTTCTGCGCGGCGGAGCGTGTTTATTAAGGTGTCCACCGCGGCCTTAGCCTGGGTCTTAGCTTTCAGGGATACCGGCTCTTGGAAGGCGCGCCCGGTGAGTCCAAATGTTCGCGCCAGCCGTGCCCGTTGTGTTCCGGCAAAGTTCATCAGCCTTGACAACGCCACCGCTTGTTCTGCTACGGCTGCATTGCCCGCTCTGCCGGCAACTTGTGATGCCAATTCTTCTACCTGATCGGCTAAGACGGTTATGGCTGTGTTGATTGTTCTGACGCGCTGGGGAGAAACCGCCAAGGCTCGCCCCGGTAACTCTCTGGCGGCCTCGCGCAGCGGAGCTTTGGCTGCTTGGCCAACCGTCCCTGTCGCTGTGATGGCGGGGGCTTCCTCCAGCGTGAGTTTGCCAATATCATCCAGTTCCGAGGATACAGCAGAGAGGGCGCTGCGGAGCTGATTGCCTTCTTTCGCAAGAATATCCGTGACCGACTTTGAGCGAATAATGCTTCGGAGTTCTTCGCGGGCGACTTTGGCTAGAACTTGATCGTTGGTCTTGCCAAAAACTCTTTTGGAAACTTTCTGCGTGGCTTTTCCAATCGCTTCAGGAACGCCGCTGACACGGATGCCAGCGCCCAGGCCAGGAAAGAAGCTGGAGAGTCCGCCCACGACCGCCGCTAGTTCGCCCCTTTGTTTTACATCACCCGCAATTTCTCGCGGCGGGATAACTCCTCCCAACTTGGCCCCGGATGCACCGGCTCGGATGGTTTCCTCCACCAGACCGGGTAAGCTGATTCCTCTTTCAGCCAAAAAACCACGGATGCGTGTTCCGGCTGTTCGTTCAAAAACTTTCTTTCCAAGAGCGCGGGCAACCGGCTGGGCCACTTTTCCAAGTGGGATTCCAAGGAAAGCAATATCCAACGCAGCGGCGGCCTCGTCAGGGTTGATAGTGCCGCTAATCTCCGGCAGCTTCCCCTCGCGGAACTCCCCTAAGATTTGTTGTCGCGCTTGTTGATCCGACAAGCCGGACTTTTTCAATACACCGACGCGCTCCTGCATGATCCTGACTCGCGCAATCTGTTCTGGCTGGCGTGTGATGGTGGAAAGAATGCGGCGGGGAATGTCGGCAGCGTCGCGCAGGAAATCTAATACCTCTTCGCCCACTGCGCCAGGCAGGGCACCCACCACTGATTGTTCCTTGAATGCAACTTCCGGTGGTGGCGGCGCGGGAGCAAGGCTAACCCTGGTGTTGCTCAGGATCGATTGCAGCTCTTCTTCAAAGCCTGGCATTACGGCGGTTGCTCACGCAGGCGGTTAAGTAGGATTTCTGTGGCGTTGCTTAGGTCGCTGCTGCGAATCACCTGCATGATCTGATTAAAATGTTGGGCTGCGAACCCCTTTGGGTCTTCTTCCAGTTTTTCCCGCAGGAGTTTAGCCGATGCTCTAGCATCCCCGCCGGTTTGCAGAAAGAAGGCCGCACCCATCGTGTTCACGCGCTGTCTTTGGGCTGCACGCCTCTCGGAAAAGGTGGGTGGCTTCAAACCCTCCCGTTCACGGGCGAGTTTGTCTCCCAGGCGAACTAGTTCCTTTTTTTGTTCAAACTCTTGTGCGCGTCGTTTTCGTCCTGCAACAAAGTCAACCGCT
>JACZYA010000052.1 GCA_022571295.1 Acidobacteriota bacterium | reverse complement strand
AGGCGCAACGGACTGCCGATGCTCTAGCTTTGGCAGCATTGCCAAAAGAGAACTGGATAATCAGCTCTCTTATTTCGCTTGTTCTTGTCCCTCTATCAAATCTAAAGTCAACAACGGTGCCGCCGTCAAGATCAGATTTCCGAGCAGCGCGCTCTAGGGCGTTCTGAAGGTCGGCGCTTAGAGCTACTGCGCCGCCCTTGGGAATGGTCCTTTTCTTGGCGGTTCGCTGTGGTTCTACCGCGTAGGCGTAAACACGGAAAAGCTGCACAGAAACGCGCCCTCCCACTTGGAAGTGCTCACTTGCCTGAGATAGTAGCATAATCATGGGGCTCGGAGCCTGTTTAATTAACAGCAAGAGTTTGGACTGCTATGGTTCCCGGCGGCGTGGACGGGCAGGGCGGCACAAAATCTCGGTCAGGTCAGTTTCACTTTTGCAACCAGGGGGTCAGGGGTTCAAATCCCCTCACGTCCACCATCCGTTCAATTGATTCCGAATCGGCATCATGTCCAGAGGGCGCGTCTGTGATGTTCTGTGTGGCATAAAGCACCCTGTGGACTCCTGGGGAGCACCCACAAACGCTCCTGGCCCCACCCGCAGGCAAGTCAACGCATGTTGGCATGGACGAGCGATACGCCGGTTCTCATGGAAGCCAGAAATATTCCCCACCCACTAACCCGCCTTTTTACGTTGGGAGTCCTGCCGAATCGTCGCGTAAAACGGTGACGCCCCTTACCTATTGCCAGAATTACCAGTTGGTGGCCCCCATGATGGCCAAATCACGACTCTAAAGACCCCTCAGCCACTCATAAACCGCTTTGAGCACAAGACAATCCTCTCTGTTGTAGCCCAGAATCTTCTTGAATATATCCTGCCTGGAAGGGTCCTTTTGGTATTCCTGAAACCACACAATCGCCTGCGCACCACCGGCATCCTCGGTTTCATATGGACGGCCTATGAAGGGAGCCAGCTCTTTGAGCCCATACCCGCGAGTGGGGAGCACAACCGAGTTCTTGACTACCGGAAGCAAGTCCTTCATCCGGTTTCTGAAAGTCTCCACGGCGTCCCGCTCCTGAATCCCGTACTTTCGCTCCAGCTCATTAAGCTTGGTCTTCTCGTAGGCCGAATAATGGAAGACTACATAATCTTCGCTCCCGATGTCAGTGCAGAGCTTCTGGAAATCGGCCCACATCTTTGCTTCCCCTGTCTCGTTCGTGCAGAAGTAACCGTAGAAGTTTAGGCCTTTGATGGAGGGCTCGGCCCACAGCCCGCAGAGATAAACCAACTCCTGTGTCGGGTCGTCCTCGAAGTCAAAATAGATCTTCATTGCGGAATCAGGAAGGTCAGGTTTCCTGAGCAGCTCCATTTTCCCGGATAGGGCGACACGGGCGGCCCGTGGCATCGATTCGGCTGTCTTGGGTCCGATGCCGCGTAGCTTCACTTTCCCGAAATCAAATCCCGCAACATCCTCTATCGAGCACACCCCGACCCCGTTGAGAGTTTCCTTCTTGTCGCGCCCCGCACCCGGCAGGAGGGTAAGATCGTTCACCTTGACCAGAATCTCTTCACAGTGTCCCCACCACTGGCAGTTCTTGCAATCGGAGCAGAGCGCGGGCTCGTCCGTTTCTTCTCCGCTCGTCAAAGCCCTGACCCTGGGCGCTGCCTCGGCGTACAGTCCTGCAAAATCAGTCAATGGGTAAAGTATTCTTTCACGCCTCTTGTTGAGAATTTCACTTCCTGGCGGGAAGTATCCCTGGACTTGCTGAAGAAGCTTCCCGTAGTGAAACAGTTGCTTCCCGTAGTCTTTTCGAAGCGTGCCTTTGCTCTCGCTCTCGTAACCGCTGCCGCTCTTGATGTCCACGGGCTTGTAGAAGTAGTCTCCGAGTTTCGATTTTCCGTCCACTTTCTCCAACAGGTCGGGAATGCCACTGTCATCGTCCTCAAGGAGGACCCCATGGTAGATTCGCTCAACGCCGTCCTTCATCAGATCCATCGTCACGGCAGCGCGCTCTTCAAGCGTTTTTCCTTCCGCGACGATGTGGTCCAGATCCTTGATGACATCCTGCTCGTGCAAGAGCGCCCGCTCGAACAGCAGATTGAGGAAGTCTGCCAGCGGCAGCTTTTCCTCGGGATTGCCATGATGGTCAAGATAGACCCGGTGCGGACACTTGTCGTAGTCATAGAAATCCTGTGCGGTCACACGGAGTACAGGAGCGCCTCCCATGATGGTCACCTCTGGATAAAAGGTCTTGGGAGAGATTCTAATACCTGATCCCCTGACGGCAAAGCTTACAAGCAACGAGCCACAAATCAATCATTGATGGTTATGTCTGAAACGATATACGTCGCAATCAGCTTCTTCCAGGGCGTTGTCGAAGATGTCATCCCCTATCGCCGCAAAGATAGTGCTGACACTTTCATCAACAGGTTCGGAAAGAGCCACGGAATCCGCACAGAAACTCGGGGCGCGACGACGGAAAACTTCGGAAAAGCATCATGTGCTTCTTGTCAAAACTCAGGCTCCACAAAAAAAGGCCCACCCCCCCTTCTTGCACACCCCCCAGGGGGCTTTCAAATTTCCCTTCCGCTGGCAACTAGGTGGGCCAGTCTCTCTCTTAACTTTCAAGGACTTAGGAATCCGCTAGAACTATGGTTATTGGTACGGGTGTGCCAAAAAGGTTGCTGAAGACCAGCCTCTAACGCCTAGATTTCAAACAAGTCCCGTCCGGTAAGAGTGGTGTTTCAGAACCGCACGCTTTCGGCAAAACCAGAGAGATGAGCAGGCTCAAGTATCCCTATCGAAGCTCTTTGAGCGGTGAGGTTGACACGAGAGGGCGGCTGGCGTATGTTTTTGCACAAAGATAAAGTCGAGGTCAGAAATTCTTGATGAGACAACCAATGAGGTTTCTCTTCACGGGCATTCCTGGGACTGGTGTTCGCGGAAGCCTCCAAGAAAAGTTCATACCTTATGTGCGAAAAGAGCTTTCACTAGAAGAGCAGCAAGAACCAGTTCTCTGCGAACTCGAGGAAGAACTACAGACCTTGGCAGCACCTTACGTGAAGCAGTTGAACCCCGAGAACAGTGAACCTGGGAGCATCGTTTCTGCCCTGATTCTGCCTAAACCTCTCCTTGCAAGGCTGTGGACGGAAGCCCATGAAAAAGTCCTGGCCGAGGCTGAAGCGGCTAACAACGCAGGCCGTGATGCATACATAACCTTTCACGCATGCTGGTTCCACCTAGGCACAGCCGAATACATGAGCATGGTCAATCTCTCCAGCCTTCTTGCCCACAAACCTAAATCCGTGATAACGCTCATCGATGATGTGTATGAAACTAGATCACGCCTTTTGCACGACGGTCGGCTGCTGGCCGACGAACTTCCAAGTGATGCAACCCTGGTGGATCGTGCGCAGCAAGCAATAAGGCAACTGCAGCAAGTCCTGGACTGGCGTCGCCATGAAATCGCCACCTCCGAGTTCATCGCTTATAGTCTTGCTGAACGGAAACACTTCCTCTTATCGGTGAAGCACCCTTGTGACACGCTGTTCAAGTTACTCTACAAGACTGACATTCCACGCGTTTATTTTTCACATCCGATCTCCGAGCCCCGGCGCTTGCTTAACAGGACAGAAACGGCCCGCCAGGACGAGGGGAGAACGTGTATTAACGCAGTTCAACAGGTGAGTGGATCTCTGCGCGAGTCGTTCACTCTCTTCGAACCTACGACAATTGACGAGCTGCGCTTTTCCCAAACCTTCGTCGAGGCTAGGCCAGTAAAAGTACCGATGCTGAGCAAGAGATGGCCTTTGCCTGCAGTCGAGCGCGAGTTGTTATGGGTGCGGCCTCAAGGATATACTGAGGGGCGAGAGTTTGACGTCGACCTTCGTCCCATACTAGAGCAATTCAAGAGAAATCCCCAAAAGCGAAAGTTAAAGCAAATCATCAAAGAGTTAGCTGAACCCACACGGACGCTTTATGATGAACTGGAATACCAAGTCAATGCGAGAGACCACAAACTGGTCGAGCAAAGCGACGGCCTTTGTGCCTTTCGACCACTCTACCGAGGAAATAACTCGCGCGGCGTTCAAGAAGAGTTAGAGCATCTGGAGAAGCTTGTCAAGGTGGGTTACATTACGAGGACGCCCGTCTGCGTTATTAACTGTCCCAAGGCAGACAGAGAACTTTATCCGAGTTGGGAACTCGGGGAGCTTTTTGAGGCTTGGATCGAACAGGGCATAATCCAACCTGAACAGACCTCAGACAAGAAGGCAATCCGTACATTCAGGAATTGGATCAGAGACGGAGAGTTGCAGAAAGTGCTGCACTGCGCTGACAACCCCTCCTTGCTTCCAGCCCTGCGGAGTGCGGTAAGGCAGCACAAGCTGCGCTTTCTACTGCCTCCGGAGGCCCGCGGCAGCGCCCTAGGTGGTGCGTACACGAAGAAGCTCACTGAATGGCTCGAGACAAAGGTCAAACCTCAGGTACAGCGAGCCTTCCGCGTACCTTCTTATTTGGAGAAAATAGTCCAAAGGCATAACAAGCTTTTCGTACTTGACGAGCAAGAACTTTCCGACGTACAATTCGCGGCCTTGGTGCGAGGTCGCTTCAAGAAAGCTGAAACCTAGATAGGAGACGCTAATGGCGAACGAGCGCTTAGTGGTCACACTGTACTCGGATGGTACAAAGAGGACTGAAATTATAGCCCAAAAGCTTGATGACAAGAGCATCCGCTACGAACGCATCGAGCGGCCGTGGCACCGCAATAGACTGCCCGCCATTGAAACGGAGACCGGCCGTTACGAGGGAGTGCCTGCCATACAGGCGTACTTTCTACACGGACGCTAGCTCGGTGTTCTAGTCACTTAGGAAACAGCCAGGGTTTGCAGGAATCCTTCTTTTCCCGCAAGGCGAAAGAAAGTGTGGAAGCCTGCCTCTTTGTACTCCGGATAAGCTGGGCTTGAGTCTTGCCTCAGTGTTTTAGGCTGAGGCGAGAATGGGTAGGGCAGGACCTCTCCTATGACAAGAGGGGGAGGCCGTGAGCACGTCGCCGGTCGGCACCCCTCTCCAGGATGCGGCAGTGGGCGAGTGTCTCGCCTATCACCACGGGAGCAACCTCAGCAAGCTGTCGCCATCTTAAGCACTACCTTGAGGCAAGTCAACGCGCCAAGCAGTGTTTGCGAATCTGTGCGAAAAGGATTCCCTTTGGAAACGGTTGAACTCGTTTCAACCGCAAAGCTCCGGCCACAAACTTGGGAACAACTTGGGAACAATAACGCCCGAATACCGGCCAAAACCAGCTAACAACAGATAGCTAAAGGCAAGACGAGCCAACAGGATAGTGAAATAGGAAGGGTTTCCTAAACCGCAGGTCGGCGGTTCGAATCCGGCCAGCCTCTAGCCCCTGGGATCGACCAAATCCAGTTTCACAGCCCCTGGCTGTGATGTAGACTCTCAATGCGCTTGGTACAAAATCTCGGTCAGGTCAAGCCTGCTCGCGCGAGAAAAAGTAGATTCAGGCGGAACTGACCTTTCCCAGGTCGAATTGATACTTCTTGTCGATTACGCAAGCCTAACCTACTTGCAGCCATTCGAGATCGAAGACTCGCCAATTTCATAAGTGCGGTTGTGGAAGCGCACCTTGATCGCGCGGCCGTGCGGGCCGATGATCTTAGTCTCCTGTGGGTTTCCTTCTGAGTCGAGCGAGTAGATGAAACAATGGCTCTGCCCATCTGCGAAGGTCTGTTTGACAATTCGTCCGGCGCCATCGTACTCGTTACGAAAGAACAGCCGGTCGCCCTTGTGAGCCCCGATGATGCGGTTCCAATCGTCGTAGCTGTAGGAGAGTTCGGTTCCGTCCCGCATTACAACACTCCGCAAACGGTCAAGGCTGTCATAGGAATACTGCACAGAGCCTCCCCGGCTATCCTCGATCGCGCTGATATGGTCACCCTCGCGACGAAGGTCGAGCCACTGGCCGTCTTGAGAGACAACTTTCAGGAGATTGCCTTCACGGTCGCGAAGCAGCCGAAGAAGATTGCCTGACGAGTCGCGCAGGCCAACTGTGGCAGACTGTCCCGGCCGCTTGGCATGGTATGCTTCCGGAAATACAAGTTGAAAACCGCTGCTCAAATCCAGGTCCCAGCCGTTTCCGTTCCAGCCGATCTTCGATCCGTATAGGACTGTACGGAACTCCTCGTGCCGGTAAAGGGCATCAGCATACCCGGTGCCAAGGGAAATCCTTTCAAATCTGTAGAAGTTGTTCAGAGTCCAGAGCCTCAGATAGGTATAGGGTTGACGATCACCCGAGGGAGCAATCTTGTAGAGATGGGAGAGGAAAATGCTCCATCTCTTGGCCCAGTCGTCGAGGGGACGGGTCACGCGAGTGAAGGCAATGACAGGTTGCGCGGGGAGGAATACATCCGTTGATACGTGCAGAAAGGCACCCGTGAAGAGATTGACTTCGAGCACGTCCAGCTTGTCTTCGCCGGGTATCAGTACCAGACAATCCGCAACCTTGCTTCGGACGACCGGCTGATCTCCGGAAAGCGCCGGCGTGGAAAGCCAGCAGGGCGGCATCCCGCTTCGCCCCGGCTCTACAGGCGGACTGGGCGGGAGCGGATCAATGATACCGGGTTTGAGTCGGACCTCCGGTTTGTGATAGGCAAAACGCACGATTCCGAATAGCAAGCCTGCGGCCACGCCCAAGAAGATCAGATTTTTCCAAAGCCTCGTACGCATCCACTATGTCTCCGGCGTCGGCCTCACCAGCGACCGCCAGCTCCGCATGTCAGTCGCTCCCGCGCGGCTCGTTGTATTCTGCCGTCTTGTTGCAGCCAACGCTAGATCTACCCAGGTGCAGCTGAGAGCAAGTGGAAGTGGTTAGTAGACGACCCTGCAAGGGGTTCGCATTCAAGGTAAATCCTTTGGCCCCACCATGATCGGTGCTCGGTGATTCTTCCGTTGAGTCCCGCGATTTAGTAATCCCTGACAGCTTTCAGATTAGCCGGTGCGGGGATGCCGAAATGCTGTGGCGGCTTTTCAGCACATTGTCGCAGGGTGTTGGTTGCCTCCGTCAGTGCCTGCCGTGACACGCACTTTATGACACACAGTTTGGTGTCAGTTGTGGTGTCAGTTGGTTTTGCAATCAGACGCAGTTTGGTGCCCGGCCGCGCAACGCTACAACGCCCGGAACCTTATGAACGCAAGCGAGTTTTCACTTTCTCGCACCTCGGTGCAATTAGGCGCATGTACGCAAGAAAGGATTAGAAGTCCGAAGCTCTATCCGTTGAGCTACGCGCCCACGCGCTCAAGAAATTATACCAGTTGCACGAGTCGGGTAAAGTCGGACCGCCTCGATCGCCGCCGCGCAGGCCGCGTCAATTCTCCACGCAGCGGAAGGTGGCGTAGATGTAGGGGAAGTGCGGCTGAAACCAATTCCGAAAACTCCGCCGCAGCAGGCAAGCTGCCGTGCGCGCCGAGCCACCCTTCACCACGTAGTGCTTGCCGTCAAAAAAATTGGCCGAGAAGGTGGGATAGAACGGGAGCGGCTCGAAGCCCGGAAAGGCGTGGAAGGCGGTGGAGGTCCACTCCCACCCGTTGCCCACCAGGTCGGCCACGCCGAAGGCGCTGGTGCCGGCGGGGTGAGCGCCCACCGGTGCCGGGTCCCAGCGCTGGCAATCAAAATTCCCGTGCTGCACCGACGGCGCTTCGTTTCCCCAGGGATAGGCGCGCTCGCAGCCGTCCGGCGTGCCGTAGGCCGCCCGGTGGAACTGCGCCTCGGTGGGCAGCGCCTTGCCCGCCCAGCGCGCATAGGCCGAGGCTTCCGCGTGGCTCACGTAGACCGGCCAGGAAAGCGGCAGGGGAATTTCCTCGAACTGGGCGCGGCAGCGCCGCTGGTCGCCGCGCCGTGTCCAGAACGGGGGTTGCTCAATCCCCCGGGCGTTCCGCCAGGCCCAGTCGTCCTCGCTCCAGAGCGACCGCTCCCGGTAGCCGCCCGCGCGCACAAATTCCAAGTAGTCGCCGTTGGTGACGTTGTGGGATTCAATCGCAAAGGCCGGGACTTCGACCGTGTGCGATTCGTACTCGTTGTCCCAGCCGAGGGTGGCGCGGTCCGCTCGCTTGAGGCCGAGCGTGGCCGTGCCGGCGGGAATCTCGATCAGGCGGCGCTCCGCCGGCGGTGCTGTTACCTCCAGCGGGGACGGCTGCGGCACCTTCCTGTCGTAGGGCAACCCGTTCAGTACGTAGGCCATGGTTTCGACGTGCATCCATCGGTGCTCGATGGCGAGTTGAAAAGCGTAACCGTCTTGGAGGTAAGGATGCGGGGGCTGGCGAAGGGAAACCGTCCGCAGACACTCGTCCACTTTTCCGCGCGCCTGCCGGTTGTAGCGCTGGATTTCTTCCACCCTCGGCCACTCCGAGGGTGAATAGACTTTCGGTTTGTCGGTGGAGGGAAGCACGCCGAACCGGAACAGTTCGTCCAGTTTCGGGTTGAAGGGCTTGAGGTCGAGGGCGTCGCGGCCGATGAGGTTCCACTCAAAGGCTTCGAAGTGGCCCAGGTAGAAAATGACTTGATGCCAATCCGGAATCGGGTGGTCGTAGAGGGCCTCGGGGCGCACCAGTTGGAACAATTCATCGGTGCGGGCGCGGGCCTCCGCCAGGCGGACGGTGAGGGAATTTCGCAGTTCGGCTTCCGTACGCGACAGGCTCATCGTCCTCGGCGGCTCCGAGCCGGTGTTCAGCGGGCGAAACGAAGTACAGGAAATTCCGCCTCCACCCCAACCGGCTGGCAATAACGTGCAAGTTTGGTAGCTACCGCTCCCAAAGTCAACGCTGGAACGCCAACGTTTTTAAGTGGGTAGGGAACCAGTGTCGCTGCCAGAGAGTTTATTTTTTCTCGAGCAGCGCGTTCAGGAGACTTGCCAACTGCGCCAGTTGGACCTGTTGGCGGGCGAGCTTAGCCGGGTCGGAGGCGGGATAATCGTTGCGCGTGAGGGCTTCAAGCTGCTCGGCCAGCACCCGCACGGCGACGGCGCGCGGCACGTAGATGCGCTCCTGCGGTGTGAAGGCGAGCCAGCCGGACTCGGTGCGGCGCAGTTCCCAGCGGCGCTTTTCGCTGCGGCGCTTCCGCTTGATCTTCCCCTTTGCAATGGTCACGCGGGAGACCACCTGCACCCGCGCCTGCCCGCGTCCCTTCTTGCCGTTGGTTTTCACGCGGCGGACTTGGATCTCATCGAAGATGACCACCGGCTGCGCCGGGTGCAGGATGTCTTGACGGCGCAAGATGTGCCCGGCGGCGTTGGTCAGCTCGGAAATAGCTTCAGCGACTTCCTCCCGCGTCGGCTGCGCCGCGGCCGCCACAATCAGAATGTTGGAAGGAATCTCAAAGGCCGGGCGAGCGGCGGCTGTCTTCGCCGTGGGCGATGTTGCCGCGGCCACCAGCAGGCGGCCGGCGCCTCCCGGCGCGTAGCGATAGAAGCGGGCGGGCCCGCGTCGCCGCCAGTAGCGCGAATCGTAGGAGGTCACGCGCAGGCCGGAATTCAGCGAACTGTAAAAGGAGCGCTCTCCGGGGTCCACCACGATTCCGACGTGGCCGCGCCAGACAACCAGGTCGCCCGGCTGCGGTTTTTTGATGCGCACGAAATTTTCCGTTCCGGCGTAGAGATGGAAGGAAGTGGCGTACGGATAGGCGAAGCCGGCCAGTCCATAAATTTGATGGACAAGGTGCGAGCAGTCGGGCCGGCGGCGCACGCGCTCCCGATGTTTCCAGGCCACCTTGACAATTCCCCGGCCCTCTTTCGCTACGAGTGGACGCGGCGCGGACGCAGGTTTTTGCGCTGCGTGCGCAGCCCCGGGGAGCGGAGCAGCACCAAGCGCCAGGCAGGCCAGCCAGACCGAGAGCGCCCAGCCGCTCGCGGAGCGACGGTGAGAATTCAACTTTGCCTCCCGCCCCTCCCCCTCCCCTTCCATGCTTAGAAGGGCCTTGCCTGCGACAGGATGCCTCAAGGTACGGTTGCCCTCTGCCGGTTCAGCGCAGCGCACGTCCGGTTGCACTCTCGAACAAGTGGAGTTGCGTGCTATCCAGGGAAAACCACACCACCGCATCGAAATCAAAGCGCTCGCTGCCCGCCACGCGCGCGGTCAAGCGTTGATCTTCGCACCGGAAGCTGACCAGGGTTTCGCTTCCAGTCGATTCCGAAACGAACACGCGCCCGGCCTGCCACCCCGGTTGGGACTGGTGTGAAAGCTTGACGTGCTCCGGGCGGATGCCCAGCGTGATTTTAGCGCATCCCTGCGCTGCCTCGTGCAGCGGCGGCGGCAACGGCACGCGCAGCTCCCCGCACACAAATTCCCCGGTGGACGCATCAACCGCCCCTGCCAGGAAATTCATGGGCGGGCTGCCCACGAATCCCGCCACAAACTGATTCGCCGGCCGGTGGTAAATCGTCATGGGCTCGTCCACCTGTTCCAGCACGCCGGCGCGGAAGACCGCCACGCGATGGGCCAGGGTCATGGCTTCGGCCTGGTCGTGGGTAACGTACACGGTGGTGGCGCCCAGGGTGTGCTGGAGGTGCTTCAAGTCCATCCGCATTTGCAGGCGCAGCTTGGCGTCAATGTTGGAAAGCGGCTCGTCCAGCAAAAAAGCGTTGGGGTTGCGGATGATGGCCCGCCCCAGCGCCACCCGCTGGCGTTGCCCGCCCGAGAGCTGGCGCGGCATGCGCTGGAGCAGGTCGCTGAGCTCCAGTTGTTCGGCTACTTGCTTGACGCGCGCGGCTTGCTCCGCTGCCGGCGTCTTGCGCACCCGCAGCGGGTAGGCGAGGTTTTGGGCCACGGTCATGTGGGGGTAGAGGGCGTAGCTCTGGAATACCATGGCGAAGTCGCGCTGGCGGGGCTTCAGATGGGTGATGGGCCGCTCGCCCAGGAAAATTTCTCCGCTGGTCACGTTCTCCAGCCCCGCCAGCAGCCGCAGGATGGTGGTCTTGCCGCAGCCGGTCGGGCCCAGCAGAACAAGAAACTCCCCGGCGCGGATGTGCAGGGTGAGGTTCTCCACCGCCACCACCGAACCGTACTTTTTGCTCACCTGTTCAAAGCGGATGTCCATCGGAGGATTTTTATCCCTTTACCGCGCCCAGCGACAAGCCTCGCACCAGATAGCGCTGCACCGCCAGCGCAAACAGAAACACCGGGACAATCGCCACCACCCCGGCGGCGCTCATCGCGCCCCACTTGATTTCATATTGCGTCACCCGCCCGGCGATGCCCACCGGAAGCGTCATGGCGGCGTCGGTCTGGGTCAGGATGAGAGCGAAGAGGAATTCGTTCCAGGCAATCAGCAGGCAGAAGACGGCGGTGGCCGCCAGGCCCGGAGCCACCAGCGGCAGCACGATCTCCACCAGCGCGCGCAAGCGCGAGCTGCCGTCCATCCAGGCGGCCTCTTCCAGCTCGCGCGGCAGGTCTTCAAAGAAGCCGCGCATCATCCAGACCACAAAGGGCAGGTTGAATCCGGTATAGACGATCACGAGGCCCAGGCGCGAGTTCAGCAAGCCGAAGTCGCGCAGCAGCAGGAACAGCGGCAGGATGGTGACGATGGGAGGCACCATGCGGGTGGAGAGAATCCAAAAGGAAAGGTGCCGGTTCAGGTTTCTGTTCATCGGCAGGCGGGCTAGGGCGTAGGCGGCGCTCACGCCCAGCACCAGCGAAAGCAGGGTGGCGCCGGTGGCCACCAGCACACTGTTCCACAGGTAGGTGCCGAAGGGCCGAAGGAAAAAAATGTCGTAGTAGTGTTCCAGCGTAACGGTAAAACCGAACCAGACCGGCGGCCGGGCGAACTGCTCCACCACCGTCTTCAAACTGATGGTCAGGAGCCAGTAGAGGGGCGCGAGCGTCACGCCCAGCGCGACCAGCAAGACCAGGTAGACCCAGAGGTTCTTCTTCATGGCAGCGACTTGTTCACTCCGTGCCGGGGGCCAGCGCGCGGCCGCGCAGCAAGCGCACCAGCCACAGGCTGACGGCCGTGGTCAGCGCCAGCAGCGCCAACGACAGCGCGGCGGCGTAGCCAAAGTTAAAAAAGCGAAAAGCGTTGCGATAGATGTAGAGGCTGGCGGTTTCGGTGGCGAAGCCCGGCCCGCCTTGCGTCAAAATGAAAATCTGGTCGAAGACGCGCAGCAGGTCCAGGATACGCAGCAGAACCGCAACCAGCACGATGGGCTTCAGCAACGGCCAGGTGATGTCGCGGAAGGTTTGCCAGGCCGAGGCGCCGTCAATCTTGGCGGCTTCGTAGGGTTCCACCGGCAGCGATTGCAACCCCGCCAGCAGCAGCAGGAACATAAACGGCGTCCACTCCCACACGTCCACCAGGATGACGGAGAGCAGCGCCGAATTCCGGCCCGCGATCCACAGCCAGTTGGAAGTATCTATGCCCAAGGCAGCGAGGGAGGCGTTCAGGAGCCCAAAGTTGGGGTTGTAGATCAGCCGCCAGATCACAGCTACCACCACCGGCGGCAGTAGCATGGGCAGCAGCAAGGTGGCGCGGAAAATCCGGCGGAAGGCCAGTTGCCGATTCAACAGTAAGGCGAGCCCGAGACCCAGGCCAAATTCGAGCGCCAGGGCCACCCCGGTGTAGGCGAAGGTTTGCAACAGCGCGACGCCGAAGAAGCGGTCCTGGAAGAGGCGGGAAAAATGGGCGAGCGTCCACGCGCCCTCGGCGGTGGTCAGGCTGACGCGCAGCAGGAAAAACAGCGGGTAGAGAGAAAGGCCAAACAACACCAGCACCGCCGGCGCCAACATCAGCCAAGTAAGGTGGCGGTCGTGGGGGCGGGGGGCGGACGGCAACCCAATCGCGCTGTGCGTTTGGTTGGCCACCTAGGGTTGGCGCTTTACGATTTTGGCGATCTCGGCGTTGGCGCGCTGCATGGCTTCGGCGGCGCTGAGCTCCCCGGTGTTGGCTTTGGAAAGATAGATGCCGAAGGCATTTTCCACTTCGTTCCAGCGCGGCGTGCGCGGGCGCGGGCGCGAGCTCCGCAGAGACTCTAACTGCACCGGATAGGAGCGGTATTGCTCCAGCAGCTCGGAGTCTTGGAAAACGCTCAGGCGCGTGGGTGGATTGCCGCGCGCGGCGGAGAGTTTCATCTGCTCGGCACTGGTCGCCCACAGGAGGAAATCAAAGGCGCGCTCGGGGTTGCGCGAGCCGCGGGGAATGGCCAGCAGCCAGTTGCCGATTTCGGCCACGCCGGAGTTCTTCTCGCCGGGCATGGGCGCGAAGGCGATCTTGCCGATTACGCGGGACTTTGAAGGGTCGTCCACGGCCGGGATCCACGCCGGCCAGTTGATCGACATGGCGGCCGTACCTTGCAGCAGGTGCGCATTCACCTCGTCGGCGTTGAAGCTGGCGTAGCCGGGCGGTGTGAAGCGTCCCAGCTCGAGCATGAATTCCAAAGCGGCAACGCCCTGGGGGGAGCTGACCGCAGGGTTGCCGTCGGGGTCGAACATTTCCGCGCCGAAGGCCCACAGCAGCGGCATGAAGTCGGCCACCACCGCATTGCCCTGCGCCGCGCGCATCACGTAGCCGTACATCTCCGCTTCGCCCTCCGAGATGACGCGGGCGGCGTGGAGCACCTCCGACCAGGTGGCCGGCGCTTCGAGTCCGTATTTGTCGAACAGGTCCCGGCGATAGAAGAAGAGCTGGGAGTTGCCGACGTAGGGCAGCGCAAAAAGTTGCCCGCTCTGGTAGGGATGCCGGCAGATCGCCAGGCAGGCGGGCAGGAAGTCGGGGTCGGGGCCGGGCAGGCTGCGCTGCTCGAACATCGGTTCGAGCGGCGCGAGCCGGTCATCTTCTACGTAGCGCGGGAACCAGGGGTCGTCCAGCATGATCACGTCATAGGCGCCGGTGGCGCTGACCAGATCGACCAACTGTTTTTCAAACAGGTTGGCGTAGGGCAGCTCGACCACGTGCATGCGAACCCCGAAGCGCTCCTGGTAGTCGGCTGCCGCTGCTTTGAGCGC
This sequence comes from Acidobacteriota bacterium, assembly GCA_022571295.1. Taxonomy (GTDB): domain Bacteria; phylum Acidobacteriota; class Terriglobia; order Acidiferrales; family 2-02-FULL-67-57; genus JACZYA01. The sequence continues at coordinate 5,343 of JACZYA010000052.1, read as the reverse complement.
GTCGCCTTCCACCCCGGCGTTGACCGCAATCGTCAGCTCCGCCGTGGCTTGCCGGCTCTGGCATCCGCCCAGAGGCAGAAGCCCGGCTAACAACAGCGCGAAGAAAATCGGGACAGTAAATGGAATCTCGTTTCGCTTCATGGGACGTCTCGCTCGCGGCTAGATACTCAATGCCTGGCTGCTTGATGTCAAGCGTATCCGCAGCCGGAAGAAAAGGTGCCGGAAAACCTCTCGCGGCTGGACTACAATGCGTGTCGCCCTAAGCATGGTCGAGGGGAAGGTCCGAATGGAGAAGAAACAGCGCGATGAAACTCGGCTGTAGTTCCCAATCCTACGACGCGGCCTTGCAGCAGAAGAAGCTCGACCTGTTTTCCTGGATCGATCTGTGTGCCGAGGTGCTGGCGCTGGACGGGATTGAAATCGAAGACAAGCACCTTTCCTCCACCGAGCCGGTCTTCCTGCGGGAGCTGCGACAGCGGGTGGCGCAGCGCGGATTGATTCTTTCCAGTCTGACCATCATGAACAACTTCGGGTTGGCGACGGCACCCGAGCGCGCGGCGCAGTTGGACTACCTGCGGCGGGGGTTGGAGATGGCGCGGGAGCTGGGCGCGCCGGTGTTGCGCATCTTCGCGGGTTGGCCGGCGCAGCAGAACGATGAGGCGCTGTGGGCGGAGATGATCGAGTGCTTGAAGCAGGCGTGCGTTCAGGCGGAGCAGGCGGGCGTGCGGCTGGCGCTGGAAAACCACAACCACGGCGGGTTCGTGCGCGTGGGCGATGACGCCCTACGCATCTTCGAGCAGGTTGGGTCCGACTGGCTGCGGCTCAACCTCGATACCGGAAACTATATTGACGGGCTGCCGTCGATCGAGCGCACAGTCTCCCACGCTATCCACGTGCACGCCAAGCTGCGCGACATTGCCGCCGACGGTTCGGAGCGAACCCTGGACTATCCGAAAATCCTGAAGTTTCTCAAGCGCGCCCGCTATCGCAGCTTCCTTTCGATGGAATACGAAGGGAAGCAGGATCCGTTCGAAGTGCTGCCGCGGGCGACGTCGCATCTGCGCAAACTCCTGCGGGAAACAGAAGATAGAAGGTAGAAAGCAGAAAGCAGATTCAAGACTCAGCGCTGGGGTTTCTGCGGCTTCTTGAGCACGGCCAGATGTTCCCGGTAGGCGGAGCGGACGGCGATGAAGTCGTCGTGGGTGAGCAGGAGTTCCTTGGAGATTTTCCGGATCTCGTTGTCTTCCTTGGTGGAGATGGAAAGGTCGGCTGCGGAGACGGCGAAGAGGCAGTGCAGCAAAGCGATCTTCTGCTGGTGGGTGGCGAGTTGGTTGAACTCGCGCGTGACCAGGAAGTTCTCGGTGCCGCCGAACAGCCGGCTCTGGGTCTTGGCCATCTGCACCACGATGAGCGCCTGCTCCTCCGGCAACCCGCCGTCCTCCACCACGATGCGTTCCATGGCGCGGGTCTCTTCCGGGCTGATGTGGAGGTCGGCGTGGGCCACGCGGCTGAGGTTGTAGGCAAAGACGGCGATGTAGCGGGCGCGCGCGGGCTCCATCCGGTCGAGGGCGGCGACAATCTTGCGGACGGTCTCGGTCTCCGCCGATGCCGGCTTTTGCGCGCTCTCGGTCTCCGGCTCCTGTGCCAGCCCGAGGAATTTCCAGATGGACATAATTCCCTCCCCGCGGTGCAGGCGGAAATTATAGCAGTGTCCGCTAGCGGGCGCGGGAAAAGGGAGCGAGGGCGGCGCGCTGGGGCAGGTGGCACTGCCGGCAGCGCAGGCGCTCGGGGTGGGTGGTGGGGATGATCTCCTTGCCTAGCTCCGGGTCGTGGCAGGCCAGGCAGTTTTCGCGCAGCAGAACTGCGTGCGGGATGAGCGGCGGCCCGGCGGGCTGCGCGCGCGGGGCGCGTCCGGGTGGAAGTAGGCCCACCAGTTTGTTGGCGCGGAACGCCGGCACTTCTTCCTCCGCCGCCACGTGGCATTGCTGGCAACGCAGGCGGGTGGGATGCGGCGTAAGCGGAGCGCCCATGTCGGGGTCGCCGTGGCAGAGCAGGCACTCGCTCATGTCGGGCCCGAGGTCGTGCGGGGCAGCCGGGGGCGCGCCGAAGTACATTCGCCGGGGACGCAGTTGGCGTTGGGGCGAGTCTTCGTCTGGAGCTTGGCCCGCCGCAAGAACAGCTAGCAGCAGCGCCACCACGAGCAAGGCAAAAAGACGCGCGCGCATCATCCCTCCGCGGCGGCGATTTTCTCCACCCGCACGGCGCACTTCTTGTAGTCGGGCTGCTTGGAGATGGGGCAGTAGGCGTCGAGCGTGAGGTGGTTGATGAGTTTGCCCTCGTCAAAGAAGGGGACAAAGACCGAGCCGGGCAGCGGTTGCCCGCGACCTTCGGTCACGACGTTCAGCTCCAGTTGGCCCCGGCGGGTGACCAGCCGTACGCGCTCACCCGCTTGCACGGCGAGGCGGCGGGCATCGTCGGGGTGAAGCTCGACGTAGGCGGCCGGCACGGCGGCGTGCAGTTGCGGGACCCGGCGGGTCATGCTGCCGCTGTGCCAGTGTTCCAGTACGCGCCCGGTGGTGAGCCATAAAGGATAGTCGCTGTCAGGGACTTCCGCCGGCGGTTCGTAGGGACGCGCCCAGATGACGGCCTTGCCGCCGGTCTTCTTTTCGTTGCCGTAGAAGTGGTAGCCGGCGCCGGCGGGCACGTAGGGGTCGAAGCCCTCGACGTAGCGGTAAGGAGTTTCCTTGCCGTCGACCACCGGCCAGCGCAAGCCGCGGTGCTCGACGTAGTCGTCGTAGCCGGCCAGGTCGTGCCCGTGGCCGAGGGTGAAGCGGCGGTATTCTTCGAAGATCTCGCGCTCGTAGTCTTGGCCGTAGTCGAACAGTTTGCCGTAGCCCATGCGGCGCGCGACTTCCATCTGCTGCCAAACGTCGGGCGTGGCTTCGCCGGGCGGGTCCACCACTTTGAACCAGTGCTGGGTGCGGCGCTCGGAGTTGCCGAACATGCCGGTGCGCTCCACCCACAGCGCCGAGGGCAGGATGACGTCGGCGATCTCGGTGGTGGGGGTGGGATAGATTTCTGAGACCACGATAAAGCGCCCCTGCTTCTCGGTGGCGTTGCGGTAGCGGTGCAGGTTGGGCATGGTGACCATGGGGTTGGTGCATTGAATCCACATGGTGCGGATGTCGCCGCGGTCGAGCGCGCGGAACATCTCGACGGTGTTGTAGCCGGGGGTGGGAGGAATCTGTTCCACCGGCACGTCCCAAATTTCTGCTGCCAGCTTGCGGTGCTCGGGGTTGGTCACCACCATGTCAGCCGGCAGGCGGTGGGCGAGCGTGCCGACTTCGCGCACGGTGCCGCAGGCGCTGGGCTGGCCGGTGAGTGAGAAGGGATTGTTGCCGGGCCGGCCGATTTTGCCAGTCAACAGATGGAGGTTGTTGACCAGGTTATTGATCCAGGTGCCGCGCACGTGCTGGTTCATGCCCATGCACCAGAGCGAGACGACTTTGACTTTGGGGTCGGCGTAGACCTCGGCCAGCTGTCGGATGGTTTCCGCCGGCACGCCGCTGGGACCAGCAGCTTTTTCGGGTGTGTAGTCGGCTAGGTAGGCTCGGAACTGGTCGAAGTCCATCTTCGTAGGCTGATCTTCGAACTTGAAGTTGTCTTCCAATCCGTAGCCGATGTTTTCCTTGCCGCGGCGGAAGACGGTGTGGGCGCGGACAAAGTCCTGGTTGACGCGGTCGCTTTCGATGATGACGTGAGCGATGGCGTTGGCCAGGGCCAAGTCGCCCTGGGGCTGCATGGGGATGAACTGGTCGGCCCATTCAGTGGTAGGAGTGCGGCGGGTGCCGATGTCGATGATGCGGACTTCGGGGCGCTGGCGGCGCGACTCCAGGATGCGGGAGAACAGCACCGGGTGCATCTCCGCCATGTTGTTGCCCCACAGGACGAGCACATCGGCGGCTTCCAGGTCGTCGTAGTTGCCCATGGGCTCGTCCAGCCCGAAGCTGGTGATGAAGCCGGTGACGGCGCTGGCCATGCAGAGCCGCGCGTTGGCTTCGACGTTGTTCGAGCCCATCCCGGCGCGGAACCACTTGCTGGCGACGTAGCCGTCGGAAATAGTCCACTGGCCGGAGCCGTACATAGCCACGGCGGTGGGGCCGTGCGCTGCGAGCGTTTCCTGGAAGCGGGCAGCGATTAGGTCAAGCGCCTCGTCCCAACTGGCCTGCTTCAGCGTGCCGTTGGTGCGGATGAGCGGGTGGGTGAGACGGTCTTCGCCGTAGAGGACGCCCGGCAGGCTGTAGCCCTTGATGCAGAGCAGGCCGCGGTTGACCGGGCTGAGCTCGTCGCCGGCCACGGCGAGCACTTTGCCTTCCTTCACGCCCACCATGACGCCGCAGCCCACGCCGCAGAAGCGGCAGGGCGCTTTTGTCCAGGTGAGCCGTGGGTCGAGCCCGGGCGCGGCTGGTTGGGCGTGCGCCAGCCCGGTGTCGAACAGCCACTCCACCGGCAGGAAGGCTAAGCTGGCCCCGGTGCCGGTGTGTATCAGGAATTCGCGACGGGGAAACTTCATGGGCCGCCTCCTGCGGGAAGAGAATGTTACCGCCTCTTGCGGAGTTTTTTCGCCTTGGTTTTCTTTTTCGCTCCGGCGGCTTTCTTCTGTTTCCGGGCTTTCCTTTTCTTCGCTGCCTTCTTCCGGTTCTTCGGTTTTTTCTTCGGTCGTTTTATTTTTTTCTTTAGGGGACGGGCGGCGCGGAGGGGTTTTTCGGAAATGGCCTTGCCCTGGGTGAAGAGCAGCAGGTAGTCGCGGCCACCGGCCTTGGAGTCGGTGCCGCTCATGTTGAACCCGCCGAAGGGATGCGCGCCCACCATGGCGCCGGTGCACTTGCGGTTCAGGTAGAGGTTGCCGCAGTAGAAGTTTTCGCGGGCTTTCTCCAGGTTCTTGCGGCTGGCGGAATAGACCGCGCCGGTCAGGCCGTACTCGGTGGAGTTGGCGATCTCGAGCGCGTGGTCGAAGTTCTGGGCGCGGATGATGGCGGTGATGGGGCCGAAGATTTCCTCCTGCGCGATGCGGGCTTGGGGGTCAACGTCGGCGAAGACGGCGGGGGCGATGAAGTAGCCGGAGGTGTTGTCGGCTTCGCCGCCGGCCACCAGCCGGCTTTCTTCGCGCCCGACCAGCAGGTAGTGCGTGATGGAGTCCCACGCGCCCTGGTTGATGACCGGGCCCATGAAGTTGGCGGGATCCTCGGCGTCGCCGACCGAGCGTCTCCACCCGCGGGATGAATTTTTCCAGGAACTTATCGTACACGCGCTGGTGGACGATGATGCGGGAGCCGGCCGAGC
>JACZYA010000175.1 GCA_022571295.1 Acidobacteriota bacterium | reverse complement strand
GAAAGCCCGTACGTCAAGCATTGCAGGAATTGCCGGGATGATGCCAAGTTGGCTGCTCAACTTCCGCTCCAACGAGGAGCGCATTGCGGTATTCCCAAGATCACTCAAGACAAGGACGATTGGCGGGTCGTCGCGCATGGTGCTTCTCGAGGCACCTTCGTAAAGGCGGGCAAAATCCGCCTTCGCGTCAGGAGAGAGTTCGCCTAGAAACGATGCTGTCGTCTCATACCAATGATGGTACTGCCTCACAAACTCCACACTATTCGACATCTTTTTCTTACCTACCCTTGAAAGCAGCCGGTCACCCTCTTTGGCCAGAGTCTGAACATGCTCGATTATTTGCCGGTACTTCGTCATCACTTCACAAGCAAACGAGAGTTTGGCCTCCTAGGCGGCCTTATGTTTGTTGGCGGATTCTCGCCTCGTTAGGGTGGGTGAGTCAAGCCAGCGAGAAGCGGGTGGTACGAGTCGGTGTTGTAAAGTCGTGACGGTCGGCTGGTGCGTCTCGCCACGAGTCTTGCGGGAAGCGACCGGGATGCAGCCTTGCAGCTTTTCATCCCCTAGTACTCAGATGAGTGAGAAACTGAGAAGCTGGATGTACTACTGAGCCTCACAGCCTAGGTGCGTTGACTTGTCTGCGGGTGGGGCGTAGGATGGCTGAAAATTATCAGGACGAGTCTAAGTTCGTGGCAATGTTTTCATTCCCTGTCGACAAATTGTGGAATTCTCGAAACAAGGAAAATTGGAAGCTTGCTCTAGATGCTTACGGGGAGATGATATTCCAGGCTAGGCAAAAGGAACTAGACAAAGAACTAGATAATCTCGACCTTTCAGCCGTCAAACGCCTCGACGAGGCAGGCTGGTATGAATTCCTTAAGGACAAGTTCATGCCTTGGAAGCATACCGTTGGCATGTTCCGTTCAAAGCTGCAAAGATTCCTTAGAGAAGATTATTCCGACAGACACGCACTTGACGGACTGTTCCGCATCAAGAAGCAACTCCTCGCTTTTTCCCGAGACAATATCCTAGAGGGACTCAATATCGTCACACAAGTAAGAGGCTTCGCCGCTTCCAGTGCCTCCGCATTATTGGCGATTCTATTCCCTGAACAATTCGGCACGGTTGACCAGTTCGTAGTCGAGTCCTTGAAACACATTCCCTCATTGGAAAAAGCGGCTGCTGTCGCGAGGATAAGGTCAAAGGATATAAAGATTTCCGACGCTGTGCTTGTTGTCGGCATACTGAGGGATAAAGCGGAGGAAAACAGTCGAGACTTTGAAACAGATTTCTGGACACCTAGGAAAATTGACAAGGTTCTCTGGACAGTTTCCCCTCGTAAGGACGAGAAGGCCCTGAAGGTGCAGCAATCCCTCCTCCGCCGCATGAAGTTCCTGGAGTAGGCTGCTTCCTACAGTTTTCGTTGACACCACCTAAGGGGCGGGCACATATTTGTTCACCTGTCAGAAAGGGTGAAACAGCGATGAGCCGACGGCCATGTCCAGACTGCGATGAGCCTGCAATCACGTCTGATAGGAGTAATGGAAAGTGCTCGACGTGCCATGGAGCTGGACAGAAGAGTCGCTTCCTGGACGCTATTATTCCTCCAGACCCCGAAATAGAACTTGAGCAGTGTCCGACGTGTGGGGGTAGTGGAGTGTGCACTACCTGCAACGGTAGCGGCTATACCGACGCTTAGCTTTTTCAGAGACCGAAATTGACAAGCGAATCCCTGCCAATTACGCGCTGTACGGGTAGTATCCTAACTTGAATCTAGGTCAACGCGTGGAGGGGATGGATTGGCATCCCGTTTGCTGGCTTACTAACTGAGACTACCCCAGGAAAGTTACGACCAAAACCCCAAAGAGCGCGCCTGTTGGCGTAGTTGGTCGCGGCGTTGGAGTTGCTCACGCAGCTCGTAGCACAACTTCTGCAACTTAGCCCCATCGAGAATCTCGGAAGGGAAATTAGACAGGATGGGGGGCAACGAACAGAGTTCCTTACCGTCGCCACGACAGTGCTTAGATATGATCTGAGGGCGTCGTCATGGAAGCCCGGGCTGCTTGGTCTAGGTTGGAGACTTCGAGCACAACACTAGCCCTCTTGGAATCTTTCTCGATGGTTTGATATCCCAAGGTGATGTTGATATTCTTCGCGGCCAGCCTTCTAGCCAAACGCCCAAGAGCACCGGGCACATTCAGGAGTCTTGCGTGTAGGACAACTGTTTCGAAGTAGGGAAGCTCTGCGTCATACAATGCCTCCTTGGCCTTCTCGACGTCGTCCACGATGAGTTTCACGTAGCACTTGGCTTTGACGGTGGAAAGGAGAAAGCCGACGATGTTCACTTCTGCCTCGCCCAAGACTGTTGTGATGCGCGCCAGCGAGCCCGGGCGGTTTTCGCACGGGACGGTAAGCTGATTTACTTTTGGCATAGCTGTGATACCCCCTGCGACAGCATTCTACCTCTCCGGGGCACCCGATCAGCAATAGCAGACTTCATTCCGTCCAGTTCCTCCTCCACCGCCTGAATTTCCCGGAGTAGGGCGCTCTCTACTGTTCTCGTTGACACCTTCCAACTGGCAGACCGCGGGTGTCAACCGGCGTCGGCCGCGAGTATAGTGCCCCGACAAATGGCTCTTTCTCCTGGCATTGGACTCGGACCGTACGAGATCCTGACCCCGCTGGGCGTCGGCGGCATGGGAGAGGTGTACCGGGCGCGCGACACTCGGCTCGACCGCACCGTAGCCATCAAGGTACTGCCTGCGCACCTCTCAGAGAATCCCCGCCTGCGGCAGCGGTTCGAGCGGGAAGCACGGGCTCTGGCGAGTCTGGCATACTCGGCCCAAATGAGAAGAGAAGCAAGCAGTGAAAAAACAGAAAGCTGTAATTTTCCTGAAACCAAATGCTCCTCTGAGTGGCATATATTAGAGAGGGTGTACCGGGCTGTGTGGATCATGTCCACTTTCCCCTTGTGCTTGGTCTGAGTTCTTGACTAGGCTTCTGGGGGTATTCGTTCTTGTCAAAGGCTACTCATTGCACTTTGGTGGGGGGACCTGAAAGGTGCCTTTACTGAGCCGTCCTATCCCGAAAGCGGACGACGGCGCGCTAGTGCGTTGTATGGCTCAGGGAGAAACCGAAGCCTTTGCGGAGATTTTTGAGAGATATCACAGGCCAATCTTATCAATAGCGCTGAGAATCCTGCACAACGTGCCAGATGCCGAGGACTTGATGCAGGAAGTATTCTTGGAACTGTGGTGTGCTTCTAAGAAGTACGATCCAAGCCGTGGGTCCGTAAAGGCTTGGGTTTTTCGATACGCCTATCATCGAGCCTTGAATCGCAAGAATTATATTTTCCGCCATTCGTTTGAGCCTGAACCTAAATCGGATGCAGTGGCATCCCCCGATCCGAACGCTCAGCTCTGGAAAGGATTGCCGATAGCGGATTGGAAGCAGATGATTGATGCTGTCATTTCAAAACTGAGTCCCGAGCAGCAAAGGTCAATCGAGGCAGTGTACTTTGAGGGTAAGCGACTTCGCGAGGTCGCGCGTGAAAACGGGGAATCGTTGTCAAATGTGAAGAATCAAGTCTATCGAGGCATCAAAAAGCTTCGCCGGCTATTGGGTGTGAACGGTAATGGAAGATTTGTCGGTCGGAGAACTGAGAAGATAGAGGTGCGATAAGCCATGACGAGCAATACACACGACACGTTCGACCACTTTTGCGTGTTGCAGGCCTTGGGCCTCCTCTCACCTGCGGAAGAGCGCATTTTCACGGAGCATCTCAACGGCTGTCCACAGTGCCAACGTGCAGTCGAGGAGTACGAACCCCTAAAGGGGGAGGGAGTTGGTGAGGAGGCTCTGTTACCCGGCTCCTTGCCGCGTACTGAAAGCGGACACTCCTTGCACCTCAAGGAACGGATGTTCTTCCGAGCGCGTGCGGCCGGCATTCCACTGAAATTGCCTGTGTTCCTTCTGCTGCGGGAAGCGGTGAAGTCCCGATTCCTCCAGGCAACCGCTGTGTTGGCCTTGCTGGTGATCCTTGGTCTTGCTGCCGTTTCTTGGCAGGGGAATCTTGCGCTTGACCGTGCCTGGAGGGAAGTCGATCACCTCACGCGGGCTGTAGGGGGAGCCCAGCTGCGGATCGGCCAATTGCAGATGGAGGCTGAAAAGGCACGTGATGAAATCAAGCAGCTCGCCGCCGAACGCGACCAGCATGGCCAGCTCTACGAGGAGATCGTGGGAAGGGAAAGACTGCTGCGGGCAAATCTGGCTGCCCTAGATGAGCAATATTCCGCTGAAATCTCGGCAAACGCAGCCTTGACGGTGCAACTGGAGCACGCCGCGAACGAGGTGAGCCTTCTTGAGGGCACGACCAAGAATCAGGATCAATTCATTGCGAGACAACGGAACGCGCTTGCTGAAGCTCAAGCGAGGCTCTCCCAACAGAGAGAATCGGTCAACGGGCTGAGCGCCGAAGTCCGCAAATACAAAAGGCTCTATGACTACAGTGCTGAACTATTGGCGGCGAGTCGCGACATTCGCGATTTGATCGGGGCAAAAGACCTGCGTGTCGTTGACGTGATGGACGTGCCGGGCGTCCCGGCGACCGCCACTTCACTCGGCAGGATGTTCATTGCTGATCAGCGCGTCCTGGTCTTCTACGCCTTTGATTTGCCCGAAGCGAAGCAGGTTTTGGCGAGTGCGAAAAGCTACCAGGCGTGGGGCTATAACTCAAATGAGAGAAGGGGGTATACGAGCCTCGGCCTGTTCTACCAGGACAACAACAATCACCGTTGGGTCCTGCACTTCGAGGACCCGGAGATCATCAGAGAGATCAACGCGGTCTTCGTGACGGTCGAACCTCCCGGCGGCAGCCAGCGTCCCAGCGGCCAGCAGCTCCTCTACGCCATGATCAACAAGGAGGATTGGAAGAACCTCGACAGCAGGTAACCGACAGGAATTCTCCAGGCAACCGCGGCGTACCGGCCTATCTGTATCCTGCTAGGTGTCGCGGATCAAGCGCCGGCTTCAAGGCCACGCTTCATTTTTTTAGATTAGGTGAAACTTTTTCAGCTCTCCCGAGGCATATATGGGTGAGAAGACAGTTTGCTTGAAAACCTATAACTTCGGGGGGGGGGTTGGCGAAAATGAGAAATCTGTGTGTGCGTACGAGC
>JACZYA010000051.1 GCA_022571295.1 Acidobacteriota bacterium | reverse complement strand
GGGGGAGCCTAGAAAGAAGAGCCGGGGGGAGTGGCGGGTTTCTCCGATTTCTTTTCGGGCGGCGGGGTGGGACGCCGGCGACCTTTGGTCAGCTTCTCCAGCGCGGCGATTCTGGCTTCCAACTCCCGCGCCTTGGCCTCGGAACCCGCGATGTTCTTCTGCGCGTCTTCAATCGCCAGGTCCAGAGCCTCGCGTTGGCCCGGGTTGACTTCACGGCGCCGATCCTCGGTGTACCGATCCAGTTCGCGGCGGTAGTAGCCCAGGTTCTCCTCCACCAGCGCCAACTCTTCGCGGGCCTTGTCCAACTCGGCCCAGGGGTCAGCGACTTCGAGCTTGGCCTCCGGTTTTACTTCCGGCTTGGCTGCCGGGCGGGGACGAGAAGGAAAGTCGTCGTTGGTCCAAATCTTGCGGGCCTTCTTCTTCTCCGGCTTCTTGGCCTCTTCGCCCGACTGCTGCGCCCCGCCGGTCGCAGGCAATGCCGCCAGGCAGAGCAGCAAGGCGGGGATGGCGAATAGACCCCTCAGCAAACGCAGTTTCCTCATAGCCGCATTATAACCCCGATGGCACCTCGCGGAAAGAAAGCGAGAGCAGGGGAGCGTTTCGGAACTGATCCCGCTGGGCGCAGGAGTTGTACTGGAAGCAGATGCCGCCGCCCAGGCCGGTGTTGATGCCGCCGCCCGAAATCAACGCGCCGTAAATATTGCAAGGAGTGGGGGGATTGCCGCCCCCCGTCACGGAGACGTTTCCCCGCACGATGATGATGCCGTAGAACGCCATGCTGGCATTCAATTCCAGGTCTCCGTCCACGATCAGGATGCCGGCCCCGGTGCACCCGGCGGTGCACTTGAAGTCGCCATCCACGTAAGTAACCATGGGGTCGGCGTTGGTGCCGTTGACGGGATCGGCGCCGGTCTGCGCGACCGGGTCGAGAAAAGGAAAGCCGCCCAGCTCCAAGCCCTGTCCCTGGCAGCCGGTGGCGTCGCAGTTCAGGTTGCCAGCGCCGATCTGCGGATAGTAGCTGTTGACGGGCTGCTGCAAGCGCGTAGCCAGCGGGCGCAACTCGTTGATCAATTCGTTAATGTCAAAGGGGGTGGCGACACTGGTATCAATGCAAGCCGGATTCCCGCCCCCGCCACAGGTGCAGTTCGGTCCGACGCAGGCCGGATCGGTCTTAGCGGCATTGGGGCCGGGATTATTCTGGCCCAGTGGCGCCGCCGACCGCAAGGGTTGGATGGTGTTGCACAGCGAGCCCACCGGAGTGGGCTGCGTGCCGAAGCCTGGCTCTCCGGCAAAAACGAAATTATCCCCAGCCGGACCGCAGTCGAGATCGCAGATGTCCCGTCCGGAAGCCTCCATGTTTCCGTTGATGTTGATGCCGGGCTGGGAGAGCACACCGGCGTCAATCATGAAAGAGGGGGACACGGCAACTTCCGCCCGCATCAAGCGAGAAGTGGTTTGCTGCTGCGCAGGCAGCGCAATCTGAGTCAGAGACGTGATCATATACACAGGAGAAGCGCAGATGAGCGCCGCGCAGCTCTGCGTCGGCAGGGGCGGCGGAGGCCCCCACGGGGGCGGCAGCATCCAACCCGGCCCGGACGGGCCGGCGCCGTCGGGATCAAACACCTGCAAATCGGTGGCGCGGTACTGGCGGGTGGAGTAGAGAAAGACGGGAACTTGATCCAGGAAGCCGTCCCGGTTCAGGTCCTGGTTGGCGGCCAGCTCGGTCTTCAGGTTGATGCGCACCCATTGCCAGGGGATGGCGGCGTTGCCGCCGGCGTTGGGCTGGATGGACGCCACGGCGCGCAAGTTGACGGCAGCGGGGACTTCCGCCGCCAGCCAGATGTCGTTGGCGGGAAGCTGGGCGAACGCATTGAAGTTGGCCGGGGTGGCTGGATTATTGGTGTTGATAGTGTAGAGCACATCAGTGGGAGCCACGCCGGGAGGCGGCACCACCGGAAGCAGGGCGAAAATTTGGGTGCCGGGCTCGTTCAGCCCGCCCTGAGCGTCGAGGATGGCGGGCATCATGCGATAGCGGGTTTCTTCCAACCCGCCCATGGTGGAGTAGAAGGTGCGGGCGCTCACGCGCTGGCTGCCCACCAAGCTGCTCTCGGCGGCCGCCATAAAGAGAATGGCTGCGCCCACGGCGCTGATGAGGAGCAGCGCGATCAGCGCTAGCAGTAAGACCACCCCGCGCTGTCCGTCCGCAGTTTGCTGTTGTCGGAACATCTCCACTTCCTCCTTCGCCCTCACCGGCTGGGATTCAAGCGGCTGGCCGCGCCCTGCACGGTAATTTGCTGGAACTGGCCGGTCTTGATGTCGGGAATATTGCCCTGCACTTGCAGGCTGATGTAAATCGTTTTCACGTGCTCCGCCAGGCAATCGTTTCCGCCCAGGGTGATGATCTGGCTCGGGTCGCACTGATAGATGAAGACGGCCGGATTGCCGGCGCCCACCGCCGCACCGGGGTCCTGCACCACGTTGTCCACGAAGGGGATGTTGGAGATGACCGCGGCGGCAGGATTGGCGCCGGCTCTTTTGGGCGCCACCGCGCGGAACAGCGTAGAAACCTGTCCACCCGGTCGGCGGAGAAAATAGCGCACCCATTCCACCTGTGCCAAGCCGTTTTCGGGATCGATGTCAAGCTCGAGCACAACGTCCCACGGGTTGGGGATAGTGCAGGGGTTGATGCCACTGTTGACCCGGCAGGTGGGATCCACCACGCCACCGGCGATGCCTACAACTCCCACCGCGAAGCTGTTCTGGATCGCCGCCGGAGCGTTCGTCGGCACGGTCCAAATTCCGCCCGGAAAAGCCGGCGGCGTGGGCGGGCTGGGCAGATTGCCCGGGAAAGTGTAAGGGGGCGGATAGCCGGCGTTGTGGATGTCGCGCACCATCAAATCCATTCCCAACCGGGCGCCCTGGAAACTTTCCAGCACCTGCTGCTCGCTGCGGTAGCGCTGCTGGGAGACGTTGAGCAGCTCGAAGACGGCCCCGGCGACCACCAGGAAAATGGTCATCACCACCATCACTTCGAGCAACGAAAAACCTTGCTGCTGGCGGTTCATCTTCTTTCTCCCTTAATCATTTCGCCAAGCCACCATGGTCGTCAGCGTAGTGGGACGAGCGTAGAAGCGGCTTTGGGGCGTAGCGCCCTGGGTGGAAACGATAATGCGTTTGCCCACCGGGCGGATCCGACCATTGATGTTGCCGTAGAAAACCGCGATATTCCACCGGGTCTCAAAGGGGTTGCCATCGGGGGCGGTGTATTGATTCCAGTAGCCGGCCACCTGCCCCACCCCCCAATCGATGCGCAAAGTGCCAGCTATCAGAGGGGCCCCGCTGGTGACGATAGCCGGAGGAGGAGGCGGCGCGCCCACCGGCGCCGTCAGGACGGCAGGGGCGAGCCCCAGGTTGCAGAGGGTGGTGGTTCCGTCGGGGAGGAAAATCTGGAAGTTGTAAGTCCCGGCGGCAGGCGGCCCCCCCACCGTCAGCTTCTGCTCCACCATCTGCTCCATCTGCTGTTGGGCCAGGATGAGGGCGGTGCTGTCGTAGCGGTTGCGGAAGTCGCTGCGGATGGCGTTGGGCACCAACTGCGCCACTGCCACCACTCCGACCAGCAAGATCACAATTGCGATCAGCAGCTCGATCATAGTAAAACCGGCCGCCGCTCGGTTGCGTGAAAACCTTTGTGTCCGCATGGCCTGCATCTTCCTCTCTCCCTTTACCTGGGCAACCACTGGGCGCCCCCCGGATCCCAGGCGTACAGCCTGATCTTGCCCACCGGCGTGACCGTAATCAGGTAGCCGGCGGTGGCATTGCCGAAATTGCCTCCGACCGGTTGGATGAGGGGGATCATTTGCACTTGATTGCTCAGAATCCAGTTGCCCCCTCCAGCCGGCACCACCACCGTGCCGCGCGGGGAAAAGGTGATTCGATAGTTGGCTGGCACCACCACGCTGCCGGCCGGGACGTTGTCGAAGCCCGGCGGCAGACCCGCGAAAGGAGGCAATGCCGGGTTGTCGGCGTTGAACCACTGCACGTTATCAGGCGTGACAATGAAAGGCTCCCCCGGGATACCCGGGTCGGGCAAGGCGGTGACGGCGGCGTCGTCGCAGGGCTGGGGGTCAGGGCCGACCAGGTCCAGCCCGTAACGAGCTTCCCCGCCCACGCGGAGGAACGCCGAACAGATGCGCCGGTTGCGCTGCACCGCCTCGAAGCGGGCGCGCACGATCATGTTCGCAACCTTGCGGGCGGCGCCCTCCAACTGGTAGCCGCGAATGGACCGAAACAGCGCGGGAACAGCCATGGCGGACATGATGAGGACGATAAACACCACCACCAACAACTCCAACATGGTGAAGCCGCGTTGCTTGGTTCGCTGCATGGTTCCTCGCAAACAAAACTGAAATCGCCCTCAGTCTGCGGGCAGCGGGAAAAAGAGTCAAGAGTACCAACGTACTGCTAGTACCAGGGTTAGGCCAGTACCGGCAATTGGAGGAAGTTCTGGTAGCGCCACCGGGAATCTCGCAGATCCGCCTGGGGCGGAGAACCGGATCGTGCGGGTCGAACTGGCAGGGCAATTGGTAGCGCCACCGGGAATCGAACCCGGATCTGCAGCTTGAAAGACTGCCGTGCTAACCGTTGCACTATGGCGCCACAGGCGCAATTCATTATGTGGGAAAAGGCGAACCGGGTCAAACCAGAGGGCCACAACCGCCGCCAGTTCCCCTCTGCGGCGCCCCTCAGCAGGCCCGAGCGCGGCCAGCAAGAGGAAAGCCCGGGCAGAAGCGAGGACCTAGCCGCTCTTGGCCTCGGTGAACTCTTCGTGCCAGGCCATCTGGATGGCTTCCAATTTCCCCTCGTTGGAGGCTTTGGGGTCGTCGGAGAAATCTTCCAACTCAGTTACCCACTTGTGCAGGTCGGTGAAGCGCACGGTAAGCGGGTCGGTATCCGGAAACTTTTCCAGCAGGGCCAGGGCAATGTTTTCGGTGTTGTCCCAGGCCAGTTCTCCCGCCATGGCAAAAGCCCTCCTCGTTAGTCTTCTTTCTTGGCGCTGGTGCCGACCAGGTTCGACTCGCCGCCTTCGCTGACGAAGTTGCGGTTCCAGGCAGGGATCTCCACCACAATTTCTCCCGGGCGCTCGACCACCACCTGGCAGCCCAGGCGCGACTCCAGTTGCAGGTCGGCGGCCAGGTCCAGGCGGTCAAGCTCGTCGTCCTCAGCCTCTGAGAGCAGCTCCTTGCCCTGCTTGATCACCACATGGCAGGTGGTGCAGGCGCAGTTGCCACCGCAGGCGTGCTCCAGATGAAGGCCGTGGTTGAGCGCGATATCGAGAAACGACTCCGGCTGGCCGTGCCCCTTGTAGGGCATCTGGTCGAGGTCCACCTCGACCGTTTTCCCCATCGGCAGGAAGGTAACCTTTACCAGCTTAGCCATCTTTCCGTCCGTCCAGTCTCCATCCTCTCACCCGCTGCCGCATTCTACAAGCTGACCTCGTCGGGGCGCTTGCCTTTGACGGCGGCCCGCACCGCCGTATTCATCAGCAGCTCGGCCAGGTTGTGCGTGGCTTGATTCAACTCTTCCAGCCGCTCCCGAATCAAGCGGTGGTCGTCGCTACCCATCGCTTCCTGGAGCGCGGCGCGGGCGGCTTCAATGCGCCGGAGCTCTTCGGCGCTCAACTCCTGTGCCTGCTCGCCGGCCAGAGCGCCGGTGGTGGCGCGCAGGATGGTCTCAGCATCGTTGCGAACACCGATCAGTTGAGTGGCGGCGAAGTCGACCTCGGCATGCTCGATGGACTCCAGAATCATCCGCTCCACTTCGTCGTCGCTCAGGCCGTAGCTGGGCTTGACTTCGACCGTGTGCTCCTGTCCGGTGCGGAGGTCGCGGGCGGCGACGCTGAGGATTCCGTTGGCGTCGATGAGGAACTTAACTTCCACGCGCGGCAGCCCGGCGGGCTGCGGCGGAACTTTGAGCGTGAAGCGCGCCAGGCTGCGGCAATCCTTCACCAGCTCGCGCTCGCCCTGCACGACTTGGATGTCCACTCCGGTCTGGTTGTCCACGTAGGTGGTGAACATCTCGCTGGCGCTGGCGGGGATGGTGGCGTTGCGGGGGATGATCTTGGCCACCGCGCCGCCCATGGTCTCGATGCCGAGGGAAAGCGGGGTGACGTCGAGCAACAGCATGTCGGTCACGCCGCCTTCCAGGATGTGGGCCTGCACCGCCGCGCCCAGCGCCACCACTTCGTCCGGGTTCAGCTCGCAGTGGGGCTTGCGGCCGAAGAGCTCCTGCACGCGCCGGCGCACCAACGGCAGCCGGGTGGAGCCGCCCACCAGCACCACTTCGTCAATCTGCTCCGGCTTCAGGCCGGCGTCCCTCAGCGCCCTCTTGCAGGGGCCGAGGGTGCGCTCGACGATGGGAGCAATCCAGCCCTCGAACTCCTCCCGGCTGAGCGCCCGGGTGTATTCCCCCTTGCCTTCCAGCTTGAATCGGATGGTGGTGGCGTCTTGCTGGGAGAGTTCATGTTTGGCGGCAATTAGCGTCCGGCGCAGGCTCTGGTAGAGATCGGGACTGGCAGAAACTTTGACCCCGAACTGCGCCTGAATCTCCTGTCCGATTTTCTCCGCGAACAAGTTGTCAATGTCGTCGCCGCCCAGGTGGGTGTCGCCGTTGGTGCTCAGTACCTTGAACAACCCTTCCTCCAATTGGAGGAGGGAGATATCGAAGGTGCCGCCGCCGAAGTCATAGACGGCGATCAGCGCGCGTTGGTGCTTGTCCAACCCGTAGGCGAGCGAGGCGGCGGTGGGCTCGTTCACCAACCGCTCCACCTCCAGACCGGCAATCCGTCCGGCATCCTTGGTAGCCTGGCGCTGAGCGTCGTTAAAGTAGGCCGGCACGGTGATGACCGCCCGCGTCACTTCCTCGCCGAAAAACTGTTCCGCCCGCCGTTTCAGCTCGCGCAGGATGAAAGCGGAAACTTCCGGCGGGGTTAGGGTCTTCTGAGCCGTGCCCGGCTCCCCAAGCTCGATCTTGATGACCGACTGGCTGTCGGGCGCCACCCGGAAGGGGAAGAGCTTCAGCTCCTCCTGCACATCTTCGACGCCTCTTCCCATCAAGCGCTTGACGGAATACACGCTGCGCTGGGACTGGTGCAGCAAGCCCTCCCAGGCGGGCCAGCCCACCACCATGGCTCCAGCGGAATCCAGCGATACCACCGACGGCAGCAGGGTGCGGCCCTGCGGGTCCGGCAAGCAGCGCGGCTGCCGCGTCTCCGCGTCGGTGAAAGCCACCAGGCTGTTGGTGGTGCCCAAATCAATTCCGATGATTCGTCCCATTCGTGGCTATTTCCTCAATTTCTGCCCACGCGCGACTCGTGTCCCGTGCTGTCACCCCGAGCGAAGCCCGAAGGGCGAGTCGAGGGGTCTGCTTGTCCAAAAACAGATTCCTCGCTTGCCCGCCTAGAGCGGGCTGGGCTCGGAATGACAAATACGTTTCATGCTTCCATCAGCTTTCTTTGTTTCGCCCTAGTTGCAGAGGCCGCTGGGTTAGATTCACAGGTCGCGGGCCACAGGTCACTTATTGCTCCAACTCATCGCTGACGTTGGTCACCAGATTCCGAATGTAGCTGTGGCGGTTCAGAACTTCGTTCATGCGCGCCAGTACCGTGCGCTTAGCGGCGGCGTCCCCCGGGCGGGTGTCCAACAAGGCGTCCCAGGCGGCGAACTGATTGGTCAACTCCGCCAGCACCTGATCGAGCTTGTGCTGGAAGGTTCCACGCGCCTTTTCCAGTTGGTGCCGCTGTTCGTCCAGCGCGCGCGGGTCGCTCCCGGAGCGCTTGGCCGCGCGCAATTCTTCCAGATGCTCGTTCAGCTCGAAGACTTCTTCCAGCAGATCGGGGGGCGCCTGCTGTTTGACCTTGCCTTCCTTGCGCACCTCTTCCAATCGCAACAGGTACTCGGTGCGGGCGGCGGGATCGCGCAGGGTTCGGTAGGCGTCGTTCAAAGCCGCGGTGCGCTCCAGGCTCAAGTCGCGCTCGTAGGCACCGGCGTTGTTGAACTTGTCGGGGTGCAGCTTCCAGCTCAACTGATGGAATTGTTTCTCGAGTTGCGCCGCGTCCACTCCCAGCTTGCGCGTCAGGCCAAAAAAACTGAAGTAGTCAGTCTTCGTCGCCAGCGGCTGAACTTTACCGCACTGCGAACAGAAGTGGATGCCGTTTTCCTGCTCGTCTGCCAACGCCGTGCGACATTCCCAGCACTGCAACGGGCTGGTGACACGAGCGGTCTGTTTTTCCGTCGCTATCCGATCCATCATAGCCGGCTTCTCAATTTTCCTCCGAACACAAAATAGAGGCTGGCGTCTGCCGCTCCGTAGCATCCGCCACGGAGCCCGCCGCCAACCTCGCCCCTGCACTTTCGGCGATTGGCCCAAATCGGCGAGCCAAAAATCCGCCCTCAAAAATTCCGTACCGTCCTGCTAGCCTGCGAACGATGCCCCGCAGCCGCAGCCCTTGCCGGCGCTGGGATTTTGAAACACAAAACCCTGCTGCATCAACTCGTTCTTGTAGTCCAGCACCGTCCCGGCCAGGTAGATCAAGCTTTTGGGATCGACAAAAACCCGCACCCCATCGAACTCGAACACTTTGTCGCGCTCGGCGGGCTGGGAGTCGAAGCGTACCGCGTAGGACAGGCCGGAGCAGCCGCCGCCCTGCACCGCCAAACGCAGGCCGGCGCTGGGCGCGAGCTTCTCCTTGCCCAGAATCTGGCGGATGCGTGCCACCGCCTGCTCGGTGACTTGGATTGTGGCTTCGGCCATTCTTCTCCCCGGCGCCGGTACCGATACCTCTGCGATCCTGCGCGGCTGGGGGCCAGTGCCCCCGCGCGTTAGTCGGCGGTCGCGGACGCCACCGTGGCGCCTTCAGCCGTGCTCACGCTCTGCTTGCCCTTGTAGTCAGCGATGGCGGCCTTGATGGCATCTTCGGCCAGCACGGAGCAATGAATCTTGACCGGAGGCAGGTTCAACTCTTTGACGATCTCGGTGTTCTTGATGGTCAAGGCTTCCTCCAGCGTCTTGCCCTTGATCCACTCGGTGGCCAGGGAGGAGCTGGCAATGGCCGACCCGCAGCCGAAGGTTTTGAACTTGGCGTCCTCAATCACTTCGGTCTCCGGGTTGATCTTCATTTGCAGCTTCATCACGTCGCCGCACTCCGGCGCGCCCACCAAACCGGTGCCCACGTTGGGGTCGTCCTTGGCTAGGCTGCCGACGTTGCGCGGGTTCTTGTAGTGATCCAGCACCTTGTCGCTATATGCCATCTTCTTTCTTCTCCTTCCCCCAGGGGGGGCATGTGTGCGTTTGAGAAACCTTGCCTGCTAGTCCGTGTTCCACTGCATGGCGCTGACGTCCACGCCCTCCTTCGCCATCTCGTAAAGCGGCGAAAGCTCGCGCAGGCGGCTGACTGTCTCCGCCAGCCGATCAACCACGTAGTCCACTTCCTCCTCGGTGTTGAAGCGCCCCAGACCAAAACGGATGGAGGTGTGCGCCAAGTCTTCTCCCACCCCCAGGGCCTTCAGGACGTAGCTGGGTTCGAGCGAGGCGGATGTACAAGCGGAGCCGGAGCTGACGGCGATGTCGTTGATGCCCATCAGGAGCGATTCGCCCTCGACGTAGGCGAAGCTAACGTTCAGGTTGTGCGGCAGGCGGTGCTCCATCGAACCATTGGGGTAGATTTCATCCAACCGACTGGTGATGCCCTGGTGGAGGCGGTCGCGCAGCCCGCGCAGCCGCTCCATTTCCGCTGGCATCTCCTTTTGCGCAACCTCGCAGGCGGCGCCGAAGCCGACGATGCCGGGAACATTGAGCGTGCCCGACCGCATGCCGCGCTCGTGCCCGCCCCCGTCAATGATGGCCGAGAGTTGCACGCGCGGGTTGCGCCGGCGAACGTAGAGCGCGCCCACGCCCTTGGGGCCGTACATCTTGTGGGCGGTGATGGAGGCGAGGTCCACGTTCATCTTCTGCACGTCAAAGGGAACCTTGCCGGCGGCCTGGACGGCGTCGGTGTGGAAGAGCACTTTCTTCTCTTTGGCGATCTTCCCGATTTCCTCAATCGGCTGCAACACGCCGATTTCGTTGTTGGCGTACATGATGGTGATGAGGACGGTCTTGTCGGTGATGGTGGCGCGCAGCTCGTCCAAATCAATCAAGCCTTCTTTGCTCACCGGCAGGTAGGTGACCTGGCAGCCGTGCTTCTCCAGCCGCTTGCAGGTGTCGAGCACGGCCTTGTGCTCGGTGACGGCGGTGATGATGTGGTTGCCCTTCTCGCGGTACATCTCGGCCACGCCCTTGATGGCCAGGTTGTCGGACTCGGTGGCGCCGGAGGTGAAGATGATCTCCTTCGGAGTAGCGTTGATGAGGGCGGCGACTTGCTCGCGGGCGGTGTCAACCCCTTGCTCGGCCTGCCAGCCGAAGCTGTGGTTGCGGCTGGCGGCGTTGCCGAACTGGTTGGTGAAGTACGGCAACATCACCTCCAACACCCTCGGGTCCACCGGGGTGGTGGCGTGGTTATCCATATAAACTGGTAGCTTTACTGCCATGTCCGTTCACTCCTTGAGAATCCATTGGTCATAAGTTCCAAACTCACCCTGCCTCAATTGGCCGCTAGACGGAAGGTCGGGTTGTTGATATGGGCAAAGGAAAGCGAGCTCAGCGCCTCCACAATCCGATCGTTCACTCGCCGCAGAGGCTCTTTCACGGTGCAGGCGGGGGTCTGAACGCACTCCCCGCGCTCGGTCTTGCAGGAGGTGATCACCACCGGCCCGTCAATGGCGCTGATCACATCCAGCGCCGAGATGAACTCGGCCGGCTTTGCCAAGCGATAGCCGCCATTGGCGCCGTGCTCCGATTTGAGCAGTCCCTTCTGCACCAGCCGCTGCAACACCTTGGCCAACAGCCCCACCGGAATCCTGTAGGTCTTTCCGATGTCGCGCGCGCTGACGCTGCCCTGGCTGCGGTACAAGGTCAAGTGGTTGACCGCCAGCAAGCCGTAGTCAGCTTTCTTCGATAGCTTTAGCATATGCGACCTCTCCAGTCCTATATTCATCTTAGAGGCCCGTACCACTTTTGTCAAGTGGAATCGAAATACGCTAACCATTTGCGTTATCAACATATTAGAATATGAGACCATTTCAGTCGCGTATTCTCTGCGAGGACTGGAAATTGGTCAATTTCCCTCCATTTAATGGTTGCTTTCGGGGGCGGAGGCGCAGCCTACGTCATTGGGCGGGCTGGGAATGTGTTAACGCGAAACGGCTCTTGACGACAAAAAAGTGTAAAGTACGCCGCGGGCTCTGAACCGAGGATTCGACCAGAGGAGGAAAGATTATGCGTTTGACCTGGGCCGTAACTGCATTGGCTGTGTTCCTCATTGGCGGCGCAACGGAGAGCGGACGCGCCCAAGTGCGGGATACCTCTCCCCGTGTGCAGCGTCGGGTGCACACCTACTCGATTGTGGCCCGCGACCCCGAGACCGGAGAGATGGGTGTGGCCGTCCAGTCGCACTGGTTTTCGGTGGGCTCGCTGGTCACCTGGGGCGAAGCCGGCGTGGGCGTGGTGGCGACCCAATCGCTGATAGACGTGAGCTACGGCCCGCTGGGTCTGGCGCTGATGAAAGCCGGGCGCAGCGCCCCGCAAGCTCTGGCCGCGCTCAAGGTCGCCGACCCGCACCCGGAGATTCGTCAGGTGGCCATGATCGACGCCAGCGGCAACGTCGCCGCCCACACCGGCGAGAAATGCATTCCCGACGCCGGCCACATCGCGGGCGAAAATTTTTCCGTGCAGGCCAACCTCATGCTCAACCGCAAAGTCTGGCCGGCGATGGCCGAGGCCTACCGGAACACGCAGGGCGACTTGGCCGACCGCATGCTGGCGGCGCTGGAGGCGGCGCAATCGGTCGGCGGCGACATCCGTGGCCAGCAGTCGGCCGCCATCTTGATCGTCAAGGGTGAATCGACCGGACAGCCCTGGGCCGACACGGTGATGGAGCTTCGCATCGAAGACCACCCCGCGCCGGTGCAGGAGCTGAAGAGGCTGGTGCGCGTCCACCGCGCCTACCAGCACATGAACCGGGGCGACCTGGCCATCGAGCAGGGCAACGTAGAAGCCGCGCTGCGCGAATACAGCGCCGCCGAAGCCCTCTTCCCCGGCAACGTCGAAATGAAATTCTGGCACGCAGTCTCGCTCGTGAACGCGGGCCGGGTGGAGGATTCCCTGCCCTTGTTCAAGCAGATTTTCACCGCCGACCGCAACTGGGCCATCCTGCTGCCGCGCCTGCCCAAGGTGGACTTGCTCGACGCCGACGCGGAAACCCTTGAGCGAATCCTCGCCGCCACTCAATAGCGGCGCGTATCGGCGACCGCCTGTGCGCGTTGACTCGCCTGCGGGCGGGGCCTAGGATGGCAAGCAACATGGGAGACCGTTAATATGCTTGGCGGGGGAGGGAGCCGGTATCGGACCATGAATTAGGATTGGCACTGTCTACAGGGAGATCAAACAACGCTCGTGATGAACCGCATGGTATTCCGGAATTACGGCGGGAACTACCAACTCCGCCTTGAGAACGCGGACGATCTTGCCCTCATCCAGGACCTCAAAGTAGCGCGCTGGGCCGCGACCAGCGTGCAGACCGATAGTCTGCAATGCGATCCCGTGTTTCTCAAGTACTTGAACCCGGACGGCAGCGGGCGCATTCGCCCGCAGCACCTCCGCGCAGCGGTGAAATGGCTTTTTCACATGATTGCCGACCGCAGCCGGTTGGCCGCGCCCTCAGACGTGCTGCTCATGGAGGTTATTGATACTTCCCACGACGAGGGCCGGAAACTCAAGGAAGCTGCCCTCCATATCCTGGAGCAGCTCAAGGCAGAGACCTCAGATCAAATCAGCCTAGAACAGATTCGCACTTTTCGGGCTACGTACATGCTGGCCCCCCCGAACGGTGACGGCGTACTCCCGCCCAATCATGTTTCCGATCCGGACGTCGCACGCCTGGCAACTGACGTCCTGAGGCACGTAGGAGCCGTGAAAGATCTCAGTGGTGCAGATGGCATCAACCAGGGGCACTTATCCGAGTTCCTGGACCACGGCAAAGAGTTTCTGGCTTGGAAGGTACGCGGCGAAGACAACAGCTCGACTCAGATTCTGCCCTGGGGGGGCGAAACGCCAGCCGCGGCAAAGCTTGTCGCTGAACTCGATGTCAAGATCGATCAATTCTTCTCGCTGTGCGATCTCGTAAAGGTTGATCCCCGCACCGCCGAACGAATCCGCCTGTCCGAACAGGATCTGAAGGACCTCGATTTTTGCGACCCACAAGCCATCGAAAAAAAGCTGATGGAAGCGCCTCTGCAAACGCCCACCCCTGAGGGCATATTGAATTTCCAGGATGCGATCAATCCATATTACCAGGGCAAGATGGATCAACTAAGACACCAAGTCCTTGCACGCGCCCGGTCAGGCCCCATGGAGCGCTTGCAGCGCACTGCCTGGGAGAAAGCCCGGGCCATCTTTGAGCCTTATTGGGCGTGGCAGGCGGAGAAACCGCCGGACGGCATGGACCGCCTGGACGAAGCGACGCTCAGAGAATACTTGAACGGCCCGGCCCAAGAAACACTCCGCCAACTCTTGTTAGAAGATCTGTCGGTGCAGGGCGAGGTGGAGCAAATCAATAGCCTGGAAAAGCTGATCCTCTACCGGTGCTGGTTGCTGGAACTGGCCAACAACTGTGTGAATTTCTCTGCATTCTACAGCTCGGACCAGCGGGCGCTGTTTGAGATGGGCGATCTGATCATCGATGGCCGCCAGCTTACCTTTACCGTGAAAGTTCAGAACCACACCGAGCACAAAAAGGTCGCTGCAACCAGCCGACTGTTCCTTGTGTACGCCAAGATCACCAAGTGCGGGGACCAGGAGCAGGAATTCGAGATCGCCGCGGCGGTGACCGCCGGCAGCAAAGGGGGCATCGAGATCGGCAAGCGTGGCGTATTCTACGACCTGCACGGGGAGGAGTGGGATGCGCAAGTAGTGGATATCCTCGAGAACCCGATCAGCGTGTGGGAAGCGATCAAGGCGCCTTTCGTGAGGGTCAAAGACCTGGTGGCCAGGAAGACCGAGGGCTTTGCTGCCACGCAAGTCCAGCAACTCGATACAGCCGCCACTGAAGTCACGACGAAGATGAAAAAGGGGGAATCGTTCCAACCACCGACCGGCGGGCCGGCACCCACTTCCACCACTAGCACCCGCGACCTGCTGCTGGGCGGCGGCATTGCCTTTGCGGCCATCAGTTCCTCTTTGGCCTACCTGATCAAAACACTTTCGCAAGTTAGTCTTCTCAATGTGGGCCTGTGGCTGGTTGTCACGATGCTCGTAGTGGTGTTATTCAGTGCGCTTCTCGGGTGGAACAAGCTTCGCAAGAGGGACTTGAGCGCCATTCTGGAGGCGTGCGGCTGGGCTGTGAATTTCCGTATGTATTTGACGCACAAGCTCGGCTACCTCGTCACCCGCACTCCCCCGCTTCCGAAAGGGGCGCAGGTGGAACGCCGCGACCTGCTCAGACTCTCCTTACGCAAGAGTGGGTACCGTACGTTCAATTGGGCTCGCTTGGGTTTGATTTCGCTACTCACTGTGCTCTCAACCGTCGTCGTCCTAAGCGTGGCTTTTGGGAACGAGGTCAAGAGTTTCCTGCGGGCGTGGCTGGAGTAAAAAACACCGCGGCCATGTCTCGGAATGAAACCTGAGGGACGCTTTCCCTGGATCTCGGCGCTTCAACGCCGAGAAATTTCTGCCCGAGTCCAATAAGGAAATCAGCGAAGGGTGCCTCCCCGGCTGCCCATTTTAGGCCCGCCCAGGTCGAAGCAGTTGCATTTGAGACGCAAAGAACGGCCGGAGCCAAGAAATATTTGCACCTCTGGCCTAATCCCTCTTCCAATCCCTCCTCCGCCGCCTGCCTGCCGCAGGCAGGGACTGGCATGCCTGCCTACCTACGGCAGGCAGGCATGAACTTCCCTGAAAACTAGTTGATTGGTTTATTGGTTGATTGTTTGATCGGGTAGTGGGTCGGTCAGTCAGACGGAAGTGTCGCTGCCAGTCTTAGCGGTGCCGAGGTAGCGGAGGATGAGCAGTGTAATGTCGTCGCCCTGGAGAGCGCCACGGGTGAAGTCGGCCACCGCCGCCAGGATGGCGGCCTGGAGCTTTTCGACCGTGGCACCGGCGTTGCGCGCCACCACCTCCTGCAAGCGCTGGCTGCCGAACTCTTCTTCCTGCGCATTCATCGCCTCGGTGATGCCGTCGGTAAAGAGCACCAGCGTGTCGCCGGGCTGGAGCGCATAAGAAGCGGTTTTGAACTCCGCCTCCGGAAGCAAACCAACCGGGAGAGATCCCTCCGTAAAAGGAGCTTCCACCTTCCCGCCGCGCACCAGCAGCGGCGAGTGGTGCCCGGCGTTGATGTACTCCATCCGCCCGCCGCCCTCGAGGATGCCGAAGAAAAGCGTGGCGTAATCCTGCGCCTTGGAGTGGGCGTAGAGGTAGCGGTTGACGTGGGCGAACACGCTGGCGGGCTCCTGCCCCAGGGTCAGGGCAGAGAGGCTGCCCTGCAGCATGGCGGTCTCCAGCGCCGCCCCCAAGCCTTTGCCGCTGACGTCGGCGATGACGAAGCCGGTGCGGTCGGCGCCAATCTCCATCAGGTCGAAGTAGTCGCCGCCGACCTCAAAGCAGGTCCGGTTGATGCCGGTGACCTGGCAGAAGCGAACCTCCTGGAAGCTCTTGGGCAGCAACGCCTGTTGGATTTCGCGCGCGATGCCCAGCTCCCGCTCCAGCCGCTGCCGCTCCTGCTCTTTCTGCACCAGCCGGGCGTTGTCGAGCACGCTGGCGGCTTCCTGGGCCAGCGCGTCCAGAATCTGCCGCTCCAACCGCGAGAAGGCAGCCGGTCGGCGGCTGTCAAGGTAGAGCACACCCAGCAACTCGCCGCGCGTATCCCCAGAGGTCGCATCGCCGGTGCGCGTGGGGGCCCGCGCATGCAGCGGCATGGCTACCACCGACCGAAGCTGCTGCGCCACCACGCTCTCGGCATGGCGCAGCACGGTGTCGGCACGAGCGATGTCTTCTTCCACCACGCTGCGCCGCTGCTGGCGCGCCTGCGCCAGAGCGGTCTGGCTGGGAGCCATGCTGTCCACCGGCAAACTCTTGCCGCCCTGCTGCCGGGCCAGCAGCGGGCGCAGGTCCGCTTCCGGCGTGACTTCCAGCAGCACGGCGCGCTCGGCGTTGATAATGGTGATGGCGCGGTCCACCATCGCGCCCAGCACCTGCTCCAGGGGAAGATGCGATTGCAGGAGCGCAGTGGCTTCCAGCAGCAAGCTCAACTGGCGCAGGTCGCGCGAGCCGCCTTCTTCCATGGTCGCCGCCTTGCCCAGGCGGGTGAGGAGTTGCGGCAGCGACTCCTGCGACGGGCCGGCCCGGAAAGTGAGCCGCACCGCATCAAGCTGGCCGAAGGTGATAACGTCGGCGTCGCGCAGGGGGCGGACGTCGATCTTTTCTCCGTTGACGAAGACGCCCTGCCGCTGCCCGCGATCTTCCAGGCGGAAAACGCCGTCCACATAGACCAGTTGAGCGCAGCGGCGGGAAATACTCCGGTCGGCCAGTTGCAGGTGGTTGCCGGCCTCGGCGCCGCGCCCGATCAGGAACGGTGACTCGGTGACACGCGCCACGCGGCGGGTGCTTTCGGCTTCGACAACTTCCAGCGTCGCCTCGGGAATGGTCTGTCCGTCCATCATGGTTGCATGCCAGTGCGGTAGAGCGGCCCAAATCTTACCACGCCGCACACTGCCGGGTGCAATCCCTCGCAACCGGTGCCCGAACGGAGCGCCTGCCCGTCGCCGCCCACCGCCCCTACTTCTTTTTCGGTAATAGGTCAATTTGGTCCAGCCCAGCGGCCCCAGCCGCTGGGAAAGGGGCACCTTCCCGGTGGCAGGGGCCACCGGGTTGGACGTGAGAGGAACGAGTACCTGAATTGAAAGACCCGCGTGAAATTGACCCACTATTCTTTCCGCTTCCTTTCCCTCATTGCGTCGGTTGCGCTAGAATGGCCCTCCGATGAAGCAACAGACGGTCGCCATCTACCCGGGCTCGTTTGACCCGGTCACCAACGGGCATCTGGACCTGATCGAGCGCGCCAGCAAGCTCTTCGGGCACCTGGTGGTCGCCATTCTTCTCAACCCTGAAAAGGACGGCCCTTTCTTCCCGGTCCCCGAGCGAGTCGAGATGCTCAAGGAAGTGGTGGGCCACTTGCCCAACGTCGAGGTGGACACCTTCAAGGGCCTGCTGGTGGACTACGCCCGCCGCAAGGACGCCCGGGTGATCGTGCGCGGCATCCGCGCCGTCAGCGACTATGAGTACGAGCTCCAAATGGCGTTGATGAACCGCCAACTGGCGCCCGACCTCGAAACCGTCTTCATGCTTCCCGCCCAGGCCTACAGCTACCTCAGCTCGCACCTGGTGCGGGAAGTCGCCAGCCTGGGCGGCTCCATCAAAGAGCTAGTGCCGCCGACAGTGGAGGCGCGCATCCGCGCCAAAGTCGGCTGAGCCTCCTACCATCGGTGGCGAATCTTTCTCCTGCTACGGTTCCGATTGAATTCGCTCTTCAACTGCGTTAGGCTGAGCCCTCCCGATGGCTGATTCTGTCTCCACTCCTGTCAAGCTGGCCGAGCGCGTCGAGCGCATCAGTGTCTCCGCCACCTTCGCCGTCGTGCAGGAAGCCACCCGCCTGCGCGCCCAGGGCGTTGACCTGGTGGACTTCGGCCCCGGCGAGCCCGACTTCCCCACCCCCGACCACATCAAGCAGGCCGCCGTCCGCGCGCTGGAAGAAAACTTCACCAAGTACACCCCCGCCGCCGGCACCGCCGAGCTCCGCCAGGCGGTGTGCGACTGCCACGCGCGCGAACTCGGCAGCCGCTACCAGCCCGCCGAGTGCATCATCACCGTGGGCGGCAAGCACGGCCTCTTCTGCGCGCTCAGCTCGCTAGTCGAGCGCGACCAGCCCGTCCTCATCCCTGCGCCTTACTGGGTCACTTTCCCGGAAATCGTTCGCTACCTCGGCGGCCGCCCCGTCTTCGTCCCCACCGACGAGGCCAGCGGCTTCCGCCTGACCGCCGCCGAGCTGGAACGCAGTTGGGTCGAGGGCACGCGGGTGGTGATCGTCAACTCGCCCGCCAACCCGTCCGGCGCGGTCACCAACGCCGAAGAGTTCGAGCGCATCCTCGACCTGTGCCGGCGCCGCGACGCACTGTTGCTCTCCGACGAGTGCTACTCGCACTTCGTCTATGACGGCGCGCCCTTTTCCATCGCTTCCCTGCCCGAGACCAAGTCCAGCGTCATCATCTGCGGGTCGCTTTCGAAAACTTTTGCCATGACCGGCTGGCGCGTGGGCTACACCCTGGCGCCGGAGCCGATCGTCAAAGCCATGACGCGCCTGCAAAGCCACTCGACTTCCAACCCCACCTCCATCGCCCAGAAGGCTGCGGTCGCAGCCCTGCGCGGGCCCATGGATACCGTGAAGGAAATGCTGGCCGAGTACACCCGCCGGCGTGACAGCGTCATCACCGGGCTGAACCAGATTCCCCACCTGCGCTGCACCGAGCCCCAGGGCGCGTTCTACGCCTACCCCAATGTGAGCGAGTGGATGGAGCGCAAAGGCGTCGCCAGCACCATCGACCTGGCCCAGCGGCTGCTCGCCGAGGCGCGCGTGGCCGTCGTCCCCGGCCAGGCTTTCGGCACCGCCCACCACTTCCGCCTCTCCTACGCCACCTCGATGGAGCGCATCCAGGAAGGCCTCCGCCGCCTGTACACCTTCTTCTCCGCCTGACTGGCACGCTTTCCGGCCAGACGATTCTTTCTCCTGTTGTCTCTGCGTCCTCTGCGGTTCGTTCCCACAATTTCTGTGTGCATCTGGTGTGCATCTGTGGTTTCATGGGCGGTTCTATGCCGCTACCTGCCTATGCCGTCATCATCGCCGGGGGCTACGGCACCCGCTTCTGGCCCTTGAGCCGCCAAGCCCGGCCCAAGCAGTTCCTGCCACTCACCGGCAAAGGCTCGCTCTTGCAGCAGACTTACCGGCGCCTCGCGCGCCTTTTTCCTCGCGGGCGCATCTATGTGGTCGGCAACGCTGACCATCGCACGCTGCTCCGCCGCCAACTGCCGCGCGTGCCGGCGGCGCAGCTCCTGCTGGAACCCCTCGGACGCAACACCGCCGCCGCCATCGCACTGGCCGCCGAGCACATCCGCGCTGCGCTTCCCGCCCGGCAAACCGACGCTGTGCTGGCTGTCTTCCCCGCCGACCACACCATCGGGCAGGAAGCCCGCTTCCGGCGCATCGTGCGCGCAGCGCTGGCCGCCGCCACGGCGGAAGACGCCATGGTGGTCCTCGGCATCCCGCCCGCGCATCCCGAGACCGGCTACGGTTACATCGAGCGCGGCCGGCGGACCAACCGCATCGGGGGGCAGCCCGTCTTCACCGTCCGGCGCTTTACCGAAAAGCCCACCGCGCGCACCGCCGCCCGCTACCT
>JACZYA010000050.1 GCA_022571295.1 Acidobacteriota bacterium | reverse complement strand
CCGCCGAGCGTGTGGCCCGGCAGGTGGCGAACTCCCCACTGGTGAAGACCGCACTCGCGGGAGCCGACCCCAACTGGGGGCGCGTGTTGGCCGCCGTGGGTGCCAGTGGCGTTGCGATCGAAGCGACCCGCGTGGACATCTGGCTCGGTGGGCAAGCGGTATGCCGTCGCGGTAAGGCCTGTGTGTTTGATGAAGTGAAGGCGCGCCGCTACCTCCGACGGCGGGCGGTCGAGATGCGCATCCGCTTGGGGCACGGTTCGGGCTTCTCCACCTTCTGGACTTGCGACCTTACGGCCGACTACATCCGCATCAACGCCGACTATCGCAGTTGACCTCAGCCTGCAAGCTGGAAGCGGAGGAGATGGCGATAGCAGTGCGATGCACCAACTCATTGACAGAAAACACATTTTCCGCTACTCTGCCACCCTCATGAGAATGCAGGCGCATCTCCATCATCACCATCACGGTCCGGAGCCGTGCCTGCGGAGGTGTGGGTAGCTAGCTGGAAAAAGCACTCATCAGCCCGCTGGCGCGGCAAGCGTCAGCGGGCTTTTTGTTTTTGGAGGCCACATGAAACTCGACTTCGACAAACTGCAAGGGTTGGTGCCGACCGTGGTGCAGGACTTCGCCAGCGGCGAGGTCCTGATGCTCGGCTACATGAACCCGGCCGCGCTCAAAGCCACACTCGCCACCGGCGAAGTCACCTTTTACAGCCGCTCGCGCCAAAAGCTGTGGAAGAAGGGCGAGCAGAGCGGCCACCGGCTGCGCCTGCGCGAGCTGCGCATAGACTGCGACGCCGACACTTTACTGGTGCGGGTCGACGCGCTCGGCCCCGGCGTCTGCCACCAGGGCTACCGCAGTTGCTTCTACCGCCGGCTGGAATCCACCGGCACCGCGGCGATAACCGAGCAACGCACCTTCGATCCCAACCAAGTCTACGAGAGGAGCAAGCAGGCATGAACCAGCTACGACTTGGCATTCCCACAGGCAGTTTGCAGGAAACAACGCTGCAACTCTTTGCCCGAGCGGGCTGGCGGATTACCGTCAACCACCGCAGCTACTTCCCGACCATTGACGACCCCGAGATCGACTGCCTGCTGGTTCGCGCGCAGGAGATGGCCCGCTACGTCGCCAGCGGAACACTCGACACCGGGCTCACCGGCCGTGACTGGATTCTTGAAACCGGCGCCGACGTGGTCGAAGTCGCCGACTTGATCTACGCCAAGCGCGGCCTGGGACGGGTGCGTTGGGTGCTGGCGGTGCCAGAGGAGTCGCCCGTCCAAACGGTGCGTGACCTCGAAGGCAAGGTCATCGCCACCGAAGTTGTGCGCCTGGCTAAAAGCTATCTCGAACGGAACGGCGTCTGCGCGCGCGTCGAGTTCTCCTGGGGCGCCACCGAAGTCAAACCCCCGCAACTGGCCGATGCCATCGTCGAAGTCACCGAAACCGGCGCCTCCCTGCGCGCCCACCACCTCCGCATCGTGGACACGGTGCTGGAATCGAACACCAAGTTGATCGCCAACCGCGCCGCCTGGGAGGAAACCTGGAAGCAAGAAAAGATCAGCCAGCTCTCCCTGTTGCTTGAAGGAGCCCTGGCCGCCTACAGCCGCGTGGGCCTGATGCTCAACGTCCACCGCCAAGACCTGCTCGCTGTGCTCGACGTTCTGCCGGCACTGAAGAAGCCCACCGTCTCGACGCTGAGCGACCCCGACTGGGTGGCGATCAACACGATTGTGGAGGAAACGGTGGTGCGGAAACTGATCCCTCGGCTCAAGGCGGCGCGTGCCCAGGGGATTGTCGAATTCCCGCTGAACAAGATCATCTTATGATGCGCGTAGTCAAACTTACCGAAGCCACCGCCCGACGTCTGCTGGCGGCTCGCCGTCGGCAGGACCGCGCTGCCGAGCGCGTGGCGGCCCGCATCGTCGCCGACGTCAGACGCCGCGGCGATGTCGCGCTGCGGGCCTGGACCCGGCGGCTGGATGGCGTCGCCCTCCAACCCGACAGCATCTGGGTTCAGCCGCAGGAGCTGCGCGCCGCTCGCCGCGCGGTCAGCCGGGAATTCCTCCGCGCCCTCGAACACGCTGCCCGCAACATTCGCCGCGTGGCCGAACAGCAAAAGCCTCGACCGTGGACACTCATGGTGGAAGCGGGCGTGCGGGTCGGCCAATGGGTGCGGCCGCTGGATTCGGTGGGGTGCTATGTTCCGGGCGGGCGCTACTCGCTGGTTTCCACTTTGCTGATGACGGTCATTCCGGCGCAGGTCGCGGGTGTGAAGAAGATTCTGGTGGTTTGTCCCCGGTCTAACATGGCGCTACTGGCGGCGGCTGACCGGCTCGGGGTTCGCGCCGTGGCGCGTGTGGGTGGAGCGCAGGCCATTGCCGCCCTCGCCTACGGTACACAGACCATCCCACCGGTGGACAAGATCGTCGGCCCCGGCAACCGCTACGTCACCGCCGCCAAGCGGCTGGTGAGCGCGGACTGCGCGATTGATTTTCTCGCCGGGCCCACCGAGTTGTTGATCCTGGCCCGCTCCGGCACTCCGCGCTTCCTGGCCGCTGACTTGCTGGCGCAAGCCGAGCACGACCCCGACGCCATTGCCGTGTTGCTTACGACGTCGCGTCGGCTGGCAGGCGCCGTCGAGCGCGAGCTGGCTCGACAACTCCGTGCCCTGCCCCGCACCAATCCTGCGCGGCGTTCGCTGAGCAGGAACGGCCACATCCTGGTGGCGCGCAACCTGGAGGACGCGGTGCGGTTCGCCAACCGGTTTGCTCCGGAGCACCTGAGCTTGCCCGGCGCCGAGCCAGCATTGCTCAAGCGGCTCCACGCCGCCGGCAGCGTGTTCCTGGGGCCGTGGAGCGCCCAACCCTTGGGCGACTATGCCAGCGGGAACAACCACGTGCTGCCCACCGGCGGCTGGGCGCGTGCGCGCGGTGGACTCTCGGTGGGGGACTTCGTCAAGTGTTTGAGCGTGCAACGCATCTCGCGTGCGGGATTCCGCCGGCTGGCGCCGGTGGCAAAGGTTCTGGCCCAAGCCGAGAACCTGGCCGCGCATGTGCAGGCAGTGGAGGTGCGCGAATGAAACTGGTGATCCCGGTGCGCCGCGCAGTCGAGCGCATGCGCCCCTACCATCCGCCGCTGGAAGGGCGCACCGGCAAGCTGCGCCTGGACTTCAACGAGAACGCCTTGGGCTGCTCACCGGCGGTGCGTCGGGCGCTGGCACGCTTGACACGGGAGCAGGTGGCGATGTACCCGGAGTACGAAGCCACGCGCCGCCGCTTGGCGCGTTTTTTCCACGTGCGCCCGGCTGAACTGGTATTGACCAACGGCACCGACGACGCCCTGCGCCTGGTGGTGGACACGTTTGTCGAGCCCCGCAGTCGGGTGTTGCTGGTGGAACCCACTTTCGCCATGTACCGCTTTTACGCCGAGCTGGCCGGTGCGAAGATTGCAGCTCTGCGCTACGACTCCGCCATGCAGTTTCCATTGCAGAAGGTTTTGCGCGTCCTACGCGCTCGGCCGTGCGTATTCTTTCTGGCCAATCCCAATAATCCCACCGGAACTTTGCTGGGCCGGAGCGAGCTCAAACAAATTCTCGAAGCCGCTCACAACACGCTAGTAGTGGTGGACGAAGCCTACTTCGAGTTCTCCGGCGTCACCGTGCTGCCCTGGATTCGACGCTTCCCGAACTTGGTGGTGACGCGGACGTTCTCCAAAGCCGCCGGGCTGGCCGGACTGCGTGTTGGTTGCCTCTTCGCCCACCGCGCGCTGGTCAGTGTCTTGCGCAAGGCTCATTCTCCTTACTCGGTGAACACCGCGGCGCTGGTGGCCGCCGAGGCAGCGGTGCGCGAGGGGCGTTTCGTGCAGCAGTACGCGCGGGAAGTTGTCCGCAATCGACAAGAGCTTGCCCGCGCGCTGGCCGCGCTCGGCATCAAGTTTTTCCCCAGCGGAGGAAACTTCGTCCTGGTGGACTTTGGCCCGCGCGCTCCCACCGTGCTGCGCAGGTTGCGGCAGCGGGGTATCCTGGCCCGCGATCGGCAGGCCGACTTTGGCCGCGTGGGCTTGGTCCGCATCACCGTCGGGACCCGCGCGCAAATGCGCCGGCTGATCCGAGCACTGCGAGAGCTATGGAAAAGCTGAAGCCCGAGATCATCATTTTCGACGTGGACGGCGTGCTGGTGGACGTGCGCGAATCCTACCACCGCACGATTGTGGACACCGTACGCTACTTTACCGGACGCAAGATTCCCCGTAGTGAGATCCACCGCTGGAAAAACCGCGGCGGCTACAACGACGACTGGAAGCTAACCCACGCCCTGGTGCGCTCGTTAAACCATCGCGTTCCCTACAAAACGGTGAAGGCACAATTCGAGCGCTTCTACTGGGGTGAGCATTCCGACGGCAACGTGGCGCGGGAGCGTTGGGAGCTTCCCCGAGCCGCTCTGGCCCGGTTGGCGCGGCGCTCTGAACTTGCGCTCTTTACGGGCCGAACGCACCGGGAGCTGGACCACACCCTCGATCGTTTCACCGTGCGTCGCTACTTCCGCCAGATTGTGACAGTGGAAGACGTGCAGCGGCCCAAGCCCGACCCGGACGGGCTTCTCCGTATTCTCGATGGAACTGACCCCGACCGGACGCTCTACCTGGGTGACAATGTGGACGACGCGCTGGCAGCTAAACGCGCCCGCGTTCCTTTCCTGGGTGTCTTGTCGCGAGGCAGTGCGGTGCACCGCCTGCGCGTCCATCGGCTGCGGGAGCTGGGTGCGCGGGCGATCCTGGGCACCGTCACCGAACTGGAGAAACACCTGCGATGAGAAAAGCCAGTTTTCGACGCACCACCAACGAGACCGACATCCGAGTGAAGTTGAATCTCGACGGGCGCGGCCGGGCGCGCGTGCAAACCGGCATTCGATTTTTCGACCACATGCTGGAGCTGGTGGCACGACACGCGGCGCTCGACCTTGAACTCACCGCGCGCGGCGACCTGGACGTCGATCAGCACCACACGGTTGAGGACGTAGGGCTCGTCCTGGGTGAAGCCGTGCGCCGGGCGCTGGGGTCGAAGCGCGGCATCCTGCGCGCGGGTTACTTCCTCATGCCGATGGATGAAACCCTGGCCGCCGCCGCCATTGACTTGAGCGGCCGACCGTGCTGCGTTTGCCGCTGGAAGCTGCGCGCGCGCCGTGTCGGCGATCTGCAAACGGAGTTGCTGGAAGATTTCTTCCGCGCCTTTGCTCAGACCGCTGGAGCCAACGTGCACCTGCGCCTTTTCTACGGGCGCTCCTCGCATCACCAGGTGGAAGCGTTGTTCAAGGCCTTCGCGCGGGCGCTGCGCTTTGCCGCCACGCGCGACCCGCAACTGAAGCGCATCCTGCCCAGCACCAAGGGGCTGCTATGAAGGTGACGCTGGTGGACTACGGCGCGGGCAACCTGCCTTCGGTCGAGCGCGCCCTCGGACGCCTGGGAGCGGAGAGCGAGCGCGTCGCCGGTCCCGCGGCGCTCCGCGCAGCAGAAGCGATTGTGCTGCCGGGCGTGGGCCACTTCTCCGCCCTCATGCGGACGTTGGAAGAGCGGCAACTGCGTGCGCCGCTACGCGCGGCTCTGGCAAGAGGCGTTCCTTTTCTCGGCATCTGTCTGGGGCTGCAAGCGCTCTATGAATCGAGCCGGGAAGCGCCGGACGACCGCGGGCTCGGCCTGCTGCGAGGAACCATCGAGCCGCTGCCGGCTGGCGTCAAGCTGCCACACATGGGATGGAACCAACTGCGTCGCGTGCGCTCCAGCCGCCTGCTGCGCGGCGTCCCCGAGGACGCCTATTTCTATTTCGCGCACTCCTACGCTGCGCTCCATTCGGACAAAGCTACGGCGGCCGTGTGTTGCCACGGCGCGGACTTCGTCGCCGTGGTTGAGCAGGATAACCTCCTGGCCGTGCAGTTCCACCCTGAGAAGTCGGGCCAAGCCGGTGCGCGCGTGTTGCAGAACTTCCTGGAGTCTGCGCAATGAGCCTGGCGCGGCGCATCATCCCCTGCCTCGACACCGACGGCGCACGCGTGGTCAAGGGTGTGCAGTTCGTCGGCTTGCGCGACGCGGGCGACCCGGCGGAATTGGCGGCGCGCTACAACCGCGAGGGAGCTGATGAGTTGATCGTGCTGGATATCGCCGCCGCGCGCGACCAGCGGCCCACTTTCCTCGAAACCATCCGGCGCGTGGCCAAGCAACTGGCGATTCCCCTGACCGCCGGAGGCGGCATCCGCGAGTTCGAGGACGGGCGCGCGGTGGTGGAAGCCGGCGCCGATAAGGTGACCGTCAACACGGCGGCGGTCGAGCGTCCACAATTGCTCACCGAGCTGGCGGCGGCGTTCGGGAGCCAGGCAGTGGTGCTGGCAGTTGACGCCAAGCGCGTGGACAACCGCTGGGAAGTATTCGTCTGCGGCGGGCGGCAAGCGACCGGGCGCGAGGCGGTGGCCTGGGCGCAGGAAGGTGTGGCGCGAGGCGTGGGGGAAATCCTGCTGACTTCGATTGACCGCGACGGCACGCGCGCCGGCTTCGACTGCGAATTGACGGCTGCGGTGGCGCGCGCCGTCAGCGTTCCGGTGATCGCTTCCGGCGGCGCCAACCGGCCCGAAGATTTTCTCGCAGTATTCACCACGGGAGAGGCCGACGCGGCCTTGGCCGCTTCAATTTTCCACGACCACCGACAACCCATTGCCGCCCTGAAGCAGTTTCTCGCCGCGCGGGGCGTTCCCGTGCGCTTGAGCCGATGATCATCCCCTGCATTGATCTGCAAGGCGGAAAGGCGGTGCAACTGGTGCGCGGCCGGCGCCGGGTGCTGGCGGTGGACGACGTTCTCGGTCTGCTGGAGCGTTTCCGCCGTTACTCCATCGTGCACGTGATTGACCTGGATGCAGCGATGGGGCGCGGCCGCAACGATCGCTGGGTGCGCGCTCTCTGCCAGCGGGCGCCCGGCCGGCTGCGGGTGGGCGGCGGCATCCGTACCGTGGCGCGGGCGGAGCGAGTTCTGCGCTGGGGAGCAGACAAGATCATCGTGAGCAGCGCCGCCTTTCATCGCGGCCGAATCAACCATTCGTTCCTGCGGCGCTTGGTCGCCCGCGTGGGCCGGCGGCGCATTCTGCTGGCGCTCGATGCCGAAAACGGACAGCTTGTGGTGCGCGGCTGGCGACGCCGCTACGCGTTGCGGCCAGAAGAGCTGATGCCGGAACTCGAGCGCTACTGTTCGGAATTTCTCTGCACGTGCGTGGAGCGCGAGGGAAGGCTGGGAGGAACAAACCTGGCGTGGTTTCGCAGCCTGCGGCGCGCCACCCGGTTGCCCATCACCGCCGCCGGCGGGATTCGCAGCCGGGCCGAAGTGGCGGCTCTGGCACGGTTGAAGATGAAGGCCGCAGTCGGGATGGCACTCTACTTGGATCAACTCGATTAGAAACGATGGAACTACGCCGCTCCCTTCTGGCTGACGAGGCTCTGCATTGGCGGTCTGCCGCCACGATAAACGTTTCTGACAGGAGGGTTAGTCAGCAGCAAGAGGTTGGACCAGGATATCGTAGTGAACGACGCTGGGCTCGGCGGGCTCCAGCAGAAAGTTCTTCTCTTCGGGATACCGGCTCTCTTGTTCGAGGTCGCGCCGGGCGGACCTACGGATCGCTTTCCATGAGTCCCACAGAGAAGTGAAGCTCTCGTCGCACGTAGTTGTTTTCCAAAGCAAAGTTCTCCTCTGACAAGCGGACGGCTTTCTTGTCAAATGCGGCTCGCTACCTTAATACGGTAGCTCTTATCAAGAGTGGCTGAGGGAACAGGCCCGACGAAGCCACGGCAACCTAGCCCTAGTGCCAAGGTGCTAATTCCTGCCCAGTATAGGGAGAGATAAGCTCTCGGCAGACCGGTTCAGGTCGCCAGTAAGTATCACTCCCCAGGTTGAACCGCTTGGCGGAATTGCGTTTCCGCTGGCGACAATTTGAATCCAGCGCAGCCCTGTCGGCGCTGACGACGGTTGAGAAGAATTCGTCGAATTCCACTGCCCGGGCTGCGACGAGGGAGAAGTCTGCACACACGCACTTGTGAGAAGCGAAGTCCGGCAGATTGGACTTCCCGGCTTCGAAACCGAACTGGAATCGCGCACGGAGGTTTGCAGTGAGCCCGGCGAGCAACTCGAACCCCTGCGTTCGAGTGATCAAGATTGGCGGGTCGGTTCTGACGGATGAAATAGCCTACCTCCGTTCCGCTGTCTTTCTGCGGGACCGACTACGCCAACGCCCGGAAGAGCGCTTTCTCATCGTCGTGTCAGCGCGGGCAGGTGTGACCGATTTGCTGTTCAAATTGAGCAAAAGGGTTGTCCCGGACCCTGATCCTGTAGCGCTCGACCTGCTCTGGTCCACGGGAGAACTGCACTCGGTGGCACTTCTTTCTCTACATCTGCATGCGCTCGGTGAGGCAGCCATCGGGCTGAACGTACACCAAACTGGATTGACTCTGCCCGGCGGGAAAAAGAACTCTGCCGCTCTAGAACTTAAAGTCCAATGCCTGAAGGAAAAGCTCGCCGTCTATTCCGTTGTTGTCGTCCCAGGGTTTCTCGCCCTCCGCTGTGACCAAGCCATTGTCTCCCTTGGGCGAGGAGGTTCCGACTTAACAGCAACTGTGGATGTGCATAGGGGGCGGGATTGGTGGTAGTTGGTGGTAATTGGCGGCAATTGGCGGTATGACCTTGCAGATTCAGTCGCTTAAGCTCAACCTATGCCCCCTTTTTGTGTGCATAGTATTTGAGAGCATCCAGCCACTTTGTGCACAGTATTTGCGCAACATTTGGCCGGGTATTGATTCCTCGATCTGGAGACTGAGCTGGTCGCCGAAAAGGCCCTAAAGGCGGAGGTGTGGCCCAAGAGCCTATCTACCGGGGCGGGGAGCGGCCACCTTTTGGACGTGCGACCTGACGGCCGACTACGTGCGCCTCAACGCCGACTACAGCGCCTAGTCAAAAACCTTTCGGCCTATCTCGGCATAGGCCAGAAAACGAGGAGGGCCGAAGTTAGGTCTAGGGGTGGACCAAGACTTCGTAGAGAGTGACCTTCGGATCGAACTCCAGCAGGAAGTCCTTGTCGGCGGGATAAGAGACCTCCCTGTCGATCTCGCCCCGCGAGAACTTTCGGATCGCTTCCCACGATTCCCACAGCGAGAGCAGCACGAATTCCGCCCGGCCCCCGCACACCCGCCGCAAGACGAACACACCCCGATTCCCTTCCTGCGCTCGTTGCTCCTTCACCCGGGTCCGGTTCAGGTAGGCGAAGTAGTCCCCGGCCTGCGCTTCCCGCGTAATCCCCACCCAGACGCGCGCGACCATTAAGGCGCCTTGATTGCTTTCGCTGTAACAGGGGCTGATGGTCGCTCAAAAGGGGACTTGGATAGTCCGACAAGCCTACTTGCTATAGCGGGGACTAGGCTTTCTCGCCTCAATTGCATGGTCCCTCGGTGTTTAGATACGCAACTGCTCAGCCGATTTCGACCGCTTAAGACCGTCTTCCGCTGGCGCTATTGTTTCCGTCCCTCTTGCGGAGGACGCGGTTTTGGCAAGGGCTTGCGGGGGAAGCGCTGCTCGCGGTTCGCGGCATGGTAGGCGAACGTGGCCACAATGACCGCCACCTGCTTGAGATCGCTCGCCACCACGCGTTCATAAGTGTCCATGTTGGAGTGGTGGGTGCGCGTGAAATAGTCCAGCGGGTCCTGAATAAATTGAAACCCGGGCAGTCCGACCGCATCGAAGGCTTGGTGGTCGGTTCCGCCGATATTGCGAATGGCCTGGGTGGTCACACCCATGTTCCTGAACAACTTCAACCAGGCGCGCAACACCGGTGCGGCGGCTTCGTTTTCCTGCATGTAGATGCCGCGAATCTTTCCGCCGCCGTAGTCAATGTTGAAATAGACCGAGAATTTCTCGTGTTCGGCCTTCAGTTCCATCGTCTTGCGGTCGGCGAAGTGCTCCTGGACGTAGGCGCGCGAGCCCCGCAGTCCCTGCTCCTCTCCGGTCCACAGTCCCAGGCGCACCGTCCGGCGCATCGGAAGCCCGGAGGCCTGCAGGATGCGCATCGCCTCCATCATCACCGCCGACCCGGTGCCGTTGTCGGTCGCGCCGGTGCCGCCGTGCCACGAGTCGAAGTGCGCGCCCAGCATCACCACCTCGTCGGGCTTATCCGTCCCCGGTATCTCCGCGATGATGTTGAAAGAGTCCAAATCCTTCTGGTGGAAGGTGTTCTTGATGTCGAGCTCCATTGCGACCGGGATCTCTTTCTCCAGCGTGCGAACGATACGGCCGTAGTGCTCGGCGGACAGCATGAACCGAACCGGACCGCGAGGCTCGTCCGGCTGGCGCGACCCGCCGCCGCCTACACGCAGGATGCCGGCGTCCCGGGAACTCATGCTAACCACCGCCAACACTCCCTCTTCCTCATAGAATTCCCACCTGGTCTTGGCCTTGTCCTTGGCCTGCTGTTCAACTCTTTTGCGGTTCCGGGAACGGAAATCGGCTGGCCGTGCGCCCCCGACTTTCTGCTCCGCCAACTCGGCCAGTTCCTCCTCGGTCCAGCGCCGCGCCTTGGCCTTGAAGGGAGGCTTGAATTCGCGCAGCGTTGAGAGCAGGACGATCTTCCCCTTCAGTTTGCCCTGGTACTCCTCGAAGTATTCCTCGTCTCCCCCCCGCTTAATCGGGGCATAGATCACCTCGCCCTGCACGACCCCTTTCGTGCCCGGCGTCCAAGCCAGCGGGACGCCAATCAGCGGATACCGCTGCGGGGAGATGACGTGGGCGACGAAGCGCTCGTTCGACCAGCCCATCCCGAACGGCCAGGCTTCGCGGTGAACATTCTCCATGCCCCACTGGCGGAGCTGCCCTTCGGCCCACTCGGCCGCCTTACGCATGTTAGGCGAGTTGGTCAATCGCGGGCCGTGGATGTCGGTCAGGTAGCTCAGGGTGTCCATCACCTGGGAGCGCTTCAGGCCCTCGTTCTTGATTTTGTAAACAGCGTCCAGATCCACCGGTTCGTGCATCTGCGCGAGCCCCAACGGCACGAACAACAACAGCGTGAATATCGTCAACAGCAGGGACTTCGTCCTCATTAACACACTCCTTTTTTCTGCGACGCACAATGATAAATCAGCGGCTTGGGCGCTCCTTGACCAAGACCAACATTTTCCCAGCGCCACTTCCTGTCAGCGCCGCTGTGGCATCTTGCTGAGTGAGCGGGAGTACTAGGCGTCTAGGGCGCCTTAAAGAATGAATGAATGGTCGCGCGCGTCTGGGTGGGAATCACGCGAGAAGCGCAGGCCGGGGACTATCTCGCCTACCTAAACCGGACAAGGGTGAAAGCTCACCGCGAGACCGAGGGCAATCGGGGCGTGTTCGTCCTGCAGCGGGTGTGCGGGGGCCGGGCGGAATTCGTGCTGCTCTCGCTGTGGGAGTCGATGGAGGCGATCCGAAAGTTCTCCCGGGGCGACTTGGAAAAGGAAGTCTTTTATCGCGCCGACAAAGACTTTCTGCTGGAGTTCGATCCGAAGGTCACCCTCTACGAAGTTTTGGTCCAGTCCTAGAACTCAAATACGAAAAGGCCGGAGAGGGAACAGGACTCGGGGGTCGGACGAGAAGGTCACACACGAATTCGCCAGGGCCTATCTCTCGCAGGCGTTTCCCAATCCGGACCGGAGAGGATGCCGTTCTAAGATCCCTTATGCGGGGAATTTCACCTGCGCTACTCCGCTCCCTGCAGACGGCCAGCGCGAGCGAACCGAAACCGAGATAAGTCTTTTTTTGCTTGACTTGGAAGGCAAGTACATCTAGTCTCCCGCATCATGAGCGACGGAGTTATTGTCCGAAAGCGAAAGCCCTCCACTGCACGAGGCGGGCCTCCTTGAGGTTTTTCTAAATAAATAGAACATAAGGAATCGGAACGAGAGCCCGCCAGTTTGGCGGGTTTTTTGTTTTTTAGGGGGATTACGATCTAAATGGAAAAAGGTTTGGTTCGCCACGAAACCAAACTGTCTACAGGAGTCAAATGATTGTTCTGAAGTTTGGAGGAACCTCGGTTCGGGACGGGCGCCAGTTCGCAGCCGTCGCGCGGCTCATCGCGGCTCGGCGCAGCGAGAGTTGCTTGGTGGTTGTTTCTGCCATGGCAGACGTAACGGATGAGTTGGAGCGCGTAGGCCAGCTGGCTCGTGAGGCAAGAGCTGATGAGGTGGAGCGCGTCCTCAATGAACTGATCAGAAGGCACCGCCATGCCATCAGCGAGGCGGGGATCACGCCAGCCGAAGCCGTGAACTTGGAAGACGAAAGTAACCATACGTTCACGCGGATACGGCAGCTTGTCACCGGAGTCACGCTGCTCGGCGAGCTTACACCGCGGACATCGGACGCACTGCTCGCAACCGGGGAACTTCTCTCTTCAAAGATCCTAGCCACTTGTCTGTCGGGAATGGGAATACCAACCCGCTGGATTGATCCGCGCGAATTGATCATCACCGACGCCAGCTTCGGTGCGGCCGTGCCCGATGAAGATGAGATCGAGCGCCGGGTCAAAACAGTCCGGCCAATGCTTGAAAAAGGGCAATTGGTCGTGACAGGAGGTTTTGTGGGGGCAGCAATCGATGGTCAGACCACGACTCTGGGTCGCGGTGGTTCCGACTACACGGCTGCTCTCCTGGCAGCGGCGTTACCGAGTTCTTCACTGGAGATTTGGACCGATGTCGATGGCCTCCTGACGGCTGATCCTCGGGTTGTTTCCCACGCACGGGTGTTGCCGTCCATTTCGTTCGCGGAAGCGGCTGAGTTGGCGTACTTCGGTGCTAAGGTATTGCACCCGGCAACCATTCGCCCTGCTGTCCGCCGAGGGATTCCCGTGCGGATCAAGAACACCTTTCGTCCGGAACTCAAGGGGACGTCGATCCTGCGCGACGTTGAAGGCATCGGAGTTCGGGCCATAGCAGCGCGACGTGGCACGACGGCTCTTTTCCTCTCCAATCCGAGAATGCTGTTGGCGCACGGCTACGTTGCTCGCATTTTTGGGATCTTTGAGCGCCATCGGGTGCCGGTTGACGTAATCGCCACCAGCGAAGTGTCTGTCGCTATTACCGTCAACGAGGATGCACCGCTTGAGGCGCTGGTGCGCGAGCTGAGAGAACTCGTGGAAGTGGAAGTTGTGCGCGGTTTGGCGGTCGTTACAGTGGTGGGCAAAGGTTTGCGGACGATGCCTGGTGTCGCTGCTCGGGTTTTTGGTGCGTTGCAGGAGATCAATGTGATCATGATTTCACAGGGAGCTTCCGATACAAATTTCACTTTCGTGCTCGCCGAAGGAGATTTAGCCCCTGCCTCTCTGCGCCTGCACCAAGAATTCTTCGAGACAGTCAACGAAAAGAGAATGTGTGCGGAACTCTGGGACACATCGGAGACCAAGGATGCCAGGCACAGCCAATCTCTTTGAGCTGACTCGAACACTGGTGAACATCAATTCTGTTACGGGGAAGGAGAAGGCGTGCGCGGAGTTCTTGTACGATTATTTAGGGAAACACAAATTCCAGGTTGAAGTCCAGACACTCGACTCTGAGCGATGGAATGTCTTTGGCTATCACGGTGACCCGGAGGTGGTTTTGAGCACCCACATGGATACGGTTGCGCCGTTCTTCGGGGTTGGAGAAGACGCGGAATTCATCTACGGGCGTGGCTCGTGTGACGCGAAAGGCAGCTTAGCGTGTCAGTTGGTAGCGGCGGAGCAACTCTTGGCTGAAGGGGTAAAAGGTTTTGGGTTGTTGTTTCTGGTCGGAGAGGAGACCATTAGCGATGGCGCCCGCGCCGCCAATCTGTCTTCTACAGAGACCCGGTACATCATTGTTGGAGAACCAACCCGAAACAAGTTGGTGGTGGGAACGAAAGGTATTTTGCACCTGCGCATCCGAACGGCAGGAAAGGCGGCGCACTCGGCTTATCCGCGCTTGGGAGAGTCGGCCATCGAAAAACTGCTCGATCTGCTGGCTGATTTGCGCGCACTCGATTTGCCTGTAGACCCCGTGCTCGGACCTGCCACGATGAATATCGGCACAATCTCCGGGGGTCGCGCCGCCAACATCACCGCAAGCGAAGCCGAGGCGCAAATCCTCTGCCGTACTGTCGATGGCTCAGGAG
Organism: Acidobacteriota bacterium; assembly: GCA_022571295.1. GTDB lineage: Bacteria > Acidobacteriota > Terriglobia > Acidiferrales > 2-02-FULL-67-57 > JACZYA01. The sequence continues at coordinate 5,427 of JACZYA010000050.1, read as the reverse complement.
CGCTCCGGCAGAGAATAGAAGGCCTTTTGCAAGGTCGTTGCGAGTATGAAGTTGTTCGGGAGGCGCCGCCGGTAAAACTGGAAAAGTTGGACGGCTTCGAGACAGATAGTGTGGCGTACACAACTGACGTGCCCAACCTCACTGGTTGGGGCCGCCCGTTCCTGCTGGGGCCGGGTTCAATCGAAGTCGCGCACACGGACCACGAATGTGTCCGGAAGGCTGATCTGGTACAAGCAGTCGATCTCTACTGCCGGATAGTGCGGGAACTGAAAGCTCGCGCACCAGGAGGGTGAGGCCTACCTAAGTTCATGAATGAAGTTTGAAGTCTGAATCTTAGGTATCGCTTCGAGTGAGATGGATACTTCGCGTGCTCTGAATGTAGCTCTGTTGGGCCACGGCAAGATGGGCAAGCTGATCGCTCAGCTCGCGGCCCAGCGTGGCATGCAGGTGCAGCAGATACTGAGATCGGGAACAAACCACGAAGGAGCGGGAATCACTGAGCACAGTTTTCAAGGTATCGATGTCTGCTTGGACTTCACGACGTCCGCAGCGGTGGTGGAGAACATCCGCCGGGTTGCGGGATGCGGCTGCAATCTGGTGGTGGGGACGACCGGCTGGTACGACCGGCTGGATGCAGTCCGTGAAATCATCGAACGCGCTGGCGTGGGCATGGTTTATGCGCCGAACTTTTCGCTTGGCGTCCAGCTGTTCTACCGAGTCGCGCGCGCCGCAGCAGAAATTTTCTCCGGTTTTCCCACGTTTGAACCGTACCTCACGGAGACGCACCATCAGTTCAAAAAAGATGCGCCCTCCGGCACGGCGCTGGAATTGAAACGGGAGGTTGAGCCGTACTTGCGCGACCGCGCGCTTCCCATTTCCAGTGTCCGTGCCGGCTATTTCCCGGGCATGCACGAGTTTGGCTTCGACTCTGAGGTGGAAACTCTCCTGGTGCGGCACACGGTGCGCACGCGACAGGTATTTGCCGAAGGAGCGTTGTATGCGGCGCGCTGGGTTGCGGGCCGAAAGGGTTTGTATCGTTTTGCAGATATTTTGCAAGTCGAGGAGGTAGCATGAACTTAGATGTGCGAGGCTGTGGTACTGCGCTGGCAACTCCGTTCCGGCGAGACGGCTCGGTGGACGAACCTGCCCTGCGCCGCTTGGTGCAATTTCAGTTGCGGGAGGGAATCGATTTCCTGGTTCCCTGCGGAACCACCGGCGAAGCCCCTACGCTTGAACAGGAGGAATATCTGCAGGTCATTCGCGTAGTTGTCGAGGAGGCGGCGGGGCAAGTGCCCGTGCTGGCCGGGGCGGGCGGCAACAACACCCGCAAGGTTGTGAAGCTCATGCAGGAGGTGGCGCCGCTCGGCGTGCAGGGATTTGTTTCGGTGGCACCCTACTACAACAAGCCCACGCAGGAAGGATTCTATCAGCACTACAGAGCTATTGCTGAAGCAACCCATCTCCCCCTGATTCTCTACAACGTTCCTGGACGGACGGGATCTAACATCCAAGCACCGACCGTGGCGCGACTCTCAAAGATCCCCAACATAATCGGCATCAAGGAAGCATCCGGCAACATTACCCAGCAGATGGAAATTCTGAATTCCGTTGAGCCCGGCTTTCGGGTATTTTCCGGGGATGACTCCTTCACTTTCCCCCTTATGGCTCTCGGAGGAGCCGGTGTGGTATCTGTGGTCTCCAATGAAGCTCCCGGCCTGATGACAAAGCTGACGCATTTGATGTTCGAGGGAAAATACCAGGAGGCGCGGAGGCTCAACGCTTATCTATTGCCTTTGATGCAAGCGAATTTCATTGAGACCAATCCGATTCCCGTCAAGGCTGCCTTAGCGATGATGGGCCTCCTGGAAGAAGTCTATCGTCTGCCTTTGGTTCCTATGCGGTCGGACAACCGCGCCAAGCTCGAAAAACTGTTGCACACGATGGGATTGCTTTCACGGCAGAACACTCGGGACAGAATCGCGGAGGGAGTAGCCGAAAGAGTTTCCTGAGTGCCTGTCCGATTCTCGTGCTAGGGGCAAAGTCGGTTGTGTCCCTGGCGCACGGAAAAGACAAGCAATGCATTGAGTTTCGCAACAAAGGATGCCGTCATGGTTCAAGCAGCGAGTTTGCAGACCCGGATCGAAGAACTGTTCGCGCGCAAGGCCGATCAATTCGATGAGGAGTATTTCCAGGCGTTTGATGAGCTAAAGGCAGCTTTGAACCAAGGGTGTATTCGAGCCAGTGAGCCAACCCCGGCCGGGTGGAAGGTCAACACCTGGGTCAAAAAAGGTATTCTCCTGGGGTTTCGCATCGGTCGGGTGGTTGAAATGCCGGTGACGGGCTTCACCTTTTGTGACAAGCACACCTTCCCCTTGAAGCAAATCCCGCTGGAGCAAGCGGTGCGTGTGGTCCCGGGAGGCTCTTCGGTCCGTGATGGCTGCTACATCGGGAAAGGTGTGACGCTCATGCCCCCGATGTACATCAATGTGGGGGCCTACGTGGATGAGGGGACGATGATTGACTCGCACGCTTTGGTGGGTTCCTGCGCCCAGATCGGCAAGCGTGTTCATCTGAGCGCCGGTACCCAGGTGGGCGGCGTACTGGAGCCGGTGGGAAGCTTCCCGGTCATCGTTGAAGATGATGTCCTGGTGGGAGGAAATTGCGGGATTTACGAGGGAACGCTTGTGGGGCAGGGCGCCGTGCTGGCTGCCGGCACAATCCTAACTGGATCCACTCCGGTGTACGATTTGGTCCAGGGCAAAGTGTACCGGGGCGAAGGTGAAAAGCCGCTGGTGATTCCCCCGCGAGCGGTGGTTGTTCCCGGTGCGCGTGCAGTTGCAGCACAGCGCGGCCGGGACTGGGGCCTGTCTCTCTACACCCCCGTTATCGTCAAGTACCGAGACGCGAAGACGGACGAAGCCGTGCGGCTCGAGGAGCTACTGCGCTGACACGGCACGGGCTTACAGTTGCGTCCGGTGGACACCAGGCTCTCCTTCGACCTGCAGTCGAACACCTTTTGGAGCGATGAGATATTTCAACTACTCTGACGGCGAACTACACTGCGAAGATGTCCCAGTGGGACGAATTGCCCGCCGTGTAGGGACTCCTGTCTACATTTATAGCGCGGCGACAATAACCCGCAACTACCAACGGTTAGCCGCCTGCTTTCGGGGCATACCTCATACCATTTGCTATTCCGTTAAGGCTAATTCCAATCTGACTGTGCTGCGCGAGCTGGCGGGATTGGGAGCGGGGTTCGACATCGTTTCCGGCGGTGAACTCCACCGGGTGCTGCGAGCAGGGGGAGACCCGGGCAAGATTGTCTTCTCGGGCGTGGGCAAGACACGAGAAGAGATTGATTATGCATTGCGTCAGGATATCCTTTTTCTAAACGTCGAATCTCCAGCCGAACTTGAAATGATTGCGGCCCGCGCGCGACATCTCACTCGCCCGGCCCGCGTAGCTGTAAGAATAAATCCCGATGTTGAGCCCCACACCCATCGTCATATCTCTACGGGAAAGCGGACTCACAAGTTCGGTGTTCACTGGCGGGAGGCAATAGCGATTTGCCAGCGGGCGACTGAACTAGCTGGCATCGAGTTTGTGGGCATCGGGTGCCATATTGGCTCACAGATCACCTCGGTTTCTCCCTTTGTAGAGGCCCTGCACCGGCTGGAGGAATTGGCTGGGAGCCTGCGCGGGGCCGGGGTGCAGATTCGGTATTTGGACTTTGGCGGGGGCATTGGAATTCGTTATCAACAGGAAAAACCCGTGTCCCCAGCCACCTACGCTCGGCCTCTGAAGCAGGCCGCACGACGCCTAGGTTGCCACATCATTCTCGAGCCAGGACGTCTGGTTGTCGGCTCGGCGGGCATTCTCTTGACAAGTGTCATCTTGGAAAAGAAGGTGGCGCAGCAACGGTTTGTTGTGGTCGATGCGGCTATGAATGATTTTCTGCGTCCGGCCTTGTACGGCGCAACCCATCGTATCCTTCCCGTTGTTCGTCGTCGCTCGGCCCGGCCCTCTCCCGCCGATGTGGTTGGTCCTGTGTGCGAGACAGCTGACTGCTTTGGACACGGAATTTCTCTGCCACCACTTGCTGCCGGACAATTCTTGGCTCTGATGGATGTAGGGGCTTATGGGTTTGTGCTCGCGTCCAGCTATAACTCTCGCCCGCGGCCAGCAGAGGTTCTAGTGCGAGGAAATCGGTTCCAAGTAATCCGGCAGCGAGAGACCTGGAGAGACCTTATCCGCGGCGAGAGATGAGTCCGATGGTATCGCTGCTTACTCTCGTTCCTGTCAACCAGCACTAGCCAGTCTCGCTTGTGCCGTCTTGAAAATCTCCGTTCGCTGACCCTTGGGTATTGGTGTATTTTCATGCCCAGCAGAGGCGAACGCGTGGAAAGCATTTTCCCGCCTGTCCGTGCAAGCGCGCATCTTGCGGGTGCGAAGCCGATGGAGAATTTCAGTGGCACACTGCTCTTCCATGGAAGAACTCCGTCGATGATTTTGTTTCCGAGACTAAAATAAGTTTTTTTCAGATAAAAGGCTTTTTGTGGAGCGCGACCTCACCTCTCATACGTCGTGCTCCAGGAGCGGTGCGAAGGCAGGTACCATCCTAGGCCTTCATCGCCTGTTTTGCCAGTTCAGCGCTGGCAATGTGCGCAAGCGACTCGTATCAAAAGGAACTCTTTGATACAGCCTGTACTTTCTTGTCCTTTACGGTCGGGCGAAGGCTTGCCAGGCATGACCTCATTTTTGGACGAGGATTACTATGGCTAGCAGTTGATTTTGCTTGACAGGGAAAATTAAATATGATACACGCGTGTATACTATGACGCCTTTGTCTACAGAGGAAGTAGCACGTAGTGTCGGGATAAGTCGCGTGACTCTGGAGCGTTGGCTGGCAAGTGGAAAGGTGCCGGTTCCAAGGCCTTTGCATGTGGGGAAGAACGTATTCCGCAACTGGACCAATCGAGATATCGAACGTGTGAAGCGCTATAAGGAGAAACACTACCGGAAGGGACGAGGACGGAAGAAGAAATCGAAAAGTTGATGGGGCGCGCCGCGCCCGGTGTGTAACCACCGAGCACGGCGCTAACCACCACGACCTGGGTGAGAGGTCACGATGGCTGCTGAGATTCTAACCCAAAGTACAGAGTCCTTCGTCGCTGAGCTTAGTGCTGTCTATAGCGAGAAGGGCGTCGCTGAGGCTCAGGCTCGCCTCCAGGTAGTCCTCGAATTCAAGTCCATCAGGCCCAAGACTGTCCACCTCAACGGTCGGCGGGTATCTAGCCCAGCGGTCGACGAACTGGCTCGGAAAGCTGGAGTGAGTCTGGGGACGCTCTGGCGCTGGTACCGTCTCTATCGATCGGCGTATGCCTCAGCCCAAGGAAACGTCCATGGCAAGGCCAAGGCAGGCTTTGA
>JACZYA010000049.1 GCA_022571295.1 Acidobacteriota bacterium | reverse complement strand
TGGTGGCGTCGAGCAGTGCCTCCGGCGGCAGGATGACGTTGCCGACGGGCAGTTTGGGTAGCCAAGTCGCGGGATCGATCAGCCCGCCGAAGCCCAGCTCCTCGTCTTCTTCCAGAAAAGCGCGCGCCTCCGCCACCCGCGCCAACTCTGTTTCGATCCACTCGCGGTCGGCGGAGGGCTCCAGCCGCTCCAGCGCCGCACCGCCGGGAGCGCAGGTCAACCGCTGCCGCAAGATTTCCTTCAGGGCGGGAAATTCCAGCCGTTCAAGTGCGCTGCGAAGCATGGAGGAATGCCAGTCTAGTCCCGTTTTGGCGTGTTGGGTAGATGGAAGCCCTCAACTTTGGAGGCTGAGCGGGTCGCCCAAGCGACGCACCAAGAGTAAAGCTGCTTCGTCGGGAGTGGGGGCGGGAAGACTGGGGTTAGAGTGTAGCTCTGCTTCGGGAATGGCATTGATGACCGGGAGCCAGTAGTCGCCCAGGAGGACAAGCGGCCTCGGCTCGATGAAGCGTTTATTGATCCACTCCCACACCACCGACAGCTCGACCAGCGTGCCGGTGCCACCCGGCAGGACGACGTAGCCCGCGCCCAGTTCGATTAACTTGAACAGTCGCGCCTGCCAGTCTTGCACGCGGATCTCTTTTTCAATCCAAGAGTTCGCTTTCGAGCGGAAGGTTTCTGCCGTCACTCCGATGGTTGTTCCGCCCGCTGCGCGTGCGCCGCGGGCAGCGGCTTCCATGGTGCCGCCGTAGCCGCCATTGGCAACAACGAAGCCGGACTTCGCCAGTGCCGCGCCCAGCGCCTGCGCGGTCTCATAGGCGTCCGAACCGGGTTGCGGGCGCGAGCTGCCGAAGACGGTGATGACAATCGGGGATTCAGCGTTTGGCATCAGGCCAACAATGCCTCAGTTATCTTCTGAGTCACGACGAAAATTGAAACTCGCCCTCTGTGTCTCCGTGTCTCTGTGGCAAAAAACATCTCACCGCAGAGGCGCCCCTCGATTTCACTCGGGGCAAGCAGCGTGCGCAGAGACTGCTGGAACCGGAGCGCAGAGATCAGCACGCCAACTTGCGGGCCAGGTCCTTGGCGAAATAGGTAAAAATGATGGAAGCGCCGGCGCGCTGAATGGAGGTGACGCTTTCGAGCATGGCCCGCTCCAAGTCGAGCCAGCCGTTGCGCGCGGCGGCGTGGATCATCGAATACTCGCCGCTGACCTGGTAGGCGGCCACGGGGACGTTGAAGGTGTCGCGCACCTGTCGGATGACGTCGAGGTAAGGCAGCGCGGGCTTGACCATGATCATGTCGGCGCCTTCCTCGATGTCGAGCGCCACCTCGCGCAGGGCTTCGCGGGCGTTGGCCGGGTCCATCTGGTAGCCGCGCCGGTCGCCGAACTGCGGCGTCGAGTGGGCGGCGTCGCGGAAGGGCCCGTAGAAGCAGGAGGCGTACTTGGCGGCGTAGCTGAGAATGGGCGTGTGCTGGAAACCGTTGACGTCGAGCGCCTGGCGGATGGCCCCGACGCGCCCGTCCATCATGTCCGAGGGCGCGACCACGTCGGCGCCCGCGCGCGTGTGGCTGAGCGCAGTCTTGGCCAGCAGTTCCACCGAGGGGTCGTTGGCAACTTCCCCGTCTTCGATTTTGCCGCAGTGGCCGTGGCTGGTGTACTCGCACAAGCAGACGTCGGTGATCACCATCAGGTCGGGCACTTCGCGCTTCACGGCACGCACGGCGCGCTGCACGATGCCGTCGTCGGCGTAAGCGCCCGTGCCCAACTCGTCTTTCGATTCCGGGATGCCGAAGAGGAGCACCGCCGGGAGGCCGAGCTGGCGCACTTCGCGGCATTCCTTCACCAACTCGTCCACCGAGAGGTTGAAGACGCCCGGCATGGAAGAGATTTCCTTGCGCACGCCTTCGCCCGGCTGGACGAAGAGCGGATAGACCAAACCATCGACACTCAAGCGGGTCTCGCGCACAAAGCGACGCAACACTTCCGTGCGGCGCAGCCGTCGCGACCGGTTCTGGGGAAACGCCATCGTCTAATCCTTCCCGAACAGCTTGCCCGATTATAACGCAGGGGACGATGCGAGTCGGCACAAACTGTTCGGCTGCGTGGCCAGCCGGTGCTGGCGGGGCAGTAGGTTAGTTTCACAAAGTTGATTTGCCGCTGAGCCCGGTGGCCTGCCGGCGGTAGGCAGGCGCCTGCCACCGGGCGGAATGGCGGCACAGGCGTCCCGTGGCAGGTGCCACGGGGCTCGGCGTGAGCTTCCCATTTTCAAATGGCCCACTACGACTGGCGGGATTAAGTTGACCCTGCGGGAGGGCTTTGCTACCATCCGGCTCGGTTGCTCGCTCTCCTCCAGCGAGCAGTTCCGCAGCGCAAAGGGAAAAGACTGGCGATGAACTGTCCGCGCTGCGGCGTGGGGACACCGGCGGAACGCAATCGCTGCCTGGAGGGCGACTGGCAGCTCTCAAAGCCTTTTTCGGGAAGCCCTGCGAACTTGAGTCTGCCCGAAGATACCCCGCCAGTGAGCGGTGCCGAGGTTTTGGCGGTTGAGAACGAAAGCGTGGGAATAGTCGGAGAGGACGTGGGGGGAATTTCGCCCGCCCTGTGGGACCAGCAGCCAGCGCAGCCCCGACTGTGGGGCGAGCGGGTGACGCGCAGCCTGTCCCGCCATCGACGGGGCTGGACGCGCCGGCGGCGCCGCTCTCCTTCGCTCAACGGCAACGCCATCGCCACGATTCCGGACGAAGCGCGCTGGGCGACGCCGACTCAGATCGAATACATCGGGATGCCGCTGCTGCAATCGTCGTTTGACTTCACCGCCGCCGAGCAAGAAGCAGAACAGTTGGCGGCGCGTGCGAGCGCTCCACTGGGGGAGCGTTTGCGGGCCGGCCTGCTGGACGCAGCTTTGATCCTGCTGGCCAGCGGATTCTTCTTGGGCCTGTTCGCCGCGCTTACCGGACAAGCGGGCTGGGGCCGGCGCGACATCCTGATCTATCTTTCTGCCGGCTTCATTTTGGCCGTAGTGTACTTTGGCATGTTCACCGTGCTGGACGGGCGCACTCCGGGGATGCAGGCCCGCGGGCTGCGCGTAGTGACCTTCGAAGGAAACCTTCCCGCTGCACGCCACCGAGTGTGGCGCGCGTTCGGGTACGTGGTTTCCACCGGTTCGGTTCTGCTGGGCTTCCTGTGGGCGGCGGTGGATGAGCAGCGGTTGACCTGGCACGACCGCATCTCCGGCACTTTCATCACTGATCGAAACCAGTTATAAAGACGCAGCAGCCCGACGGCTGACCAGCAGGCAAAAGCACTTCTAAACGCTCAGGACGACACCCGGAGCGGAGACAAAACCAGCGGGGGGTTCCGCAATGCCACAAATGATCGAGTACGATTGGACCAATCTGCGGGCCGACATCCTGGGGCCGGGGCACGGCCTCACCCGCGCTGAACTGGAGGCCCGGCGCGAGCAAGCGCGCGTGGCGGTGGGGAAATTCCTCGGCCGGGTGGAGCGGGGCGAAGTCGGCTTCCCGCGCCTGCCTTTTCAGACCGAGCCCGTCGAGCAGGTGGAGCAGTACGTGCGCTCCTTGCGCGGCCGGTACAAATCGGTCCTGCTGCTCGGCATCGGCGGCTCGGCCCTGGGCCCCTATGCATTGGACGTGGCTGCCAACGGCCCCCACCCCTTCCGCAAGAAAAAAATCCCGGCGGAGTTGGTGGTGGTGGACAACGTGGACCCGCTGCTGCTGCACCGCGCAATGGAGCGGCTCGACCCGCGCAAAACCCTGGTGGTAGTGGTAACCAAGTCCGGCTCCACCGCCGAAACCATGGCGCAGTTCCTAATTGCCTACCACTGGCTGCGGAAGAAGTTGGGCAGCAAGCGGGCCGCCCGGCAGGTGGCCGCAGTCACCGACCCAAACAAGGGCGACCTGCTCGCCATCGCGCGCCGCGAGAAGTTCGAACTGTTTGCGATTCCACCCAACGTGGGCGGGCGCTTTTCCGTACTGACGCCGGTGGGACTGCTGCCAGCGGCGCTGGTGGGAGTCAACATCCGGCGGCTGGTGCAGGGCGCGGGTGACATCGCCGAAGCCTGCCGTCTGCCCGAGCTTGAATCCAACCCGGCTCTGGCTTCCGCGTTGCACCAGTACATCCTCGACACCCGCTACGGCAAAACCATCCAGGTGATTTACTCCTACTCGAATACGCTCTGGGCGCTGGCGTTCTGGTACCGGCAACTGTGGGCCGAGAGCCTGGGCAAGCGCGTGGACCGCAGCAAGCGCGAGGTATTGTCCGGGCAGACGCCGGTGGTGGCGCTGGGCGTGACCGACCAGCACTCGCAGTCGCAGCTCTACATGGAAGGCCCGCGCGACAAGACCGTCACCTTTTGGGAAGAAACAACCAACGCCCACACCGTGCGCATCCCCAAGCTGTTCGGGAAGTACGACTCCACCGGCTACCTGGGCGGAAAAACCTTGAACGAGCTGTTCCGCGCCGAGAAGTCCGCCACCGAGCTGGCGCTGACCGAAGCCGGGCGGCCCAACTCCACTTTCCTCTTTCCCCGCGCGGACGAGTACTACGTCGGGCAGATGATGATGCTGTGCATGTTCCAGGCAGCCTACGCGGGCGAGCTCTACGACATCAACGCCTTCGACCAGCCCGGCGTGCAACTCAGCAAGGACCTGACCTATGCGCTGCTGGGCCGGGCCGGCTTCGACGCCGAGCGCAGCCGCATCGCCGCCTATCGCAAGCAGAAGGAATCCCTGGAGAAAAAATAACCCGCAACTGAAGTGCCGCCGTCGATAGTTGTACTCCCTCTCTGGCGTGCCGTCTTGCTTTCCCAATCAACCGTTAAACCAAAAAACCAATCACTTAGTCCGGGGGAAGTTCATGCCTGCCTGCGGCAGGCAGGCGCAGGCGGGCGGCGGATCAGCGGGAGCAATCAGAGTTCCTCTGACGCCAAAACCGGCAGTCTGTGGGCGTTCTATAGGTCCCAAATATTTTCATTCGATTCCAGGCACTCCATCCCCCAGTCAGCATACGGGATCCCAGGAGGATCGGTGACTTGATCCACCACCCGGAATGTCGCTTCTCTGTTGTTCCGGGGATTCAAAATGATGAGGCTGTCCCCGACCATCAGCAAGTGCTTCAATCGAACCTGGGCACCGTGGCGCGAGACCCTGACGGAAACGCCATCTTCGGTGAAGGTTCGGCCTCCGAGACTGGTGCCATAAACTCGGATTCGCATAACCCGACCGCGCCGTTCGCTTCTGCGCAACCCCCTTCGAGCTGGTTGTTCACGAGGAGTTGCTGCACCGCTCAGCATTGTTAAAGCTCCTGTTTTTTACAGTTCTTCGCAACTACTAGGGTAAGAGACCTACGAACGCGGAAGCAACTGGTCAGAAGGGTAGTTGAGGGCCAGGGTCCGGGACTGTCCTGGGCGGAGGAGAGCGCGGATGGACTTGCAGATTTCCCATCCATCCCAAGTCGCACCAACAGCCAAGTCAACGCGAAGGAAAGCCTACGGAGCTTGCCCCGCGCTCTTCTGCGGGGGGAAGTTCAGGCGGCGCAGAAGGGATTGGAAGCGGGGGTCGGAGCGCAGGGGGTCGAAGATTGGATCCGCGTTGACGTGACCAACTAGGGAAGAGCGCTCTTGGTAAGCTTTTTCCAGCCAGGCGAACGCCTGATCCTTATCTCCCAGCCAGACATAAACTATTGCTATTCTAGCCGGTGAAACATACGATTGATTCGATTCCTCCATCAACTCGTCCAACACCCTCAGCGCCTCGCGTCGTTTGCCCGCCGCTGCATAGGCGGAGGCAAGTTGGGCGATACCACGAGTGCTGATGCTGTCACCGGAATGGGTTATCCCTTTTTGAAACTCTTCGGTCGCTTCCTGATACATACCCTTTTGGAGATAGACTTGGCCCAAAGTGTAGTGCGCATCGGGGAAGTTCGGGTCTAGTTCAAGCGTCTTATGCAATTGTTCTATTGCCTCGTCATACTGCCGCGCGAAGTACAAGACGAATCCTAGAGCCTCATTTATGATGAGCGAGAGTGGGTCAAGTTCCAGGGCGCGTTTCGCCTCTGCGATGGCTTCCTCGTGCCGGCCCCCTAACCAAGACAAATATATAGAGTACCAGTGGTGACTTGTCGCATAGCCAGGATTAAGTTCAATGGCGCGCTTATATTCTCTCTCGGCAGCCACCCAGTCCCACTCATAGGTGTCCTTGATCACCGCCAGCGACACATGGACTTCACCGAGCGTGTCGTCCAGTTCCAATGCCTTTGCGACTGCCATCTTTGCTTTTGGAAAAGCTATTTTCGATGGCATGCCGCGATCAGCGAGGACGATGTAAGACTCAGACAGCCCAACGTAGGCCAACGCGTAGCCCGGGTCTTGTTCAATTGCCTGCCCGAAGTATTCGAGTCCCTTTCTCAGGGCCTCTTCGGTCCTCTTGTTCCAGTAGTAGCGGCCCTTGAGATAGAGTTGGTAGGCCTCGGTGTTTTCGGTATCGCGGCGAGCCAAGCGGCTTTCGTCTTCGGGCGTCAGCTTCATTCGCAACTGCCGAAAGATTTCGCGGGTGATCTTCTCCTGCAGGGCGAAGATGTCAGCCATCGGCCGGTTGTACTGCTCGCCCCAGAGCTGCGTGCCGTGGTTCACGTCCACCAGTTCCACTCCGATCACCAGTGTGTCGCCGCGCTGTGACAGCCGCCCCGTCAGCACCACGTGCACGCCCATCTTCCGCCCCGCTTCTTGCGGGTCAACGTTTTTCCCCTTGAAGTGGAAGGCCGTGCTGCGGGCCATGACCTTGAGATCGGGAAGTTGCGACAACCTGGAGATGAGGGCTTCGGCAATGCCGTCGCTCAGATACTCGGCATCCGGGTCGCCGCCGACATTTTCAAACGGCAGCACCGCAATCGAATCAATTGCCTCGCCGCCAGTAGGCGTGGCGAACCGCGAGATTCCATAGCTCAAACCCGCTATCACAAGGGCCAGCGCGGCCAGTGCTGCCAGCAATCCTTTCTTGTGCCGCTTGAGAACGCTGGCAACGATTTGTGTGTCTGAACTCCCCTCCTCACGCTCCGTGTCCGGAACGGGCGTGACGGCCCCAGGGATTTCTGCTGAGCTTTCAACTGCCGAACGGCTGGAATCGGTGTCGCGGCGCAGGCGCTTGAGGTCGGCGCGCAGCTCAGCGGCGCTCTGGTAGCGCAAGTCGCGATCCTTTTCGAGAGCCTTTTGGATGATTTCTTCGAGCCGTGCCGGAACCTCCGGGTTCAGCCGCACCGGTGCGGTGGGTGCGCGGTTCAAGATGGAATCGAAGATCACGCCCGAAGTGCTGCCCGTAAAAGCCTGCCGGCCGGTGGCCATCTCATAGAGCACGACGCCAAAGGAGAACAGGTCTGAGCGGGGGTCGAGTTCCTCGCCCCGCACCTGCTCGGGTGACATGTAGGCAATGGTGCCCACGGTCGCGCCCGGGCTGGTCAAGTGCTCCTCGGCCGTGACGGTCGCTTCGCTCGGAACGCCCACCGCTTCCGCCACTCGGTCTGGTTGGGGCACCAGCTTGGCCAGGCCGAAGTCGAGAATCTTGGCGTGGCCACGGCGAGTGACGAAGATGTTGGCGGGCTTGATGTCGCGATGGACGATCCCTTTGGAATGCGCAGCGTCGAGCGCATCGGCGATTTGAATCGCCAGTTCCAGCAAGGTGCCGGTCGGCAGCGGACGCCCGGCAATGTGGTTCCGCAGCGCCTGCCCCTCCAGCAGTTCCATGGCAATGAAGGGACGCCCCTCGTGCTCGCCGATGTCGTAGAGGGTGCAGATATTGGGATGGTTCAGCGCTGAGGCAGCGCGGGCCTCGCGCAGAAAGCGCTCCAGCGCCTGGCGATCTTTAGAAGTCTCTTCGGGCAGGAACTTCAGCGCCACTTGGCGGCCCAGGCGGGTGTCTTCGGCCCGATAGACTACACCCATCCCCCCGCCGCCGATCTTCTCGGTGATGCGGTAATGCGAAATCGTCTTGCCGATCAAGGGAAAGACGCCCCCTCCGTGCGCGTCATCTTAGGTCGCAGCAGGCGGGGAGTCAATGCATTGGGGAATACGTGGGGCTGGGCGATGCTGCTGCCGCTACGCGGAGAGGGTGGCGAGGGCGCGGCAGTGGGCGGCGACGCTGGTCTGCAAAGCGTTGGGATTGTAGCCGCCTTCCAACAAGCTGAGAGTTCTTCCGCCCGTAAAGGGGCGCGTGGCCCGGAGGACGATCTCCGTCATGCGGCCGAAGTCTTCTTCGGTCAGCTCCATCCGGGCCGCGGGGTCGCGCGCGTGCGCGTCGAAGCCGGCGGAAATCAGCAGCAGCTCAGGCTGAAACGCGCGGGCCACTCCGGTCACGACTGGCTCGAATACTTTCAGGTACTCGCAGCGACCGGTTCCCGGCGGCAGCGGGACATTGCGACTGAAACCCTTGCCCGCGCCTTCGCCCACCAAGTCGGAGCGACCCGACTCCGGAAAAAGGTCGGCCTGGTGAAAAGAAAGTGTGAAAACGCTGGGGTCGTTCCAGAACACCTCTTGGGTTCCGTTGCCGGGATGGACATCCCAATCGACAATCAGAATCCTGCCCGCACCGTAGTGGCTCTGTGCATAACGAGCCGCCACGGCGGCGTTGTTGAAAACGCAGAAGCCCATGGCGCGACGCGGGTTGGCATGGTGACCAAGTGGGCGAATGGCGCAAAAGGCGGAGGCCAGCCGCCCATTCATGATCTGGTCGAGCGCCTCGCAGCCGGCGCTGGCCGCCAACAGCGACTGCTCGAATACATTGGGCGTGACCAGCGTGTCGCCCGCATCGAGATAGCGACGGCCCCAGGAGTAAGCATTCCGAACTTCCGCGATGTAGGCAGCGTCGTGCGCGAGAGAAAGAATGTCGCCCTCTCGACTCTCAAAACTGCCCACCTGGATTCCGTTGGCCGACCCGAAAACATCCTGCGGCGCCAGGACACGACAGCGGTCGGGAACCTCCGGGCAGGTGACACCTACCCGCCGGTGAGCCAACTCCGCATTCCAGAAATAGCCGAACATGCCGGTCAGCAAGAAGGGGCGTTTTCCCGCTGGCGCAAATGGAAGTTGATGGCTTGCAGCCGGGTCGCCGTCTTTTGGGCCAGTTGGCGCGCGAGGCGGTCTAGGTCGAGCGCCTCCAGCTTGAGTTCCATGTGCCGGAAGTTCTCGTCCTTCTTGGGTCTCCCCGCGAACGCCAACTCTTGGAGTGACTTCTCCACCGCCGCGTGCGCCGCCAGGCAACTGATGGAATAAAGACTCTTCCCGTGGGCTCGCAGCAAATAGGTCATGACGCAGAGAATCAGCAGGCGCCCAAAGCCCAGGCCGCGGGCGGAAGGATCCACCATCACCAGGTCGATGCGGGCGAACTTATTGGCCTGGCTGGGCCGATACCTGTTTGTCTCCACAATAAACGAGACCGTGCCCACCGGCTGGCCCTGCGCGCGGAGGACAAGGACCTGAAGGCGGCGTTGGCCTCCACCGCTCCCATGTTCATCCAGGTAACTGACCAGATTGGGCTCCCGGCAGCGAAAGCGCTGGTAGGCGGCCTCGTCGCCCCGTGTCAATTGCAGCCTGGGGTAAGGCCGGAACAGATCAACCAACTCGGGTAGTACGGCCGGCTCCTTGAGCGCAGGGTTTGCTGCTTTGGACACACTCGACCCCTTACCCTCTCCCAAGATAAGGAATCGGCAGCCGGGCCAGCTACGTTAGGCCCCGGCCGCAGGAAGGTCAATGCGAACAGGAGTTAACGCCCCCCCGATCGGGTAAGGGTAGTGCGCCAATTTAGCCCAGCCCAGGCATTGAGTTTTTGGCAGGCGAACCTTATACTTGGTACTTAACGGGGGAGGGGCGGCAACCAACCGTTGCCGATAGCGTCTAACCTAAAGAGAGCCGGGCGAGAGTCCGTGGCTCTCTGACGGAGGAGAAAGTGAGCGCGCGCATACGCGTAAGCGTCCTGGGGGTTTCGCTGCTGGTGGTGCTCTATGTGGTCATCGGAGCCCTGCTGGGCCAGGCCGCCGGCGAAGGCGCCTACAAGCAACTGGCGGTTTTCAGCGAGGTGCTGAGCCGCATCCGCAGCGACTACGTGGAAACCCCCAACCTTGACCGGGTGACCCGCGGAGCGCTGCACGGCTTGCTGGAAGCGCTCGACCCTTACTCCAGCTACCTGAGCCCGCGCGAGTTTGACGAGTACAAAGCCAAGCAGGGTCAGGCGGAGGGCGACGTCGGCCTGGTGCTCTCCAAGCGCTTCGGGATGTTCATCGTGATTAGCACCCTGCCCGACAGTCCGGCCGCCCGCGCCGAACTGCTCACGGGCGACATGCTGGAATCCGTGGCGGGATTCTCCAGCCGCGGTATGTCAATCGAGCAGGCGCGCCTGCTGCTGGTGGGCGAGCCCGGGACGGGCGTTACACTCTCAGTGGTGCGGCAGCGCCGCACCGAGCCCTTCCAGCTCGAGTTGGTTCGCGCCCGCGTGCGGCCCACCGAGGTGGTTTCCACCACCTTGGAGGACGACATCGCTTACCTCAAAGTGGCCAGCTTTACCCCTGGGAAAGCGGAGGAGATTGGCCGTGTGCTCAGCCGGCTGGAAGCCGCCGGCGCCCGCAAGCTGATCCTCGACCTGCGCTGGTGCGCTTCCGGTGAAGCGGAGGAAGCCATCGAGACAGCGCGCTTGCTGCTGGAGGACGGCTCGGTTGGTTACCTTCAAGGCCAGCAATACTCGCGCCAGGATTTCCCCGCCCATCCCGACCAAACCCTCTGGCGGGGGCCGGTGAGCGTGCTGATCAACGTCGGCACCGCCGGGCCGGCCGAACTGCTGGCCGCGGCCGTGCTCGACAACCAGCGCGGCGAAGTGATTGGCGAGCGCAGCTACGGGGTGGGCGCATTGCAGAAGCTGATTCCGCTCGACGACGGCGCTGCCTTGATTCTCTCCGTCGCCAAGTACTACCGCCCCTCGGGTGAAGCCATCCAGGGGAACGCCGTCACACCCAGCATTGCGATTGAACGCCCCGACGGCGAGGAGGCGTTGCGGCCCCTCCGCCACGCTCCGCCGGCGCCGGGCGACCCGGTGGTGCTGAAAGCCCTGGATGTGCTGCGGGCCGCCTCCGTCGAGCAACCCGCCAAGAAGGCGGCTTAGTAGTTCCCCCCGCCAGAAGTCGCTTTGCCTTCACCGCCTCTGCGTGCATCATAGGTAGGGTATGCGCAAGTTGTCGCTGACAATGGCGTTGCTGCTGGCGTTGGGGCTGGCAGCCCAGCAGCCGGAACGCAAGCCGAAAACCCCCGCCGGCCCGCAGGAAGAGTTTCGCTTGCGGGTGGCGGTAGAAATAGTCACTGCGCCGCTGGTGGTGCGCGATGCGCGCGGCGAGTACATCTACGACCTGACCCGCAGCGAAATCCAGATACTGGACAACGGGGTGCCGCAACAAATCACCAACTTTGAGCTGGCCGAGCAACCCATCTCGCTGGTCATCCTGCTTGACACTTCCCAAACGGTGAAGCCCCTGCTCGACCGGCTGCGGCAAAGCGGCATTCTCTTCACCAGCTACATCATGGGGCAGTTTGGGGAGGCAGCCGTGGTCACCTTCGACAGCGAGGTGATGCTGCGGCAGGAGTTCACCTCCGACGTGGATGAGATTACCAAGGCGGTGGCGCGGATTCAGCCGGGCGGGAATGAAACCCGGCTGGCCGACGCGCTCGACCTAGCGGTGAATCTGTTGCTTGCGCGCTCCCAAGACCGCCGCCCGGTGATTGTCGCCGTCAGTGAACCCCGGAACAACGGCAGCGCCATTCCCATCGGCGAGCCGCTGCGGCTGGCACAACTGGCCGGCATCAGCATCTACACCGTAGCGCTCAGCCGCGTGCAAGCTGACCTGCTGCGCCGCCCCGAAGATACGCCCGTGCGCGACTCGCCCTATCCGCCCGGCGTGTTTCCGAGTCCGCCGCTGCCGGGCCAGCCGGAGACACCCTCCACCGAGGCCCAGCGGCAGTACGCGCGCGTGGACCTGGGGCGCGCCATTGAAGCGTTGGTGCGCACGACCCAAGGAAGCGTCAAAGGCAATGTGCTGGAGGTGTATGCGCAGGGAACCGGCGGGCTGAGCTACCGGCCGTTCTCGCGCGGCACGTTCGAGCAAGCCATCAATCTCATCGGGCAGGACCTGCACAATCAATATCTGGTCAGCTACCGGCCCAGCAACCGCAGCCAGCGGGGCTTCCACCGCATCCAGATTCGCGTCTCCCGCCGGGGCGTCTCCATCCGCACCCGCCCCGGCTACTACGTCGGCCCCCCGCAGTAGCGACGCGCAAGTCTTGCTCCGAACCACCGGCAGACAGGAATGTCTGCCCCACCAGTAAAGAGGAAAATTCCCGCAGAAAAGTAACTCAGCAGCTCAGGTATTTTTACGCTGCTCCAAGGCGCCTGCCTGCGGGCTTTTCCGGCAGACAGGAAGTCTCCCCCCTGCTGCGAAAAGGAATGCCCGCCCTACCGATTGTACGTGGCTTACTGCTGGGTGCGGAGCGAGCGGAGGGCGAGCCAGCCCAGCACAGCGACGGCGATGCCGAGCGCGACCCAGAGAACCACGGGGTGCTGCTCGGTCCACGGCTCCGGGCTGACGTAGGCGGAGTTGATTTCTGCCTCGCCCAGGCTGCCGGAGAATGCGGCCTCGAGCTCTTCCCGCGCAGTCAGTCGCGCCAACTCGTACTCGGGCGCTTTGACCCTGCTATTGCCGTAGAGCAACTGGTAGGTTCGACCGGGCTGCTGGCGGAAAACGACATGGCGGGGCGTACCGGCGAGCTGCACGCGCAGGCCTTCAATCGGAACGTCGTTGCGGTTGAAAATGGTGACGCGCCAGTAACGCCCGCGCGCTTCGCGAAACTCCACCTGCAAGGAACTGCGGGGCTGGTCGCCACGAGGTTCCCGGTAGCGGTAGATGGCACCGCTACCCACGCGCTGCCAGGACTTGCCGTCCTCGCTCACGCTGACGCGAACTGCGCGATGAAACTCCGCCTGGGCAGCCTCAAAGCGCACCGCCGAGACAGGCATGTGCGCAACGCCCAGGTCCACCTCCCAACGACTCTCCTGCGCCGGTGCATCCGGTTGAAGCTCCGGATTCACCGGCAGAAGGGTCCTCTCCGCCTCTTCCACCAACTCGAGCGCGGTGCGGCAGGCGCGCACGGGAAACTGTTCTTCGCCTTCGAGAATACGGACGCGCAACCAACGTGACCGCGTTTCCGGGTAGGAGATGGTTTGCGCCCCCTCTAGGCCATCTTTCTCGAACCGGTAGATGGGAGCGCGCTCGCGCACGATGCGCCAACTCTTCCGGTCGTCGCTGGCCGCAATTTCCACCCAGACCATAAAGTCTTTTTCATCCGTCTCGATCTCCACCGAGTTGTGGAGCACGTCATCCTCACCGGTGTCAACCACCAAGGTGGTGTAGCGGCCGGGCACGAAGCCGACTTCGCTCAAGCGCGCGCTGCGCCACTCGCGCGTCTTCTGCCCCGGTCGGGCGTAGAGGACGTGGGGCACTTCGTTGCCCGCATCGTCAATCACGCGCACGTCGGCCAGGCTCGCTTGTGCTTGCCCGTACACTGCCATCGGCAAGACCACCCGCACCAGGCGCGGCTCGGATGCCGGCTCGAGCGCAATCGGCCGCGAGTGTTGCCAGTTCTGCCAAGCGGCGGGGAGCTGGGCTTTGGCCCCCAAGGCCGCCAGCGCGCAAAGAAAGAAGATTGCGAGGAGGGCTCGCTTCACAACTTGCCCTGCGTGCGACTGGCTGCCAGCCGCTTTTGGTAGAGGAATGACACCACCAGCAACACCACGCCCAGCGCCATGAAGGAGATGATGCGGTAGCCACGCTCCAAGAAGGAGAGGTCGAGCAGGAAAACTTTCCCCACCACCAGCCCAAACAGTGCCAGCCCCTGCCAGCGCAGCGGCGGAAGACTGTTGCGCATCCCAACCGCGATCAGCGCGGTGGCATAAAGGGTCCAGAGTAGCGAGAGCGCCAGTTGCTGCGCCAGTCCGGGATCGATGCCGACGCTGGAGGCGGTCTGCATCCGGCCGAAGAAGTCCCAGACTTCCATCGAAAGCGCCCACAGGGCGAAGACATTGACAGCCACTCCCACGGCAGCGAACAGATTGCGTTCGTCGTCCGACAAAGAAACTTCGTTGCGGCGCACGAAGAACAGCGCGGCGGCGAAGCAAGCCACCGTGACCGCAAAGATGGCGAAGCGCGGGTTGAGCAGGAAACGCTCGGCCGGAATGGAAATCAACAACAGGCGCAGCGCCACCACACCGAACAGGAGCAGGCCGGCGCCTCGCAGCAGCCGCAGTTGCGCGCGCAAACCGCTCCAGATAAATATCGCGCCCTCGACCGCCCAGGCCATGGTGATCCATTTGCCTTCCAACCGGATGGGAATTGCCAGCGTAACGAAGGTGAGCGCCAGCCCGGCGAACAACAACCGGGTGGCGGAGGGCTCCTTCAATTTCGTGGGTGGAAGCAGCCGCGTGACCCCCAGGTGGGCCGCCGCCAGCAGGAGCACCGCCACCGTCAGGGCCCAGCGGTGTTGGCGGTAGAGCATGGCGTGCAACGCCAGCAGGAACCAAGTGGCGTTGAGGAGCACCAGAAACACCTGCGCGCCCCGCAGCTTATCCTCGCGGCGGCTGCGCACCACCGGCAGCGCGGCAAACCCCACAAAAAAGAGTGTGGCGAAGAAGCTGGTGCGGATGAGTTTGGAGGGGTCGTAGAAGGCGTCGTACCAGCCGGTGTAATAGATGATGGTCCAGAGTAAAGCCACCGGTTCCAGGGCACGCCAGTTGCGCGCCCGCGCCAGCGCCAGCAGGCCGGCGTTCAGCACGGCGAGGTAGGTGAACAACTCAACCTGCGCGTCGCGGCCGGTGCTGAGCAGCATCGGGGTCAGGAAGCCGCCGATCAATGCCAGGAACGCGATGGATTGAGAATCACGCCCCACCGCAATGGCAATCAAGGCGCCGGTCACCACGATCATGCCCGCGAAGGCCACGCCCTGCGGCACCAAGTGGTAGTAGTCCCAGGCCGCGTAGAGCGAAAGGTAGAGAACGCCCCCGCCCAGTCCCGTCATGCCGTCGGCGAAGTAGCGATAGCCCCGACCGAGCAGCCACTGGCTGTAAACCAGCAGGCCGGCGCCGGCCAGCAACCCAATGGTCACGCGCCCGCCCGGACCCACCCAGTTATTGTCAAAGGCGTACTTCAGGAAAAAGGCCACCGCCAGCAACACGGCGGCGATGCCAATGCGATTCAACCAGCGCCCGGCGATCAGCGTCTCCAAGTCGAGCCCGCCGGCGTGCGCGGCTGGCGGAGCAGACGGCGCTGCCGGTGGACGGGGCGAAGGCGGAGTGGGCGGCGCGGCTTCCGCCGGAGCCGGTGGCCGAACAGCAGTCACGGCTGCGCCAGCCTCGGCCAGCCTGCGGTTGAGTTCGCCCACCTTCTGCTCCAGTGCCGCCAAGCGGGCCGCAACGTTTTCTGTCCCCGCTGCCTTGCTTTGCTTTTCCAACTTCCGCACGCGCACGTAGGCCCGATAGGCCAGAATCGGACTGATCAGGAGGAAAAAAACGAAGAGAAGGCCAACAACAAAAAATTCCATGGCAAACATTGCACCCTGTGCCAAAGATGCGCGTATTAGAGCACAGCCGGCAGGGAAGTCAACGCGTGAAGGATTGCTGCAAGAAGTAAATCTGTCACGAACCGAAGAGGGAAGTGGAGGAAGCGCCGGCGGGGAGGCGGCCGAGGTGTTTGTAGGCCAACTCGGTGGCGACGCGGCCGCGCGGCGTGCGGCTGAGGAAACCGATCTGCAACAGGTAAGGCTCGTACACCTCTTCGATAGCGTCGGACTCTTCGCTCACCGAAGCGGCGATGGTGCCCACGCCCACCGGCCCGCCACCGTACTTGTCGATGATGGTCAGGAGCAGCTTGCGGTCCATCTCGTCCAGGCCGTAGGAGTCTACCTCCAGCATCTCCAGCGCTTCCTGCGCCACCGGGCGGGTGACGCTCCCGTCGGCGCGCACTTGAGCGAAGTCGCGCACGCGCCGCAGCAGCCGGTTGGCGATGCGGGGGGTGCCGCGCGAGCGCCGCGCGATTTCTTCCGCGCCGCCGCCGTCAATGCCAATCTCCAAAATCTTGGCCGAGCGCGTGACGATGGTCTGCAAATCTTCCGCCGAGTAAAAGTCCAGCCGGTGGACGATGCCGAAACGCGAGAGCAGCGGCTTGGTAATCAGGCCGGTGCGCGTGGTGGCGCCCACCAGCGTGAACCGCTCCAGGCGGAAGACCTGCGCCCGCGCGCCCGGGCCTTTGCCCACGATCATATCAATCTTGAAATCTTCCAGCGCCGGGTAGAGGATTTCCTCCACCGTCGGCTGCAGCCGGTGCAACTCATCAATAAAGAGCACCTGCCGCGGCTCCAGGATGGAAAGAATGGTGGAGAGGTCGAGCGGGCGCTCCAGCACCGGCCCGGAGGTAGTTTCGATGTGCACGTCCAACTCGTTGGCGAGAATTTGCGCCAGGGTAGTCTTGCCCAGGCCGGGCGGGCCGCTCAGCAGCACGTGGTCGAGCGCGTCGCCGCGCGTGCGCGCCGCCTCCACCGCGATGGCGAGGTTTTCCTTCAGCCGCGCCTGCCCAATGAACTCTCCCAGGGTACGGGGGCGGACGCTGACTTCAAACTGACGGTCTTCGTCCAGCGCCGCGCCGGAGAGAATCCCTTCCGCCTCGCCGGCTTTGTGCGGGCCAACGCTCAGTGCCTCTTTTCCCTTAGCCACTGCAACGCCCCTTTCATCAGTGCTTCAAACGTATCGCTTTGCGTGCCCGATTGTAGCACCGCCTGCACCGCCTTGGCGGCCAGTTTTGCCTCGCAGCCCATGTTCTCCAACGCCGAAACCGCCTCCTCCGCCGCGCCCGTCAGCAGCGCACCCGCGGGCTCCGGTTCGGCCGCTGCCGCAAAAGTATCGCGCAACTCCTGCACGATGCGCTCGGCGGTTTTGCGCCCGATACCCGGCACCACCAGCGCCAGAGGATTATTGCGCCGCACGGCGCTGGCGATGTCGGCGGGCGAGTGCGCCGCCAACGCCATCAGCGCCAGCTTCGGGCCCACGCTCTTGACCTTCAACAATTGGTAGAAGGCGTCGCGCTCCGCCGGGCTCTTGAAACCGTAGAGGGTGATGGCGTCCTCGCGCACGTGCGTGTGCACCACCAGCGCCAGCTTCTCGCCGATGGCGGGCAGTTGCGAGGTGGAGTAGGGCACGCGCAACTGGTAGCCCACGCCGCCCACGTCGAGAACTATCTGGTAGGGTTCCTTCGCTAGCAGTGAACCGCGCAGGTGTCCAATCATTCGCGCGCGCCGGGTTCCAATTCCACCGTGTCGATGATGCCGATGACGGCGGTGGAAATGGGGGAATTGGGGCGGCCGACGGCGGTCATGGCAGAGAAGCCTTCCATCACCACCAGCACCCGCTCGCCCACGCCCGCGCCCACTGCGTCCAGCGCCAGCACCGGGTCGCCTTTCTCGGCACCGTCGAGGTCAAGCGGTTGCACGTAGAGAATCTTCTGCCCCTCGTGCGACGCGTGCTTCTGCGTCGCCCACACCTCGCCGATGACTCGCCCAATCAACACGGCATCAACTCCGCCCCTGCGCGCAGCGAAGCTCCTGCAAGAACTCATCCCGCTCGCGAGCAGACCGCGCCCGGCGGCGCGTTTTCTCCGTCAGGTAACGCTGGCCCTTGATCGAGCTGTTTTGCAGCGAATCCGCCCAGCCGCGCAGTTGGCGGGATATCACTTCGGCAGCTGGTTTCAAATTTGAGATTTCAGATTTCAACTCGCGCAACGCAGGCAGACGCTCAAAAAGGCACAGCATGGAGCGAACCTCGCCTGCCGACCCGCGCGCAATGTAAAGAAACGTGAGCAGCTCCTGCGTGGTGCCACGCTCAAATCCCTCCGCTATATTGTTTGACACGGAGACTGCTGCGCGTTCGATTTGGCTTCGAAGGCTCGGTTGACGCGCGCAGGCGCGATTCGAGGTCAAAGCCAGCACCCGTTGCCCCAGCTCGATGGCAGCGTTCCAAACCGGCAACTCTTCAAAGCGGCTGTATTTCACTGAACTCCAATATCCGTGTTCATCGGTGTGAATCTGCTTGCCCTGAGCCGGTCGAAGGGGTGCTTGCTTTTTCTCTGACGTGCACGCGGTCCACGATGCCGACGATGGCGGCCTCGGTCGGCACCTCTTCTCCCTCCCACGCCAGGGTGGCCTCGCGGCCGCGCGCCCAATAAACCGTCTCGCCCGCGCCCGCGCCCACCGCATCCAGCGCGATGATGGGGTTGCCCTTAGGCTTACTGTTGCGGTCGAGCGGCTGCACCACCAGAATTTTCTTACCGTCAATGGAGGGATGTTTGACCGTGCATACCACGCTGCCGATGACTTTGCCCAGGAACACTTAATCCTGCCTCAGGGGCTTGCCTACCGCGGGCAGGCGTGCCCTGACAACGCTCCAGGAACGTCCAAGTCTAAGAACCAGTTTGGAAGAGGTGCTTCGCACCCGCTCCTACACAGTAAGAGGAATAAGCTGATTGCGCTTCTTTAGACTTTCCAGGTAGGCGGTGATGGCCTCACGGATGTTCCCACGCGCCTCTTCGCGGGTTTCGCCTCGGGAATGGCATCCGAGCAGGCTAGGACAACTGACCACGAAGCCGCCGCTCTCAAAATCCGGCTCTAAGACCACGCGAAACTTCATGGCGTCATCTCTTTGCGGAGGCGGTGGCCAACTCTTCCTGCTCGTCCAGGTGGATGCTATCCACCACGCCCACGATGGCGGCATCCACCGGGCGATCCTTGCACTCGGCGGCCATGCGGGCCGAGCCGCCCTGCACCAGCAAAACCGTTTCCCGAAACCCGGCGTCCACCGTATCCACCGCCACCAGGTAGTTGCCGGTATCTTTGCCGTCGGGCGAGATGATTTTCACCACCAGCAGTTTCTTGCCTTCCAGGCGGGGGTCTTTGCGGGTGGCGACCACGGTCCCCACCACTCGTGCCAGCAACATAAGACGGGTTCCTTCCAGCCCGGTTGCTCTCCGCCGGAAGACAACGGAGAGACAGGCCGTGCCACGCGACGCGCAGGCGGCACCGCAGAGAAAACTTACTAGCCGACCAGCTCGCCGACCTTGCCGATGGGCAGCACGTCTTCCAGCGACGGATGCGGCCGCGGAATCACGTGCACGGCAATCAACTCGCCCACCCGGCGGGCGGCGGCTGCACCGGCGTCGGTGGCGGCCTTGACCGCAGCCACGTCGCCGCGCACCAGCGCAGTCACGTAGCCCGAACCGATCTTCTCCCAACCCACCAGCGTCACCTTGGCGGCTTTCACCATGGCGTCCGACGCTTCAATCATGGACACCAATCCGCGGGTCTCAATCATTCCCAGTGCTTCACCCATTTCGGCTCCTCTCTTCCGTCCGAATGACTACGAACGCACTTTAGCAGATTTCACAGCTTCGTCAATCAGCGCTTCCAATTCTTCGCGGCTGACCCAGAAGCGGTCGCGCTCCCCGCTCCGATGGTTCCCGCAGGCGCAGGTGTGCACCGGCTCCGAGGTCACCGG
>JACZYA010000174.1 GCA_022571295.1 Acidobacteriota bacterium | reverse complement strand
GGGAAGGGCTGCGAGCTGCCTCGCGCCCAGCTTCAGGCGCGGAGGTCGCTGCAGGCTTCGGGGGAGCACTTTCAGCCGGTGAGGAACGCCGCCAGCAACAAGTTAGGGAAAGTTTGCTACGAGCGAATCAGGCATTCCGAGAACAATTCGCCAGAGAACGGGCAGAGCTTGATGCGGAGCGATTCGAGTTCACCCAGCAACAGGCGGAAGCCGCCCGCATCGAGCGTGATCTTGATCGAGCTGAGAGTGCGCGAAGGTTTGAGGAAACAGGTCGCCGCCAAACTATGGGGGGCATATTGGAAAGGAACCGCGCGCGGCGCGGCAGGGCTGGACAGCGGGAATTTCTGCGTGGACAACAGCGGGAACGCCTGGAAGCTACAGCAGCAGAAGGCAAAAAAGGCCGCCAATTGACGCGGGAGTTAGCCAAATTGCGCGGAGCGGGTGAACCCAAACCACTGACTCCTGACCAGGCAAACCGCCAAGCACGATTGGAATTGAATGGGTTTTTGAGAGAGGATAGTTTCAAGCCTCCAAGTGAGCAGTTGTTTTCTGGAGGAGAAGGAATAAAGCGATTCCAAGAATTGGTTGACGAGAGGGCCACAGATCTTCTTGGAAGGAAGGCTACCAAAGAAGAAATTAAGCAGATATTTGACCAAGCTAAAGTTGATTCTATTCTTGCAGACATCGAAGAAGGAAGAGGAACAAACATTCCAGACGAACAATTGGTAGCCTTTGTTACTGGCCTTACAATCGCTGGGGAAATCAATTCTACAGAAGAAAAGAGAATACTAGCCCAGGCAGACCTAGTAGTTGAAACTACATCCCAGAGAGAGAGTTTCCGTAGCAAGATTCAACGAAGAAAACAGATAGAAGAATCGCGGAAAACAAGAATACCGGGAACTCTTCCGTCCTTCCTGCGCAAGATTCGTTAATGCCAGTTACTGTTGAGCGCCTTGAAGAAATCCGAGAACAAGAACGTGAACGACTGCTCAGCACTGGTGCAACCCTTTCTCCGATTGAACTAGCAAGAGCCCGCGGTCGGGCACAGGTAGCCCGCGAGGAACAGCCCATCATCTCCGGGGCTTCCAGTCTTGAGAAGTTTCTGGACGCGATCAATTTACCCCAGCAGGCTTTGTTCGGTTTGCTCAATCAGCGCCCCGAAGAAACCTTCATACAAGCTGGTGTCCGGGGAACCCGTGAGAATCTGCGCTTTCAAGATGTACTGGAGAGGAACCGCTTGGCATCTGGGCCAGCCGCCGAAGCCCTTGGCCTTGCTGGAGACATCCTGTTTGATCCTGCCTTATTGGTTGCAGGGCCAGCTTTCAAGCTGGTAGGCAAGGGGATTGGGCTTACAACCAGAATCGGTATCGGGGCAGGGAAGCGTATTCTCGGCCCGACTATCAGCGACAAACTGTTTGAGAGCGCGATCAAACCGATTGCGCGGCGGTTCTCCAAGACTGCCTTTGCCTCTCCAGTTGAGCGCGACCTGCTCAACCTGATCGACTTTGAGATTGGAAAGGCTCAGAACGCACGACGGACGATCCTCTTGGAAGAAGGCGCGGCCCGCGAGATAGCAGTCAAGTTGGGTGGGAAGGCGGGACTCCCAGCGGAGGAAGTTCTTCCAGAAATCGCTCGACAAATAGAAGCTAAGACAGGGGTACAGATTGAACTAGCGTTTCCGCTGGGCGGAATAGGTGTACCACAGGCACAGGGAGTCCTAGTCAACATTCTTAAAGACCTAAGAAAGCTAGAGAGTTTCCAGGTTCTTCAGAGTTTGGACGACGAAATAATTGAACGGGCCTTGCGAAAGCAGGGCATCGTAAAACCTACTTCAACTCAAATCGAAATCGCAAGAGAGATAGCGCGGATCGACAGGCAAAATTCTGCCTTTGGGATCATCCCAACAGTGGAGCGGCGCATCAAGGTCAAGACAGACGCGCAACTCGCCTTCCCATTTGGGACGATTGAGGAATCAAAAAAACTAGGCGACAATGTTCCTCTGTTCGTGTCTGGTGGTGTGAGCAAAGAGTTGTCCGCGATTGACGACGTTCTGAAGGCATCTGCGGCTGAGAAACAATTGGCATCTATTCCAGCCGACATTCAACGGGAAATTGGGCGAGAAGTGACCCATGCCAAGCAGCGACTTGAGAATATATTTGCGAAAGAACAGTCGTTTGGTTTGAAGACAGCGCGACTAGAGGACTCGACTGTTGATTATTTGACCCACCTGACCACCCCGGAAGCCAAGCAGGTCATCGCCTCCATGCCAAACTTCCGCGCCTTTGGCCGGCGTTTCTCCGGCCGCCACGCCTTCCAGCTTCAACGTGTATTGAGTGAAGGTCATCCCGCTATCGCCCGCGTCATTGCTGCGGGAGGCAAGGCCGACATAAAGACGCTCAACCAGTTGTGGCGGGAAGGAAAACTATTCCCTCAGCTGGGACCCCAGGGATCCAATCTGTTCGTGGACGACCCTTTTGCCGTTGCAGCAATCCGTAGGATACGGGGCGAGAAGGCAATTGCTGATGTGCAAATCATAACCAAGGCTGCCGCAAATCCTAAGATGGCAATTCCGCGAGGCTCGGCCCCCTCTCATTTCCGAGAACTCAGACTACCGGACGATCCACGACTGGAAGGATTGAAGAACTTTACAGATCGAGTACGATTCGATCCGATAGTAGCCGACCATTTGGAGCAGGTGTTTGAAAAGACACTCCTGCCTGAAGGGTTGGACGTATTCCTCAAAACCTTCGACACCGTGCAAGGAATCTGGAAAGGAATCACCTTAGCACCGTTTCCTGCGTACCACGCCCGCAACGCGGTTGGCAACGCTTGGCTCAACTACCTGGCGGGGATGAGTATTGGCAGTGTGGGTTTCTACCGAAACGCCATGCGGCTGCAACGCGGCACCTTGTCGAACGTCACCCTGGGCGGGAAGGCGTATTCAGCGCAGGAGCTTACTCGGCTGGTGAATGATTTCGGCATAGCGGGGCGCGGCTTCTTTTCGGGTGAGGTCACATTGTCGTCGCTTAAAGAGTTGCAGAGGATCCCGTTTACGGCAGGAGATATTCCGGGCCTTGGACTCCTGGTCAGGAAAGGCTTCAAGGCAGGAACCGCGATAGAGGACAATGCCCGGATCGCCCATTTCATGTTCAAGTTGGATAAGGGCCTGGACCCGATGGATGCAGCTCTTTCCGTGAAGAAATATCTCTTCGACTACATCAACGGACTGACCGACTTTGAGCAAGCAGTGATGCGCCGAATTTTCCCCTTCTACACATTCGCCAGTTTCAATATTCCTCTTCAGGCCCAAGCGATTGTGCAGAATCCCCGGCCCTTCGTTCGGCTGTCCGAGATTGTCAACACCGCCAGGCAGAAGGGTATCGCCCTCAATGGCGACAAGAGCTTTGAAGAACGGACGGCCAATCTGCGCGCGGAAGATCGGGAGCTGCTGCCTGAGTTTGTTCGAGAACAGGTTGGGATCCCCATTCGACTGTCACCGGATGGCGACCCCGAATACTTCCTCTTGGGTGGATGGTTGCCAGCGGCAGACTTGGAAGTGCTGGGCCGGCCCGGCGGCCTTGCTGACAAAATGGGGGATTTGCTCTCGCCGTTCATCAAGGAACCAATCGAGCAAGTTTTCAACTTCGACCTGTTTATTAAAAGAAAGATTGAACAGTTCCCAGGGCAGAAGCAGAAATTTCTCGGTTTCTCCATTCGGCGTAGGTTGGCAAAATCACTTCGGACTATCCGCATCCTGGGTGATGCCGACCGCTTCATGCGCGCAGTTAGCAAAGACCCAACGAGGTTCACGACGGATCAAATCAGCGCCACAGGCGTAATGACCCGCTTCATCTTCGGACTGAAGGCTTTTCCTATCAGCCCTGAGCGCGAGGCCCGCCGGCAGTTCTTTCAGCGGCGAGAAACCATCAGGCGCTTGCGGAGTGCTGCCCGCCGGGGGGACGAGGCGAACGTGACGACGCTACGGGAGATTTTGGAGCGGAACCGCCGACGTTAGCACCGCCATCCTGCGGATGCTCAGCGGCGAAAACTCAATCTTGCAGGAGTAACGGAAAGCCCCAAAACCCTGCACCAACCCCAAACTAGCCCCGAAAACCTACCACTAGCGGGCAATTTCCTGCTGATCGAGTGCGTCCTACGGTAGTTCTCCCTCAAGGAGTTTCACTACATGCTCTAGCTGCCGCTTCCGGTCCTGCAAAGCGCGCAGGCCGGGGTGGGACGTGAACTGCTGGCCGAACAGACCAGGAGTGGCAGTAGTCGGTTTTTCCTTGGCTTGAATCTCCACCATCTGCCGCTCTACTACCGCCAGTTTCCCCTGGATGCCCGCCAGCTTTCGTTTCAGGGCGCGGCGCCGGGCAGAAGGGGAAAGACTGGAATCACAACTCATCTTCCCTTCTAGGCCATGACCGCATAAAGGCTCTGATTGAATTTTGCTCAACCTTCTCGACCTCAACTGCTCTATCCCACGCTGACTTATCCATCAATGACTCGATGGCGTCTCGCACTCGTCGCCGCAACACCTCCACTGGCAGCGCATCCAATTCAACACAATCCTCGCCATACTTTTCTCTAAAGCTGTGCTTGCGAGTGTCGGTTTCTTTTATCCGCAGCGGCGGCAACCTATATCTGCGAATATCACCTGCATGGATGGCGAGGCGTTTCATCTTGAACTTGCCACTTCCATACCGTTGCAAGCGGTTACGAAGTTCGATCTCGATACATCGTCCGCTTGGGTCGTGGTCTCCTAAATAGAAAACCTGTTTCGGCTTTTCCATACGGGCAAATAGTTGTGCGATTTCATCCGCAACCGATGCACTGTTGAACCCACGCCCCACCCGCACCAGTACACCCAAAGAGTCAGTGACCCCTTGAATGGAACCGATCACGGCATCCTTCTCAGACCATAGCTCAACGTAGATGGGCTGGCTTGACCAGTAGTCGCGGCGATAGGAATTTGACGCAGCCTGCAAATACTCTTTGGGATTTTCAAAGACGTTCGGTGCATAAACCGGGCGGGAGCGATCAACAATCCATTCAAACGGAATCTCGTTTCGCTCCCGTGCATCAGTCAGCACGCGGCTTACCCGCTTGTAGTCAGCCTTGGTGTTCTCAATGGCAAGTATGCTCACCAGCCGATAGAACAACTGGCGAATGGTCATTGGCCGCTCCGCTTCCAGTGCGCTCTTAGCTGCTTCTA
>JACZYA010000048.1 GCA_022571295.1 Acidobacteriota bacterium | reverse complement strand
GAGAATGTGGCGAAACCTCTTTTGCGGCCCGGGGCCACGTGGCACGTCTCGCCCCCCTTCTTGAGACAATAGGCGTTGGACCGGCGCCACCATTCCGACTGGTTGTAATAGAGGCACCTGGTGTCGAGGCAGAGATTACCCCCGACGGTGCCATAGCGCCGGTGGGTCGGACCGGCGACCGCACCCGCCGCCTCGGCCACCGCGGCAAAGTAGATGCGGTTCGCCACGAAGCCGTAGGCCTCCGGCGCGTCCTTCACGCGGATCGTCTCCTTGCCCAGCTTCGCGCCCACCGCCTCCAGCAGCTTGATCGTCTCCTCGCTCGTCTCCGGCGCGTAGATGATCTCGATCAGCCGCATGACGAACGCCGGGCTGAACCAGTGCATGCCGATGAAGCGCTCCTTGCGCGCCACCGCCTGGTTCAGCTCCGAAATGGCGAAGCCCGACGTGTTGCTGGCGAAGACCGCCTCCGGCTTGATCAGGCTGTCCAGCTCGGCGTAGACCTTCCTCTTCAGCTCCATGTCCTCCGGCACCGCCTCGATGATCAGGTCGGCGTCGCGCAGCTCCTCCATGTCCGTCGTGAACGAAACGCGGTCCAGCGCCTCGTCCATCTGCTGCTGCGTCAGCTTCTCCCGCTCGACCGCGCCGCGTAGCCCGAACCGTCCCTCCACCATCGACTCGCGGGTCTTCTCCAGCAGCTCGTCCGTCATATCGCGGATGCGAACGTTGAAGCCGGCGACAGCGCAGCTCTGGGCGATGCCACCGCCCATCACCCCGCCGCCCATCACACCGATGCGTTTGATATCGTCCACGTTCATAATTTCTACTCCTTAACCGCTTGCTGCCGGCGTTACCGCTCCCTGGGACCATGTCCCCGGTCTATACAAATGGGGGACTAAGGGGGATTTCTACTCTCGCCTGGTTGCTCGTGATGTTTAGCAATTAACGCAAGGCTCAGTAACTGGCGGATAGCAGTAAAGAGGCCACGCAACGTTTCAGTATCGCATTCGAGCCAACCGGCCAATCCTGGAGAGCTAACATTGAAACCTAGACGACCGCCGGAGCCGGCAGACGCCAACGGTTTTCACGACCGCGGCAACCTTCGAAGCCGCAACGGTTCATATGAGCTGGCTATTGCCGACTACAACAGGGCTATCGAGATAGACCCGGGCTTCGCGGAGGCCCATTACGACCGCGGCTTCTCTTTCTACGAGCTGGGGAGCTACGAAGAAGCTCTCGCCGACCTGACCCGAGTTACCGGGGCGCAGCCCGACCAATTTGCCTACGCCGACTTGACCGCCGCCAAGCTGCCGGAAGAGCTGCGTAACTTCCAGGAACCCTTGCGGACTCTGGAGGAAGCCGCGCGCAACTGCCGCAAGCTGTTCCTCTCCACCCTGCTCGCCTGTGCCTATTCCGTGGTCGCCATCTTCAGCGAGCCCGATGCGGGCAAGCTTACCCTGCCCATCATCCAGACCAAGGTTGACTTCGGTGCCTTCCTTGTCGTCATGCCGGTAGTGCTGTTCTGTGTGTTCGTCTATCTGCACCTGAACCTGCGGCTGCTGTGGCGCCGGTTGTCGCGCCTGCCGGCTATCTTTCCCGATGGCAGGACCTTGACGGAGAAGGCCTATCCCTGGTTGCTGATCGGCCTGGTAAGAAACTACCTCACCAGGCTGCTGAGAAAAGATAAGAGCTGGGGGTATTGGTTCCAAAGACTGGTTTCGATTCTGCTGGCCTGGGTTGCGACCCCGGCGACCATTGCCCTGTTCGCCGTGCCCAGTTTTAGTCGTCCTGCCGTCTGGGTGTCCTACCTGATCGCGGTAGTGTTCGGGTTGTGCGCAACGGCGGCGCTGCTCTCCTGGCGAGACACTGACCAAGCGCTCAAAGGGGAACACCGCGAGCACTGACGACCTGAACGAGCGAAGAAGGATTCTGCCCTTCGAGAGAGCCAGGGAGAACTGGCGGCAAGCGCGGAAAAACTTAGAAGCGGTAGTTGAGGCCGCCGAGGATTCCCGAGGGGACAGCCGCTGGCGCGCGTGCTTGACGGTCATGTCGGAGGGGCGTATAAGCAAGCCCATGAGAAGTTAACTTCCCCGGACTTGCATCTCAGCCGAATGCCGGGGAGGAGGAGGGTGCAATGAGAAAGAGTTTTGTATTTCTGGCGGGAATCCTGCTGGTGGGGAGCGGGATTTTCGTGGCATGCAGTGTGGAGCAGGCGGAAGCCAAACCCACGTGGGAAGTCGAGGGGCACTGGGCAGAGGCCTGCCAGTGCGACGTGGTCTGTCCGTGCCTGTACGGAAAGCCGGCCTCGCACGGCACCTGTGACAACTCCCAGGTTTTCCAGTTCGATAAGGGCCGCTACGAGGACATGGTGTTGGACGGGTTCTACGTGGTGCTCTCGGGTTCTATACCCGAAAGCCCGGAGGAAGGCGATGCCCACGTCATGTCGTTTTCGCGTGTCTATGTGGACGAGCGCGCGAACGAACAGCAGCGGCAAGCCCTGGTGGAGATCGCCCGAGCCTTGCAGGGCAACCTCTTGGCTCAGCCGCCGGGTCAAGCGCTGGCAGCCGACCAAGCGGTGGAGACGGTTCCCATCGAAGCGAATCTGACCCTGGCGAGCGCAGATGCCACAATCCCCGACGTGCTCGACTTCCACACCGAGCGACTGATGAAGCCTGAGAGCGAAGAGCCGTGGGAGCTTACCGATGCGGTCATGAAGGTCGATTGGATGCCGCAGATGTATGTCGGCAAGTCCACCAACTACAAGTACACCGGCGCGCGCGAGTGGGAGTACAGCGACCGCAACGCCCTGTTCGGCCGCTTCAAGGCCAATAGCGACATGCCGGCCTTCAAGGCCGCCGCGGAAACATCCGCGTACTAGCGTAGCGCGAGGAAGTTGCGCAGGAGTTGGCGGCCCTCCTCTCGGTCAGGATGGACTGCGCGTGTCAGGGCGCGCCCCTGTGCGCGAACGGCTAGTGCCGTTCCAACTATTTGAGGCTATTTCCTGTGAACCACAGGGCGAGCCTTTGCCGCGGGTACCCTTAAACTCATTAAGTTGGAACGGCACTAGAAGCGATAGTTGAGGCCGCCGAGGATTCCCGAGGGGACAGCGAACAGCACCGGCGTGGCTCGCTCCAACTTGTGCCATCCCCACCGGTGGCACAGGTAGCTCAGGCCGACCGGCAGCGCGACGCCCAGACCGTAGGAATAGATAGCCTGTCCGTCCCATCCCCGGGTGACGAACGGGCGCGCCAGCGGGTTGAGCTCTCTGGCGGTCCCGCGTTGGAGAAAGCGCTGGGTGGAAACGGCGTCCAGGGTCTGCGCGCCGGTGTTGATGCCGAGGCGAACCAGGTTGCTACGATCCCAAAACCGGTGAGTTTCAAGGGGAGTTTCCTGCGCACACAAGAACGGCGGGAAGAGAAAAACAATCAGCAGGAAGAGCCCGCTGCGCCCGGCACGGGTCGAGCGAGCAGATTCCCAGCGTTTGCTTGAAAGCCTGGCCCCCCGGGTGTCACAGCGCACGCCCTATTCATCGGCAAACCTGCCGGACACCTTCACCACAGAAAATTCAAGCGGATAGGCGGCCCCAACCGCGGCGCTGGGCGGGCAAAATCAGCGCAGGGAGAGGAAGTTGCGCAGGAGTTGCATGCCGGAATCGGTGAGGATGGATTCGGGGTGGAACTGCACGCCCTCGACCCGGTAGCGGCGGTGGCGCAGGCCCATGATGACGCCGTCAGACGTGCGGGCGGAGACGACCAGCTCTTTCTTCGGAAAACCTTTGGGCGAGACCACCAGCGAGTGGTAGCGCGTGGCCTGGAAGCGCGGCGACAGCCGGCGGAAAACGCCGCGACCGTCGTGGATAATGTGGCTGGTCTTGCCGTGCATCAGGTAGGGCGCTCTCACCACCTTCCCGCCGAAAGCCTGCCCGATGGCCTGATGGCCCAGGCACACGCCCAGGATAGGCACGCGCCCGGCGAAGCGCTCAATGAGAGCCAGGGAAATCCCGGCGCCGTCGGGCGTCCCCGGCCCGGGAGAGATGAGGATGCGGCGCGGGCGCAGGCGCTCGATTTCCGCCAGCGTGACCTGGTCGTTGCGGCGGACGGTGACGCGCTCGCCCAGCTCGCCCAGGTATTGCGCCAGGTTGTAGGTGAAGGAGTCGTAGTTGTCGAGCAAGAAAGTCAATTCAATCAACTCTGTGAAAAAAGCGGGTGCCCCGCCGATGGCGGGGTAAACTCCGCCCCTCTTCCGGACTGAGGGATTTTACGATGCGACGTCCCCCGGCTGAGGCCGCGGGGAATTCCCCGTGGCGGGGGCCACGGGGCTGGACACACTTTGCGACCAAGACTCGACGGCCCGGAAAGCGGGTGCCCCGCCACTGGCGGGGTAAACTCCGCCCCTCTTCCAAACTGGAATCTCTGAATATCCGCCCGGTGGCAGGTGCCACCGGGCTCGGCGATAGAAGGCTGAGTTCAGTCAAACCAATCTTCATTAGTCCAGGCCTTTCTCTGCCAATTCGATGGCGGCCAAGAGGGCGCGGGCTTTGCTGACGGTCTCCTGGTACTCGCGCTCGGGACGCGAGTCGGCCACGATGCCCGCCCCGGCCTGCACGTAGGCCACGCCGTCCTTGACCACCATGGTGCGGATGGCGATGCAAGAGTCGAGGTTGCCGGAAAAGTCGAGATAGGCGACGCAACCGGCATAGACGCCCCGGCGGGTAGGTTCCATCTGCTCGATCAGCTCCATGGCGCGCACCTTGGGCGCGCCGGTGACGGTGCCGGCGGGGAAGCAGGCCGCCAACGCCCCGAAGCAGTCCACCGTGCGCCGCAGCCGCCCGCGAATGCTGGAGACCAGGTGCATGACGTGGGAGTAGCGCTCGACGGTCATCAACTCCTCCACCTGCACCGAGCCGTACTCGCACACCCGGCCCAGGTCGTTGCGGCCCAGGTCCACCAGCATGACGTGCTCGGCGCGCTCCTTGACGGAATGCTTGAGCTGCTGCTCCAGCCGCCGGTCTTCTTCTTCGGTCGCGCCGCGCGGCCGGGTGCCGGCGATGGGGCGGTAGTGCACGGTGCGGCCCTGCACCTTGACCAGCATTTCGGGCGAGGCGCCCACCAGTTGCACTTCGCCCAGGTTAAGGAAAAACATGTAGGGCGAGGGGTTGATCATGCGCAGCGCGCGATAGAGCGAAAACGGGTCGGTGCGGAGGCGGGTCTGGAAGCGCTGCGAGAGCACCAGTTGATAGACGTCGCCGGCGCGGATGTGGCGCTTGGCCTGCCGCACCGCTGCCAGGAAATCTGCCTTGCGAACATTGGAGTGAACTTTGGAGGGCGACGCTCGCCCGGCCTTAGTAGCGCGCGGCTCAGGTGGCGGCTGGCGCAACGCCGTTGCCATCGCGTCCAGGCGCTTGACGGCGCGATTGTAATGGTGGCGCAGGCCCGAACGTCCCTCCAGGAACACGTTGGCGATCAGCAGAATCTGGTGCCGCACGTGGTCGAACACCAGCAGGTCGGAGAAGAACAGCAGGTGCGCATCCGGCAGCCCCAGGTCGTCGCGGGTGCGGTCCGGCAGCCGCTCCAGCAGCCGGGCGACATCATAGGAAAAATAACCGACCGCGCCGGAGGTGAACGGCGGCAGCCCCGGCCAGGCAACCGGGCGGTAGGCGCGGGTGAGCCTGCGGAGCTGGTCGAAGAGGTCACCGCTGCGGCGCTCGCCCCGCCCTTCAGGTAGCCCGCCTTCGGTGATCTCAGCCATGCCGTCACGGTAGCGCAGTTGGCGGAAAGGCCCGACGCCCATGAAGCTGTAGCGGGCGATCTTCTCGCCGCCCTCAATGCTCTCCAGCAGGAAAGAGAGGCCGCCGCGACGCACAAGCCGCAGGTAGGCCGACACCGGGGTGAGCAGGTCGGCGGTGATGCGGCGCACGACCGGAATCACGTTGCCCTGCCGGGCCAGGCGGGAAAATGCCTTGAAGTCGGGCTCAATCATGGTGGAGGAGTTTGTCGGTTGAATGGTTCATTGGTTGAAGGGTCACGCCGGCTCAAAAGGCGATCGCGGGGCAGCCATAAGTCAACGCTCCGCCGTTCGCAGGCCGTTCAACACCGCACGGCGCATCACCTGCAGCGGGGCGCGCCGCTCGGTCCAAATTTCAAACTGCGCCGCTCCTTGCTCCACCAGCATCTGCCAGCCCGGAACCGTGCGCACGCCGCGCCGCCGCGCTTCCCGCAGCAGCCGGGTCTGGGGGGGATTGTACACGAGGTCGAACAGCACCCGCGTGTTGAGCTCGCGGGCCGCCAGCGGCGTAGCGTTCGGGTGGGGCGCCTGTCCCACCGGGGTGCAGTTGACGATGGCGTCGAAGCGCCGCCGGGCCAGCGCCCGTCGAGGTACGGCCTCGCCGCCCACCGCGCGGGCCAGCGCGCGCGCCTGCCCCGCCCGGCGAGAGGTAACACAGATAAAAGCGCCGGCCGTAGCCAGAGCGAAGGCGCAGGCGCGGGCGGAGCCGCCAGCGCCCACCAGCAGAACCTGGCTGCATTCGAGGTGGATGTAGCGCTGGAGGGTACGCAGCACGCCGACGTAGTCGGTGTTGAAACCGGAGAGCCGACCATCGCGGCCCACCACCACTGTATTCACCGCCCCGATCATCTCCGCCAGCGGATCAATCTCGTCCAGGTGGCGCAGAATGGCCTGCTTGTGGGGGGCGGTGACGCTGAAGCCGGCCAGTCGGTAGGCTTTCAAGCAGGCAAGGAAATCCTTCAAGTTGGCGACTTCAAAGGGAAGGTAAACGGCGTTCAGGCGCGCGTGCGCGAAGGCGGCGTTGTGCATGGGCGGCGAAAGCGAGTGCAAGATGGGGTGCCCGATGACGCCATAGACGCGGGTGCGGGCGTTGAGCTTGGGAGCGCGGTAACGAGCGCGCAACTCGTTCCAGCTAAGCTGCCCCGGCGCGGTCGCTGTGCCGACATCGGGAGCGGCGTAGGCGAGCGCACTGCCGGCGCGCAGCGAAAGCACCCGGCCCGGAATTCCCACTGCGCCCATCGGCAGGGCCACCACCCGGCGGCGGTGGCGCCGAGCCAGCTCCAGCATGCGAACCGCGTCGCGGTGAGTGCGGGCCAAGGCGGCAATCTTTACCAACTCACCCCCCAAGCGTTTGAGGCGACGGTAGAGCGCCGGCAGGTTGGCGGGCGTGCGCTTGAAATCGTGCCGGGAGACGATGCGCCGCGCGTTGCGCAGAAACACCCGCCGCAGCCGCCGGGGGAAAGCCTCCAGCGTGGCGGCGTCCACGTCCACCCAGCGGCAGCCGGCGCGCACGGCCAACTCGAGCAGGGCCAGTTGGGCCGAAGGGCTGCCGCCGAACTCGCCGCCGTCGGCGCGCCGGCGGCAGGTGGCGATCAAAGTCAGGCGGCTCGACCGCCGCGCCAGCTTCTCCAGCACGGCCACAATCTCGGCGACGCTGCCCAGGTAGTCCAGCCGCAGCTCGACCACCCGCGCGGCCTTTTCCGCCCGGCGCAGCGCTGCCCAGAACGCCGTCGGGGTGCGCTCCGCCACCACCAGGGCAACTGAATCGGGCAAATTGGTTCGCGCCACGGCTGTGTTTCCCCTGAGAAGAACAAGCAAGCGCTTCTAACACAGCCTCCCAAGGTTGTAAAGCAAGGGCAAACTGCCGGAGCGCTGGAGCCTAACCCTGCAGGAG
Organism: Acidobacteriota bacterium; assembly: GCA_022571295.1. Lineage (GTDB taxonomy): Bacteria > Acidobacteriota > Terriglobia > Acidiferrales > 2-02-FULL-67-57 > JACZYA01. The sequence goes on along the minus strand of JACZYA010000048.1, from coordinate 12,028 downwards.
AAAAAGGGGGGAAACCAAGAAAAAAACGAAACCGGCGTGTGTTTCAGCTTGACAACTGCACCGGCGCTCTGCTAGCGTTCAGGCAGTAACGCAGCGCCCACCACAATTGAGAGTGCATCCTTAGGTCTTGGGAGGAATACCGTGAAACGCATGTGCATGGCCGCTGGTGCGGGTTTCTTGCTGTTGGGCTTGACGGTTTCAGCCGCCGCCCAAGGGTACCAGCCCCCGTCGCAGGCCCGCCTGAAGGACGCCTATTGCTCAGGTTTTTTCGCTTCCCAACCGCTTCCCTCCAACCTTCGGGTGGCACGGGCCGAAGGGGCGGCGGGGCGAATCATGTACTCGAATAATGAACTCATCTACCTCAGCCAGGGCCGCGACGCCCAGGTGCAGGTGGGCCAGCGCTTCCAGGTGGTGCGGCGGATCAGCGAAACCCACCCGAGCGACGCCTTCAAAGGACAGGGCTCCCTGCTGCGGTCGATGGGACGCCTCTATCGGGACGTGAGCTGGGTGGAAGTAGTTGCCGTGCATCCCACCACCTCCACCGCGCGCATCAGCTTCGAATGCGGCGCCACGATGGCAGGCGATGTGGTCATTCCTTTTGAAGAACGGCCCTTGCCGGACTTCAACGTCCGTACCGCGCTCGATCTCCTTGCCCCTCCGACCGGTTTGGCGGAGGGCATGATCGTGGCCGGCAAGGAGCTGTTTCGCATGGTGGGAGACTGGGATCCCATCTACGTCAACCTGGGAACCACCCAGGGAGTCAAAGTGGGCGACTCGCTCCGCATCTTCCGCTCCGGCCGTGGCAGTAAGTACCTGAGTTCACGCAGCATGGGCCAGGGCCAGTTGCGCCGCGCTCCCGGCATGGCGCGCGGCTACGACTTTCCTCGCAACCGCAGTGATCTTCCCCGGGAAATCCTGGGCGAAGCGTTTGTGGTTCACGTAGACACCAAGAGCGCGACCGCCATCATCAACTTCAGCCGGGGCGAAATCCACGCCGGAGACCTGGTGGAACTGCAACCGCCGCTGCCGCCGCAGGTCAGCCTGACGGTGGTGCCGGCCAGCATTGAGCGCGGCGGGGCCGCCACGCTGAGCTGGGCCGCCAAGTTCGCCCAGCAGATTGAAGTTTCCCCCAGCGTCGGGCCGGTCAGCCGCCGCGGAACCCAGAACGTCACTCCCACCGAAACCACCACTTACACCCTGACGGCCAGCGGCCCCGGAGGCGGGACGCAGACTACCGCCACCCTGACTGTGGTCCAACCGCCGCCGCCACCACCGCCGGCCCCACCCGCGCCGCCGACCCCGCCGGTGGAGCAACTATTCACGGAATCGGTGCAGGATATCTTCTTTGAATTCGACCAGCCGGGAATCACTGCGGAGGCGGCTGCGGTGCTGCAACGGACGGCTGAATTTCTGCTGACCTATCCCGAGGCGCTGATTCTGATCGAAGGACACTGCGACGAGGTCGGCACCGACGACTACAACCTGCGGCTGGGAACCCGGCGCACCGAGGCTGCCCGCGACTACTTGGTTTCGGCGGGAGTGAGTCCCGAGCGGCTGCAAACGGTCAGCGTGGGCAGGCAGCAACCGTTCTGCACCGAGTCGAGCGACGAGCCCTGCCGACAACTCAATCGCCGCGCCCACTTCGTGTTGGTGCCCTAGTACTTGCTGCAGAGTTCAGCCCAGCGGCCTGCTTGCCGCAGGCAGGCTAAAGCCCCATCTTGTTCATACCTCTTGCGGCAGGGGATGAACCCCTGCCCTACCCAACCCACTACTCGCAGCGGAGGGCAACCATGGGGTCGACCTTGGTCGCCCGGCGTGCGGGGAGGTAGCACGCCAGCAACGCCACCGCCGCCAGCAGAAACGCGACACCCGCAAACGTCACCGGATCGGTTGCTTCTACTTCCGACAGCAGGCTGGACATGAAGCGAGTCAACGCCACAGCCCCAGCTAAACCGATCGCAACCCCGAGCAAAACCAGCAAGATCCCCTGCCGCAGAATCCACCGCAGAATGTGGCCCGGCTGCGCCCCCAAGGCCATGCGGATGCCGATTTCGTGTGTGCGCTGGCTGACGGCGTAGGACGCAACGCCGTAAATCCCCAGCACAGCCATAAAAAGGCCCAGCGCGGAAAAACAGACACCCAAGATTGTGCTTACCCGTTTGGGAGAGATGGTTTCAGCGTAGAAGCTGGCACCGGAAATCACATCGTAGACAGGAAGAGTCTTGTCCACCTGCCAAATCGCTCTCTTGACGCTGTCAACTGCAACTGCGGGGTCGATTGCCGTCCGTACCGCAAGGTAGATTTCCATCACCGTCCAGGATGTGCCCGGCTCCAGGCTTTGGGCGTAAGGCACGTACCAGGTCTCCTCGATATCATCTCCCAGTCGCGGCTGCACGACATCGCCAACCACACCCACAACAGTCAGCCAAGGAGCTCCCGCTTCGGAAGGGACCACACGAACGCGCTTGCCAACGGGGTCCTCGCCGGGCCAGTACCGACGGGCCATGCTCTCACTCACCAGCACGACCGGTTGCGAATTCGAGCTATCCCGCTCGGTGAACCACCGTCCCCGCACCAGCGGAACCTTCATCATGCCGAAATATCCCGGACTGACGACCCGATGATTGACCATAGGCGCCCGATCTGGATCTTCCGGCTGCCCTTCCAGAGCAAAGCCAGCCAGCCGGTTCCCGTCCGTAAAGGGGAAAATATTGATAACGCCAGCGCCGGTGATGCCCGGCAAAGCCCGAACCCGTTCCAGCGCTTGCTGCACAAAAATGATCCGCGCTGATGGGTCGGCATAAGTGGCCTCGGGGAAGGCGATCTGCATGGAGACAAGGTTCTCGGTGGAAAAGCCCAGGTCAGAATTCTGCAGGCGGTAGAGATTCTGCACCATCAAACCGGCCCCGGTGAGCAGCACCAGGGCCAACGCAATCTCCCCCACCACCAACGCGCTCAACAGACGATGCCCGCCTGAGCCCGCGCCGGAGCGACCGCCTTCTTTCAGCAGCTCTTGTAGGTTGAAGCGGGAGACCCGGAAGGCAGGAACCAAACCGACGAGGGCGCCCACGGCAAACGCAACCAGCAGCGAGAAGACAAGGACGGTGGTGTCGATGTGGACTTCATCCATGATGTCGCTCATGCGCCGGGGAAGCAAAGCAACCAAAAATCGAACCACCCAGTGGGCGAACAAGACCCCAAGTGCTCCTCCTACCAAGGAAAGCAGAATACTTTCTGTTAGAAGCTGTCGGAGTTGACGGAAGCGGGAAGCGCCCAGAGCCGCGCGGACGGCAAATTCCTTCTGGCGCATCACAGATCGAGCTAGCAGCAGGTTGGCCACGTTGGCACAGGCGATGACTAAAACAAATCCTACCGCGACCAACAGCAGCAGGATCACGGTCTGGTTATTGTCCACCAGCGAATCGCGCGTGGCGCGGAGGAGCAAGGTGTAGCCTCGATTGGTTTCAGGATATTCCCTCTCCAACCGCTGAGATATGATGTCGAGTTCCGCCTGGGCCTGCTGGCGGGTAACGCCCGGCTTGAGCCGCGCCTGCGCGTTCAGCATGTGCGACCGGCCGTTGGTGGGGTCAAAAACTCGAGGCCGCCACATCTCGGAACCGTATGGGTAATTGAACCCGCGCGGCATGACTCCGATAATGGTGTGGCTTTGGCCGTCGAGAACGATCGTCCTTCCGACCGGCGCTGGGTCACCTCCAAGGCGTCGCTGCCAGAAGCCATAGCTCACAAGGACAACGCGGCTATCGCTTCCCGCCTTTTCCTCATTGGGACTGAAGCCCCGCCCCCGAATGGGTTGAACGCCGAGCGTCTCAAGCCAACTTTCAGATACACCGATGCACACTACCCGCCCGGGACCTTCGTCGAGGGTCAAAGACAGAACTTGATAGGCTTGCGCCGCCACTGACTCGAAACTTTGCGCCTGTTCTCTTATCGTGAAAAAATTCCGCTGCGAGTGACCAACACGAACGCCCTCTCCACCCTCGCGATGACTGAGATCGTAGAGCCGAACCAGCCGATCCTCGTCCGCGAAAGGGAGCGGGCGAAGGAGGACGGCGTTGACGACCGAGAAGATGGCGGTGTTGGCGCCGATGCCGAGGGCCAGGGTGAGGACGGCGACGGCGGTGAAGCCGAGGTTCTTGCGCATCAGGCGCAGGGCGAAGCCGACGTCCTGTGCCAGGATCTCCAGGTGCTCGCGCGGGGCGGTTCGGGCTATGTCTGCCAGTGTCTCCCACCACAGCTTCAACGTGCCCATCGCGCCTCCTTGGCGTTCTTCTTCCTTCCGGCGCTGCCGGAACATCTGCTCCATCTCGCGCCCGTGCTTCCAGCGGAAGTCGAACGGGAATGCCCGCAGTAGCGCCCGAAAGATGCGCTCGGAACGCGAGTGGTTCTTCTTCATCATCGCAACCTCAACTCAGAGCGGCAGGGGATAAACCCCTGCCCTACCCGATAGCTCCCCGTGGCATCCCTCAGCTCCGCTCGGGACAAGGGTGCCCCCGCTGTACAACACGGGGCAGGCACGAGGCTCGGCGCTACAAGCGTTAAGCAGGCTTGAGGTGGCGCAGGAGCATCTTGGCGCGGGCGGCGTCCACCAGCCCCGCCAGACGCTCGGCCTCGGCCTCGGCCACCCGCTGGCCGAACTCGGTCAGGCGATAGTAGCGGCGGCGCTCGTCGTCCATCTCGGGGTCGGGGCGCTCGTCGGACTCCTCAATCAACCCTTCGCTGAGCATCCGCTTGATGGAGCCGTAGAGCGTGCCCGGCCCCAGCCGCACCTTGCCCTGGCTCCGCTTGGCGACCTCCTGCATGACGGCGTAACCGTGCTTCTCGCCGTCGGCCAGCGCCAGCAGGATGTGAAACCCTGCCGGGGTCAGCGGCAGCAAGGAATTAGGGTCGCGCTGAGATTTCCGCATTTCTCCTCCGGTCTTTATCCAGGAACTATCCGCCCCTGATATATCGAGATGCGATATAGTTACCCAGAGTTGTATTACTGTCAAGGCTTGGTTGGAGAAGGTCGGGGAGGCTAGGCTTGAGGGCTGTCGGAGTGCCGGCGAGGTAGTTCCCCAGCCTCCGAGAAAGCGACGGCGGTAAAGGCTTCCAGCCGCGCGCCTTTTTTCCAGGCGTCCTGCGCCAGCCCGGCCTTGGCGCAGGTCTCTTCCAGAAACTGCTCCGGGGTCCAACCGTGTTCAGAAGCCACCTGCGGCAACAGCAGCCCGCGCTGGAAGCCCTGGGTGACCAGCAGCCCGTGCTCGCCTACCCGCACCTCTTCCGGACGAATAGCAAACAAGGGAGAAAGAACGGAAATCTCGATCTCGACTCCCTCCAACTCCTCGCGGGGGAGCGGCGGGAAGCGCGCATCGCGAAAGGCAGCCGCCAAGGCACACCCGGCCACGGTTTGAAACAGCGGCTTCTGCGACTGGATGGCGCCGATGCAGCCGCGCAATTCCCCCTGCCGGTTTAGCGTGACGAAAGCACCGGCGGGCTGGCGCACCGGCGGCGACAAGGACTGCTTACTGACCTCAGCCAGATCAAGGGTCGCAGCGGAAAACTGGGCAGCAATCGCCCGCCGCGCCAACTCCAGTAGCCAACGCTGCTCTTCTCTACTGAGCGGCGACATCCTGCTTCTTGTGCCGCCGCAGGAGGTGCAGCCGTCCACGCTCCTTGACCCGCTCGTCCACATTCCGCCAGAAGCTGGCAAAGTATTGCGCGGCGCTGATGAGGGCCGAAAGGACCATCAACCACAGCACTACCGTGCCCCAGGTGCGCAGGCCAGGATAGCGGATGACCAGGATCAGGAGAGTGGCGGCGCAGACTTGCAGCGCCATCTTGGCCTTGCCCAGCTCAGAGACGGCGATGCTGAAGCCCTCTGCGGCGGCAATGGTGCGCAGGCCCAGCACCGCGATCTCCCGCCCCACGATAATCACCACCATCCAGGCCGGGGCCAAGTCCAGCTCAACCAAGCTGACAAAAGCGGCGATGATGAGCAACTTGTCCGCGATGGGATCCAGAAGGACGCCCAAGGTCGTAACCTGTCCCCTGCGCCGGGCCAAGTACCCGTCCAACCAGTCGGTCAAAGCCGCCCCCAGCAGGATGGCCACCCCCCAAAGCTCGAAATTCTCCACCCGCGTAAGCAGCACCGCCACCAGCAGGGGTACGAGGAAGATTCGGAGGAGAGTCAGGCTATTTGGAAGATTCATAACGCCGGTTCAAACGCATTGTAACGCCCTCTAGAGGGTCGCCCGGCCCCACCGTCGGGCAATCGACCCTCCCCGAATGCACTATACCCACCGCTTGCGAACAGTGTCAAACGAATCTGAGAAGCACTGGATTTGTGCAAAACTTCCGGACTCTGAAACCTGTTTGGCAATCGAAAACTGTCGGCCCAGAAGCCACCGCGAAATAGAGTTTATTGTATCTTGTTGATTCTGATAGGAATAGCGGCTCTGTCCGCCGCCCCTCCAGAAGTGCTCTGGAAAGCCTAGGAAGCGCCCGAAACAACGGGATTTAAATTCCACAATTTTTTCCACAACCGGAAGTCCCTCTACATGAGGGTGTTACGAGAGCCCAACAGTACCCCGCCAACGCGGAACCTCCTGCGACCAACCAAGCTCATTCGCAGGCACCAAGCGGGCCAAACCTAAGCTCGTACTGCGAATGGCTCCAATTGCAGCGCCACCGATTCGGGCAATTCCACTTCGATCAGCACCGCACCCTCCACAAATTCCTCCCGCAGCACGCGCCCGCGCTGGTGTACCAGCGCACGCTCCCGACCCTGCGCCGACGAAAGCCGCAAGGTCACTCGCACCGGCCGGTCCAGCGGCAGCAAAGCGTCCATCCGCTCGCGCAACCCCTCCAGTCCCTGACCATCAAGGGCAGAAACAAAAACCGAGCGAGCAGAATTTTTCAACTGCGCGCGTTCTTCGCCCAGCAAGTCAATTTTGTTGAAGACGTGCAGCCGCGGCGTCTCCTCCACGCCCAATTCGGCCAGCACTTTTCCCACTTCCTCGTCCTGCTCGCCGTGTAACGCATTGGAGACGTCGCTGACGTGCAAAATCAGGTGCGCTTCCCGCACTTCTTCCAGCGTAGCCCGAAACGCCGCCACCAATCCCGGCGGCAGGTCGCGGATAAACCCCACCGTGTCCGACAGCAGCACCCGCCGCCGTGACCCCAGCTCCACCGCCCGCACGGTAGGATCAAGAGTGGCGAACATGGCCGAAGAAACGCGCACCGCGGCGTGTGTCAGCGCGTTGAACAAGGTGGACTTCCCGGTGTTGGTGTAGCCCACCAGGGCCACCGTGGCCAGCGGCACCCCCTGCCGCAGCCGGCGCTGCTGCGCCCGTCGGCGCCGCACGGCTTCCAGCTCCTCTCGGACCTTGCGAAGGCGCCGCCGGATGCGCCGCTGGTCGGTCTCCAACTGCGTTTCGCCCGGCCCGCGCGTCCCGATGCCGCCCCCCAGGCGCGACATCTCCACCCCGCGCCCTCTCAGGCGCGGCAGCAGGTAATTCAACTGCGCCAGCTCCACCTGCAACTGCCCTTCGTGCGAGCGCGCGTGCCGCGCGAAGATGTCCAGGATAAGTTGCGTCCGGTCAATCACCCGGCGCTCGGTCGCCTCCTCCAGGTTTCGCTGCTGGGTGGGGGTCAGGTCGTGGTCGAAGATCAGCAGCCCGGCCTCGCGGGCGGCGGCTTCCTCGCCCAGCCTTTCGCACTGGCCGCGCCCCAGCAGTGTGGCCGCGTCGGGACGCTCGCGGGCCGCCGCGAAGCGGCCTTGCACTTTCGCGCCCGCGCTCGCCGCCAACTCGCTCAGCTCGTCCATCCGCTCGCGCGAACTGCCCCGGTAGCGCCGTGGCAACTCCACCCCCACCAGCAGCACCCGCTCCGCCGTATCCACGTTATGCGTCGCTTTCATCGAGGCCATTATAGCCTGCCATTTGGGTGGCGAGCCTTGATAGCTCCATCTGAGAAGCCTGGCAGTGAGTCAAAACAGTGTTGCTGCCACGATGCATCTGTCCGTCAGCCTGCCGGGAGAGAACGCGGAGTCCCGGTGGCAAGGGCCCTTCGACTCCGCTCAGGACAGGCCACCGGGTTGGACGCAGGGAGATTACCTGAATCAAAATTCCGGAGCAGGTTGATGCTCGCCCTTCATAAATCATGTCCAGCCCAGCGGCCCCCGCCGCTGGGAAAGGAGCTCCTTCCTCTTCGCTTTGGCTCAGAGTTCCATTCAAGTCATTTTCTGGTAGAATCTGGCCCAATTTCGTGGGGAGGGAAGGGACATGAGGGGACCGACCAAATACATGAATACCGGCGGGGGCTGGGTAGGCGAATTATTCGTTTCGTTCATTGCCGGCTTTGTGCTGGCGACTCTGCTCTGGCTGGGGCTGTGGTTGTTCCAGGCCAGACCGGCCCAGGCAGCCGCTTTGCAAGCGCAGGAAACCGATCTGCACCAATGCCTGGCAACTAAAGAACTGGCGGACGGGCTCAGGGAAAAAGTCCAGGCGGAGAACCAGGAGATCAGCGGCAAGCTCGACCAGGCACTGGCGGGCTGGGGACGCTGCATCCGCAGCCAAGCGCAACCGCAAGCCGCCGCAGCGACGGAGTGAAAGAGCCGAAATAAATAACTCCCGTTCAGCCCACGGGTAGAGGGTCATTTTGAAAATGGGAAGTTCGCGCCGAGCCCCATGCCTGCCCCGTGTTGTACAGCGGGGGCACCCTTGTCCCGAGCGGAGCCGAGGGATGCCACGGGGCGTTTGTGCCGCTTTTCCGCCCGGCAGCTTGTCCTGAGCGAAGCCGAAGGGCAGGTGCCTGCCTGCCGTAGGCAGGCGAAAAACGCCAGCCCTCCTGCCATTCCGACGACCCTACCTGTCATTCTGAGCACCCACCCTGTCATTCTGAGCGCAGCGAAGAATCTGCTTGCCCGAAACAACCGCCAAGCAGATTCCTCGTCGCCCGCCTGCCTACCCTGCCTACCCTGCCTACGGCAGGCAGGCGCAGGCAGGCCTGAGGCGGGCTCCTCGGAATGACACAAGGCTCAGCACAACCGCTGCCCAAGCAGAACCGGGCAGGCTCTGTACCTCTCTGTCATTCTGAGCGCAGCGAAGAATCCCAGCCTACGGTTTAGCGGCTGATGAGATTCTTCGTCGCCTGCGGCAGGCAGACCTGCCTACCGCAGCCGGTCGAGCGCGGCGGCTTGCACCGCTGCTTCGTCTCCGAAGCCGTCCAGCCACTCCACTCCCGGTTCTTTGCGAAACCAGGTGATTTGCCGCTTGGCGTACTGCCGGGTCTCGTGCTTGGTCTGCTTGATGGCGTCCTTCAACGACAACTCACCCCGCCGCTGGGCCGCCAGTTGCCGGTAGCCCAGGAAGCCGAAGGGCTTGGCCCCGGCGGGAAACGCCTCCAGCAGGCGGCGAGTTTCCTCCAGCCAGCCGGCGTCCAGCATCGCATCCACCCGCGCCTCAATCCGCTGGTAGAGCGCCTGCCGGTCGGGCCGCAAGCCCAGCTTGGCCACCGCATACCCCTGCAAGGGATCGCGCCCGGCGCGGAAGAACTCGCTGCGCGGCCGCCGCGCCAGGAAGCAGACCTCCAACGCCCGCACCAGTTTGGGCGTGTCGCGCGGGGCGATGGCCTGCGCCGACTCTGCATCCACCCGCGCCAACAGCCGGTGCAGATGCTCGCTGCCCCGCGCCTCCGCCAGCAGGCGCAGACGCGCCCGCAGCTCCTCCGACCGCGGCGGTAAAGGCGAGAGCCCCTCCAGCAAAGCCCGCAGGTAGAGCCCCGTCCCGGCGGTGACAATCGGCAAGCGCCCGCGCCCCGCCACTTCGCCCAGCACCGACCGAGCCCGACGCATGTAATCGCCGGCGGTGAAGGTCTCGGTAGGCTCGCACAAATCCAGCAGGTGATGGGGCGCCGCCGCCTGCTCCGCCGGCGTCACCTTCCCGGTGCCGATGTCGAAGTGGCGATAGACCTGAGCGGAATCGCAGACCAGCACTTCCCCGCCCAGCGCCCGTGCCAGAAAAATTCCCAGCGCCGACTTGCCGCTGGCCGTCGGCCCCACCAGCACCACCAGGGGAGAAGCGCCGCTCACGGGAAGACAACTCTCCAATACCGCAGCACGGTCAGCAGCAGCAACACTCCCAGCAGCACCAGCAGCCCCGCCAGTTGTGTGTGCTCGCGTTTCACCGGCGGCTACTGCCCGGTGTAGTCAATGGGAAGATTGTAGAGGAAGGTGAACTGCATCACGATGTGGTCGCCGGTGAATTCTTCCGGCAGCGGCGGGAAGGGCTGCGCGCCGCGGATGGCCGCCAGCGCGGGCCGGTCCAAGTGGGAGCGGCCGGAAGAAGCCACCACCTCGGGGTGATCGCGGGGGACGTCGCCCTCCTCCAGGATCGTGAAGACAATCACCACCCGGCCCTGCTCGCCCCAGCGAACCGAGGTGGGGATGGCGGCGTACCAGCTGCGGCGCACGTCCGCCAGCAGACGGATCAGGTAGGGCCCGAAGTCCACCCCGCGCGTGTCGGAGAGAATTTGCGGATAGGTGGCACGGAGATTGGGCTTGGCCGGCCCGGCATACCTGCCGCCGGGCGTCGAGAAACCCTGGGTGCCCGCTCCCTGGCGAAGCGACTCTTCGATCGCCTGGCCGGGCGAACGCAGAGGAATCCCCAAACTTGAGTCGCTGTTCTGCTGCGGGCGGGGGACATCTTCCAGAATGGGCTGCTGGCGGAGCTGCGGTTCCTCCGGCTCCAGCGGTTCGGTGGCAGCGTCGCTCTCTGCGCCCAGCGCCTCCTGCCCCTCTCCCAGGCCGGCCCCCTCCCCGCTGGTCTCCTCCGGGCTGGGGAGCATCGGCAGCGCCAGCGCCTGCGAGGGGTCCTCCGGCGTGGGTGTGGGCGGGAGACCAAACATCCGCCGCAACTCCTCCGAGTCCACCGCCAGCGGAGAGCGGATCACCGCCCGCCGGCTTTCCTCCTCGGTCAGGTCGCTGGGTGTATTCGGCTGCAGGTCGGGCATGGCTTCGGGATTCGGGATGTAGATGATGGTGTACTCGGGAATTTCATCCACGCCCGCCTGCGCCACCGCCAACACTTGGAACGGAAAGAGCTTGGGGCTGATCAGCACTCCGATGACGAACGCCAGGTGCAACACCCCCGCGCCCAGCACAGCTTCACGTCGGCGCGTGTATTCGCCCCGCTCGTCCCACTTGACCAGCAGTTCCAGTTCAGTCGCAGTAGCCATTCGCTTCCCGCTTTCCTGCCTCTTCTACTCTGCGTAGCACAGCTCTCCCCTGCTAGGCGCGAGTGGATGCGAGCGCGGCTTGCACCTTGCGCCCGTGGGCCGCAATCCCGGCGGCCACCTGCTCAGCCAGCGCCAGCGCTTGACGGCCTTCCGTGCCGCTGGCCGGGGCGGGCTGGCGGCTGCGCACCGCCTGCGCAAAAGCCCGCAACTCGGCGTGCAACGGCTCTTCCTGCTCGACCTCTAGTTTGCGGAATTGCAGCCCGGCAGGCAAGCTCGGCGGCACACCCCGCGCCGCCGCCGCCGCCGCTTCCTGGTCGAGGCTGATCACCAGACAATCCCGCCGCGCGTAGTCAACCGAAACGTACTCGTGCGGCTGGAAGAAGCGCAGCTTGCGCACCTTTTCAGTGCTGGCCCGGCTGGCGGTCAGGTTGGCGATGCACCCGTCGGCGAACTCCAACCGCACGCTGGCAATATCCACTTTCGAGCTCAAAACCGGAATACCGGCGGCGTGCACCTGCTCCACCGGCGCCGCCACCAAGCTCAGCACAATGTCCAGGTCGTGAATCATCAGGTCAAAGACAACGTCCACGTCCAGGCTGCGTCCGGAGAAAACCCCCATCCGGTGCACCTCGAAAAACAGCGGCCGGGTAACAATCCCCGCCGCCGCCCGCACAGCCGGATTGAACCGCTCGGTGTGCCCCACCTGTAGGATGCGCCGGTTTTGCTCGGCGGCCCGAATTAATTCGTCCGCTTCCGCCAGTGAGCCGGCGATGGGCTTTTCGACCAGCACATC